>CBFIHA010000107.1:1435-12752 GCA_965662195.1 uncultured Pirellulales bacterium
GCCGGTCGATCGGCCCCGGTTTCACTACGACTGGCACTGGCAGTTTCACTGGGGCAACGGTGATCTTAACAATCAGGGGGTCCATCAGATGGATGTGGCCCGCTGGGGACTGGGTGTCGATTCTCTGAGCGACCGCGTGATCAGCTACGGCGGCCGACTTGGATATGCCGATGCCGGTGACACCCCCAACACGCAGGTTGCCATCCACAGGTGCGGTGACAAGACGATCACGTTCGAGGTGCGTGGTCTGGAGACGGGCCCGATGTTTGATGCCAAAATCGGTGATGTCTTTTACGGGACTGATGGGATCGTGGCCCTGGGTGATTGGGGGCGGGGAGTGGCCCTGGCCCCGGACGGTAAGGTCGTTGAGCGATTTGGCCACGACGTTGTGGGGTCGGCCTATGAAGTTGGCACGATCAGCCACGTCGGGAACTTCATCGACGCGGTGACTCGCCGCAGTCCCGCCGAGTTGCATGCGGACGTCCGCGAGGGGCATCTTTCAGCCGGTCTCGGCCATGCGGCTGCCATTTCCTATCGGCTCGGAAAGCCGGCGTCAGTTGACGAAGTGATCGAAGCGTTTGCAGCCTTTGGGGGTGCTGATGACAACCTCGAGGTCGTCAACCGCACTGTCGACCACCTGCAGGTCAACGGTGTTGACCTCGAGGCGACCCCGCTCCAGCTCGGTGTTGCCCTGCAGATGGACCCACGCACCGAGACTTTCACCGGCAACGAAATGGCCAACAACATGCTGACCCGGAAATATCGCCACGGCTTCGAAGTGTCAGACCTGCGTGGCTGATCATCCATTCCCGCCAGCAGGCTCTGAAAAGAGCCGGCCAGCGGAGGAGAGGACGGTCAACGGCACTTTTGCGAGCGTCGCGTTCAGAGGAAGCGGCCGAAAAGTTGGATTTGGCAACGTCTTGGTGCCAAGTCAATAATTCATTTGCCTCGGGAACCCAAAGGGGAATGGAATGCAAAAAGTGCGGAGAAGTAGCATTCTGTCCGCTGTGCAGACCGCCTCCGAATCGCATTCAATGCGGCACCGGGATCGAGCGTCGCGAAGCGCGGGGCACCTGCCGTTAGCGGTGATGACTGTCGATCATCGGCAGGCCATCCGGTGATGCTTGCTCGAACTCCCCGTCACCATGGCACTGCACCAGTTCACCCCGATCGACCGGCGGCCCCCGGGCTGGTGATACGTGCGGCTGCTCGATAAGCCCTTACCCGCGTTTGACTTGCCTCCACGCAGCCTCTTGGAATCATGCTTCTCATCAAGAGCCCACGCGGAATTGTCGAGAGTCAGATATAGACGAGTTCCGCTGGCCTTGCCGAGGGGCGAGCCCTTGGTAATACTTTTGGTATGAAAACTGCCGTCTCAATCCCCGACGATGTCTTCCAGGACGCCGAGCGGCTCGCGTCGCGGCTTCAAACGTCCCGAAGCAAACTCTACGCCCGCGCTCTCGCCGAGTTCGTCGCCCGCCACGACGACGACAGGATCACTGCTCTCATGGACCAAGCCATCCATGAAGCGGGAGAAAACGGAGATACCTTTCTCGACGTGGCCGCGAAGCAGACCGTGCAGCGAGCCGAATGGTAATCGCACAAGGCGAAGTCTGGTGGGCCGACCTGGCAGAGCCTATCAGCTCGGCTCCCGGTTACCGTCGGCCAGTCATCATCCTTCAGTCTGACCCGCTCAACCGAAGCCAGATTTCCACGGTCGTTTGCGTTGTCCTGACAAGCAATCTTCGGTGGTCGATAGCCCCTGGCAACGTGCTGCTCACCGCCAAGCAAACCGGACTCGATCGTGATTCGATCGCCAATGTGTCGCAACTCGTTACCATCGATAAGCGACAACTGATCGACCGCGCCGGGAAGCTTCCCAGGAAGCGAATGGAAAGCATCTTTTCCGGAATCGATCTGATTATGGGCCGATGAAGCACTGCACGCGGAACCACGCGACGCAGCGGACTCGGTGGAGAGGAGGAGAGGACGGGCAACGGCACTTTTTCAAGCGTCGCGTTCGTACCAAGCGGCCGAAAAGTTGGATTTGGCAACGTCCTTTAGCCAAGCCGGCAAGTCATTCGCCTCGGGAACTGCGGAAGCCGCTGAATCGCAAACGCCGGCCGGCCGCAGGAACGCAGCAGATGCTCTAGGCCCCGGAACTGCCCCGGCTCGTCCCGGTCAGCAAGTGAGATTCGAACGCTGGCAGTGACGGAGACTCCATTGTGCTGCCAGCCGAGCATGTCAGCGGCGGCCTCAAATCTGGGTTCTCCGATCGCTACTACTCCACCCGCGTGTTTACCAAGCAACGACAAACGTCGCCGGCAGCATTTCGCTGCGAGCCGGAGGCGTAGCCGGAAGACGACATCGACAGGCTCAGGCCCAGACCTGTCGGCCGCGAACTACGCGCCGGGGGAAGACTTCTCCGGATCGGTCAGGGTTGTCATGTATGCCTCATAGACATACACACGATCCCGCTGCTTGCCAGTCGTTTCGCACAAGACGCCGGCCTTGAGTAATTCCTCGATGCACTTGGAGGCAGTGGGCTTGGCGACACCGAGCAGGTCGACGGCGCGTGGCAGCGTCATGACCGGATGCTCTGGCATGGCTTCGAGGAGCCGGAGTGCGTTTACCGTCGCCGAGCCGGATGCGAGCAGCGCTGCCCGGTCGTTGCTGACGATGCGAAACAGGCGGCCGGCTACGTCCACCGCGTCCTCGGCGGCTTCAGCGACGCACTCGAGGAAGAAAGCGGTCCAGCCCTCCCAGTCGCCTTCGGTCCGCACCGCGGAGAGGCGGTCGTAGTAATCCTGCTGGCGGCGTTTGAATGCGAGGCTCAGGTACAACAAGGGTTGATCAAGGAGCCCCCAATGTTCGACGAGCAGGGTGATCAGCATGCGGCCGATGCGGCCGTTGCCATCGAGGAATGGATGGATCGTCTCGAACTGCACGTGTGCGAGCCCGGCCTTGATCAGCGGCGGGAGCGGGTCGTCCGCGTGCAGCCACTTCTCGAGGGCGGCCAAAGCGGGCGCGACCTCATCATGTGGCGGTGGCACGAAACGGGCGTTGCCAGGCCGCGTACCGCCGATCCAGTTTTGGCTCCGCCGGATTTCGCCGGGGAGCTTGTCGGCGCCCCGGAGGCCGCGTATGAGGATGCGGTGGACATCGCACAGCAGCCGCGCACTGAGAGGCAGGCCGGCTGAGTCGGCGATCATGGCGCGGGCGTGGTTGAGCGCCGTGACGTAGTTGCAGATTTCCGCGACGTCGGCTGGGCGGTTGGTAATGCTCGTCGCCTCGAAGGTTGCAACGTCACGGAGCGTCGCCTGGGTGCCCTCGATTTGCGACGACAACACGGCTTCCTTGCGAACGAAGCCGTAGAGAAACCAGCCGGGGTCGGGGACCATGGCGGCAGCGACGCGGAGGCGGCCGATCGAAGTGACCGCGGCGGCGTGCCGATCGGCGAGGTCGCCCTCGATCGCCAGCGGAGGCTCCGCCGGCGGCAATGCGTGCGGTATGAAAGCCCTCACGGCCTCGCCGTGGACGGTGCTTATTCGGTACGTGCCGGTCTCACGCAGCATGGACGATTCCAAGAAAGCAGGCTGCCCTATCAAAGGCTGCTAGTTCATTACCCTGAACTAGTGATCCTCGGTAGTCAAGCCTTCTTTCCCTAGCATTGTCGCACATGACACCCTGCGGCGTTTCGCGGCGAGGCAAAAGCGTAGCGGGAAGGGGTGTGGCAGGGCACCTTCTGGCGGCGGGTCGGCTTCACCAGGTTCGCCGCCCGCATACTCGCTGGACATTCTCGTGCAGACAAAGCCGAAGACGCTGTCGCTGCCGCGACAGTTCGTGGCGATCGCGGCGAAGCTTGGGCGGGCCTCAAGTCGTCCCGGGCGGGATGGCCTTTGCAGCTTGTTGAGCGAAAGCGGTGGCCAGGTTCGTTGCGGAATCATCGTTTATTTCGGGCCGGACCGATGAGAGGCTGATGGAGTCGACGTGGTGCCTGTCGCCACGTTTCTCAACGACCAACATGCTCGTCGGACTCTCGGCTGAGTAGGTCGCCTGCTCAAGCGATGCTGGCAATGTGTTCCGCCGGCGAACAGCAGCAGATTAGCGTGGGGACTTGGTAGCGGCTGTGGGAGCCGGGTCGAGGTCGAAGGTGAGGTCGTGGCTGCCGCCAGCTTCCACGGTGGCCCGCAGCGGTGAGGTCCGCAGACTGCCGTACTGCGGCGGCAGGAGATCGACATGGTTCTGGTAGATCTCGTCAGGGTTATGTTTGCTGGCGACCTGCTTGCTGACGGTCACCACATGCTCACCCGGCAGCACACCGTCACCCGGCACGAAGGTCGAGAGGCTAAAGCGGCCCTCGGCGTCGGTGCGGCCGCTCGCTGGCCGGCCATCTGCGGGAATGAAGTTCACATCAGCTTCGGCGACGGGTGCTCCCTTGAAGGTGACGAGCCCCGAAACCCGAGTGGTTGCCGGCCGCGAGGGGCCGCAGCCAGCCACACTTGCCAGGAGCAAAAGCACCAGCACCCAACCTGATGTCGGGACCGGGCCGCACCGGCCACCAGCCGGGCCTGCTGCGAATAAAGACGAAGAGTCGAGCATTGCCTGTGGTCCTACCAGCTGAAGGTGGTGCCGTCACGGCGGTCGCCCAGCGCCTGGTAGGTGACCATGTTGATGGTTTCCTGCAGGAACTGCACCGAGCCGTCACAGAAGGCGAAAAAGGCCCCGCCCGGGTGCTGCGACTTAAAGCCCTGCGAGCAGGCCCACTGACCACTGTACTGATTACAGCCAGAGCCGTGCCCGGTTCACCCTCGCAGGTGTTGAAGTTGATGGCGATGCCGGTGCCGGTGTAGACCGAGTTAATGTTGCACTACCCCTTCCGAAGATGCCATTCACACTGCGGCCGGACCTCGCCGAAAAGGAGTGTCTTTGACAGGCCGTCGGTGATTTCCTTGAGTTTCGCACTCCACCACGCATGACCGATGACACCGGAAATTAAATTGCCATCTTCCCACCCAGCCCGTATTGCCCCACCGTTGCCAAAGTAGTTGTTGTGGGTGGCACAGCTACAGCTGTCGTTGTTCTGGCTGCCCATACTGCCGGAATAGTTGGAATAGGCCCGCGTCTGGTTGGTGCTCGTATCGAGATAGGTGCCGTCTGGGCTGTGCTGATCTGAGGGGCACCGGAGTTCAGGCAAGACATGGGCATAGAGCGGTTTTCCACCGACCACCTGCCACTCGACATCTTGGGTATTGCTAGTGAAGTCGAGGCCGTCATAGAGCGTGTTTTGCTCCATGTAGGGCAGCATCTGGACCAGAAAACTGCCTTTGTGGTCGGGCCGGTTGGAATTCCAGCTGTGCCCCGTGTAAATCCGCTTGTTCGTGTACGGCAGCCGCCCTCGGACATCAACGTAATTCAGCGCCGCCAGCCCCAACTGCTTGAGCCTGTTGCCGCAGGCAGTGCGGCGGGCAGCCTCACGGGCCTGCTGAGCAGGCCGACAAGGACGCCAATGATGGCGATGACGACGAGCAGTTCAATCAGCGTAAAGCCGGGTAAGCCCAGCGGTCTGTTGTCGTGTTGCGAAGCTGCAGGGACCGATCTGCGGAATGAGCGTGTTAGAAAGGAAACACCCATAGCAACCTCTTGCAAAGATCAAGAATAGACGGTGATCAGCGAAATTTCGCAATAAACCCCACCAGCAAAGAATAGTATATCTGCGGCTACGGCGCAACCGAAACTTGTTATGAAAGCCGCGAATTTATTTACGGTTTTTGTTGATCGTCATGCCAGGACTGGCTCGATCACATGGCCGTGGACGTCGGTCAGCCGCCGCTCAATGCCGTTGTTATAAAAAGTCAGCCGGGTGTGGTTGAGGCCGAGAAGGTGCAGGATGGTGGCGTGCAGGTCGTAGATCGTCGCCACATCTTCAACCGCCTTGTAGCCAAACTCGTCGGTCGCCCCGTGGTGAAAGGCCCGCTTCACCCCTGCGCCGGCCAGCCAGACGGTAAAGCCTGACGGGTTGTGGTCGCGACCACTGGCGTTCTTCTGAAAGGTCGGCATGCGGCCGAACTCGGTCACGAAGGCAACCAGCGTGTCGGCCAGCAGGCCGCGGTCTTTCAGGTCTTTCAGCAGGCCGGCCACCGGCTGGTCGAGGATCGGCCCGTGCACGTTGTACTGGTCCACCAGCTTCTTGTGGCCGTCCCAGTTGCCGACGCCCTCGCCCATCGCGTAGGCCCCGTTGAACAGCTGCACAAACCGCACGCCCTTCTCCACCAGCCGCCGGGCCAATATGCAGTTGCGGGCAAACCGGGCCTTGTACGAGTTCTTCACATCGTCGGCGCCATAAAGCGCCAGGGTGGCGGCCGATTCGTCCGACAGGTCCGACACGCCCGCCGCCGACAGCTGCATTTTGGCCGCCAGTTCATAGCTGGCGATGCGGGCCGCCAGCGTGGTGTCGCCCGGATGCCGGGCCAGATGCTGCTCGTTGAGCTGGCGAATGAAGGCCCGCGAGGCCTGGTCGGCCGCCGCTGAAAGGTCTGCCGGCCGGGCCAGGTTTGGAATCGGCTGGTCGGCGTTGAAGGCCGTGCCCTGAAACACTGCCGGCAGAAAGCCGCTCTGCCACTGCCGCGGCCCCACCTGGGGCACGCCGCGGGGGTCGGGAATGGCGACAAAGGCGGGCAGGTCGCGGCATTCACTGCCGAGGGCATAGCTGCACCAGGCCCCCATGCTCGGGAACCCGTCGAGGGTGAAGCCGGTGGCCATCTGGTTCTCGGCCGGTCCGTGGGTGTTGCTCTTGGCGGTCATCGAATGGATGAAGCACATCTCGTCGGCCAGTTCCCCCAGCCGCGGCAGCAGTTCGCTGGTCATCGTGCCGCTTTCACCCCGCGGCTTGAAGGCCCAGGGCGACTTGATCAGGTTGCCCTGCTCGCCCTGAAAGGTGATCAGCTTGCCGCCGGCGACCGGCATCGGCGTGTTGTGCCGCTTAATCAACTCGGGCTTGTAGTCAAACGTGTCAACATGCGACAGCGCCCCCGAGCAGAAGATCAGCAGCACCCGCTTGGCCGGTGCCGCAAAGTGGGGCGGCCGGGGGGCATAGGGCTGGGCGGCATCGATCTGCGGCCGGATTGGGGGCTCGCTTGCCAGCAGCCTGCCCTCGGCCAGCAGGCTGGCCAGTGCGATGCCTGCCAGGCCGGTGCCGCCCGACTCCAGAAAGCTCCGCCGATCAAGCAGTCGCCGGCCGGCGTGGCTGAGGTCGTGATGCATCGATGCACTCCTGAAAACGGGGATGGCGAAACGGCGCTGGTCGGGACGGCTCAGTCGACGTAGAGGAACTCACTGGCGTTGTAGAGGCTGCGGCACAGCAGCGGCAGCCCATGACTCGCGACCAGTTCACTGCCGGCAGCCAGTTCAGCGGCGGTCGGCTCGCGGCCGAAGGCGAGGCTGATTGCGCGGGCAACCTGCTGCTGCGGATCGGCACCGGCTTCGCGGCTGACCCGGCTGGCAAATCGCTCTGCCTGATCGAGCAGGAAGTTGCCGTTGAGCAGGTTGAGGGCCTGCAGGGGCGTGGTCGAGACCGTCCGGTTTGGCTGTGGCTGGCCCGCGTCGGGGCAGTCGAAGGCGCCGAAGAAGTCGTCCAGTTCGGCCCGGGGCTTGGCCTGATAGACCATCCGCCGGAAGTCGTCGGCCGTGAAGGTTGTCTTGGTCTTGTAGACCTTGACGTAGTTGCTGTTGGGCTCGAAGAGATCGAAGCCGGGGCCGCCCATTTGCAGGTTGAGGCTGCCGCTGACCGCCAGAATGGTGTCTCGCAGGGCCTCGGCCTCAAGCCGCTGGGGCGGATACCGCCAGAGCAGTCGGCTGCCCGCGTCGGCGGCCAGCCCCTCGGGCGTCGCGACGCTGGTCTGGCGATAGGCGTGGCTGGTGACGATCAGCCGGTGGACTGCCTTGAGGCTCCAGCCATTGTCGAGCAGCGCGGTCGCCAGCCAGTCGAGCAGTTCCGGATGGCTGGGCCGGCCACCGTTGAGGCCAAAGTCGCTGGGGGTGTCGACGATGCCCGTGCCGAAGTGATAGTGCCAGAGCCGGTTGACGATCACCCGGGCCGTCAGCGGGTGGTCGGCTGAGGCGATCCAGTCGGCAACCGCCCGCCGCCGGGCCTGCTCGGGTGCATCGACTGCCAGGCCGAGTTCACCGCCGAAGACGGCGATGCCCCCGGGTGCCACCTCTTCCCGAGGCTGGGTCGGGTCACCGCGGAACAGCCGTTTGGTCACCGGCGGCTTGGTGAAGCTGCCGGCATAGGCCATGGGCCGTTTGGTCAGCTCCGCAAGTTTCGCCGTCAGCCCGGCCACCTGTTGTTGCAGGCTTTCACGCTCGGCCAGTTCATTGGGCGAAAGAGCCGCCGCCACGCTGATCGGCCCGACCGGGTTGTCGCCGCCGGCATGGACATAGTCGTGCGGCAGCCGGTCGGCAGCAGTGGCAACGGTCGTCCACTGTTGGCCGTCAGCCGATACCACCACCGTATAGCCAACGGCCAGCCGGTCGCTGTACTGCGGCTTGTCGGCCCGGTCACGGCTCCAGACGACCCGGTCAATCTGTTCCGGCTCGGTCAGTTCCAGTTGCACCCAGCCGCGGCCGACGGTGTTGGAGATCCACGAGTGATCGTTGCCGTAGCGGCCGTCGTTGATGTGCTTGAGCTGGTGGCGGGGGTTGTTCGCATAGGAGCCCGATGCGGTTGGCATGGCTCCTTGAGCGACGTTGCGGCCATCGACACTGAAGACCTCAAGCTCGTCGATACAGGGCTCGGCACCACTGGTGGCATGCACCGTGAACCGCACGAACCGGGCGGTCAGCGGCGGGAACCGCTCGACTGTCGCCCCGCGGCTGACCGGACCCCGCAGATGGGCGACGCGGGCCGGGCTGTCACCGTCGGCCGCCTGCTCTTCCAGCACGACGACATCGGCCGTTACTGCCGCGGGCTTGTCGCCGCCGGTCACCAGCAGGCGGGTCGACTCAGTGAGCGGGTGAATGCCCGCGTCAAACAGCCCGCTCCAGAGGGGCTGCTGGGGTGGCGGGCTGCCGCTGCCGTCGGCAGACAGCCGCTGGTCAACCCGGGCAATTTCGGTCTGGTCGTCGGTGGTGGCCGGGTCGCCGTCGGCGTCGAGCAGGTAGCGGGCGTCGGCGGCATGGCTGGTCCAGCCGGACCCCCAGGAAATCCAGATGCGGAACCGGCCGCCCGCCCGCGGGGCATAGGCGATGACAGGCTGCCGGGCTGCGGCCTGCCACCACTGATACTGCTTGCCCAGGTTCGGCAGGGCCGACGGGCCACCGGGGGCGTTGAGCTGACCGGCCTCGGTGCCAGCGGCATGGGTGGCAACGCCGCTCGGTTCGGCCAGCAGTTCGACCCGGTCGGCAGTCTGGTCATCGATCACGATTGTGCGGGTCAGCCGACAGAGCGGCTGCAATTCGGCCAGCCGCCGCTGCGGGCCTGCCAGCTGTTGCCGCACCGCGGCGGCCTCTCGTTGCAGCTCGTCCTCGTTATCGGGCCTGATCGCCCGCTCGCCATGCCTGACGCCGGCGAAGACGGCTGTCATCGCGTAGTAATCGGTCTGCTTGATCGGGTCGAACTTGTGATCGTGGCAGCGGGCACAGCCGACGGTGAGCCCGAGGAAGGCCGCCCCCGTGGTGCTGGCCATGTCGTGCAGTTCATCCGCCCGCTGGTTGGCCGTCAGCACGGGGTCGGGGGACCCCACCCGGTCAACCGGTCCGCCGACGATGAAGCCGGTGGCGGCGTCGGCGGCCAGGGCATCACCGATCAGCTGGGCTCGCAGGAACTGGTCGTACGGCAGGTCGTCGTTGAGCGACTCGATCACCCAGTCGCGATAGGGCCAGGCGTTCGTCCGCGCCCGGTTCATTTCAAAGCCGTCGCTTTCGGCGAACCGGACGACGTCAAGCCAGTGCCGCGCCCAGCGTTCGCCATAGCGGGGCGAGGCGAGCAGTCGATCGACCAGTTCGCGGTAGGGGCCGTCGATCTCGCCAGCCTGCCCGCAGGCCTGTTCGAAGGCGGCCACTTCCTCAGGCGTCGGAGGCAGCCCGATCAGGTCAAAGCTGACGCGGCGGATCAGCGTGCGTGGGTCGGCCTCGGGGTTGAAGCTGAGACCCTGCTCGGCCAGCCGCCGGTCGAGAAAGGCATCGATCGGGCTGGTTACGCGGCGGTCGGCAGGCCGCTGCGGTACTTTCGGTTGCTCGACCGGCTGGAAGGCCCAGTGGCCGGCCCCCTTCGCAGGCTTGGCCACATCCCGCGGCAGCAGTGACGCTGGCAGCGTTTTGACCGCGTCAGGCCAGTTGGCTCCGGCCAGAATCCAGGCCTTGACCACAGCCTGTTCCGCGGCCGACAGCGGCTCGCCGTCGGCCGGCATCCGCAGCTCTTCGTCGTCGCTGACGATGCGGGCGAACAGTTCACTGGCGGCGGGATCGCCCGCCACGATGCCGACGGCTCCTGAGTCACCGCCGGCGAAGGCGTGGTCGCGGTCGTCTATGCGGAAGCCGCTTTCGGCATCGACCGGTCCGTGGCAGCTGCCACACTTGGCTGCCAGCAGCGGAGCGATCGTCGTTTGAAAGCTGTCTGGGGCGGCCAGGGCCGGGCTGGCGAAAGCCAGCAGGCAGCAGGCCGCAGCGATGCGAAGCCGAGTGACAATGCAGGGCGGTTGGTCCATGATGGGCACTCGTTGGTGAGAAGCGGGTCAGGTGAGGTGATGACGCTGGCGGTCTGCAGGCCGCAGTCCGCCGAACTCACAAGATCTTTCTATTATCGGTCCAACCACCGGCTGGTGACACGTTTGGACCGGGAAATTCTTTACACTTTTTGTTTTTGGCTGTTCCCCGCCGGGCCTGGCATCATTCGGATGGGGATTCATTGTGGCCCCAGAAAAACTGCACCGAGGAATTGCAATGCTGACAGGGCAGGGGCGTGACAGCCCTCGCAAGCCTGCGTTCTTCATGGCAGCCACCGGCCGCTGCGGCCTTGGCTGCGGTCTTGGCTGGGTGGTCGTTTTCCTCATCAGCTGGCTTGCCGGGCTGGCCATGGCGAATGCGTCTGAGCCGCCGCTGACCACCGCCGCGGCGATTGCCCAGTCAAGCCTGGCAGAAGATGCCAAACCCCCGTCAGTCCGGCTGCAGGCAGTGGTCACCTTCACCGACCGTGATGAAGGGATCTTCCTGCGTGATGCCACCGGCAGCACGTTCATTTTAGCCCGGCCGCAGAACCCTCACCTGCCACCCGGGACGCGGGTGCTGGTCGAGGGGGCGCTGCACCGTGGGCTGTTTA
>CBFIHA010000108.1:0-12722 GCA_965662195.1 uncultured Pirellulales bacterium
CCCGCGACGAGACTTTCGCCGCCCCCGAGCCGGCGATACTCGCAGGCCGGATGCGGTCTAACCTGCAAGATTCGTGCCGAACAGGATTGCCATCCCTGGCCCTTGCCTGCAACTGCGGGCGATCAACGGCCCACCTCGGCAACACCGCAAAACGCCGAGGGTATTCGGAGTTGCCGATCGCCGCCTCCTGCGACGGCCGACGTTATCCACAGCCTGCTGGGGCCGGCAGTCGTTGCACCGCCTGGAGGCTGTTCTCTCGCACCACACCCGAGCAGAGCCTGTGTTATAGTTCTGATAAGAAGTGGGGCCGCGTTGAAAAGTGCCACGGGAATGCTGCCATGGCTCGCCGGGAACGAAAAAAACAGGAAGTCTCGCTCTTTCCGTTTCTTGACATCCTGGCCTGCGTCATTGGCAATCTGATTCTGATCATCACCGCGGTCGTTCTTGAACAGGTTGACACCAAGCCGATGGCTGAGGTCGTCGACCGAGAAGCCAAGCTGCGGCGGGTGGCCGAACAGGAACGCCAGATCAAGACGCTGGAACAAGAACTGGCCACCCTGCACGCCAGCAATCGCACCAACAATGCCCAGCTTGAACAGATTGAACAGCAGATCGAAACTGCTGAAGATCGGCTTGAGCAGGCCCGAAACATGCTTGCCCGGGTGCCCAAGAATCCATTGAAGGTTGACCCTGAGCTTGTCAAAAACAAGGCACTGCTCGCCAAGAAGAAACGCGAACTCGATGCGGCAATCTCGAAGGTTAAAGCCGAGATCGCTGAGCGCAAAAAAGCTCCCGACAAGTCGATCGTGCTGCTGCCGGCACTCCGGACACCCTTTCAGGTGCACTCACTCATCCCCGCTTCGGGCATGTTCATCGAGGTCAACAAGAAGGGGCTGACGATCTTCCCTGCCAAGCAGTTTTGGCAGGGGGACAAGGCAAAGGAGGTGCCGACGAAGTCGATGCAGGGGGACAAAACGCTCCAGAGCATCATGGAGGCTGGCCTCAACGATCGGAACAAGATCGTCGTCCTCCTGCTTCGGCCCGACGCCCTTGACGTCTACGCCGCGATCAAGAGCCAGTTCGATCGCTTTCAGCAGGTACACAAGGACAAGCTTGAGCAGAAGGTCTTCGACAACCCGCAGAGTCCGCTGTTCAATGAGGAACTTGCCCCGATTCGCCAGCGAAAGCTTTACAGCAAGATTCCTCTCCCGGGCGAAGGAGTCCTGCCCCTCGACTCGCTAAGCCTGTAGTCCACCTCAGGGCGTGTTCCCGCCCATCGTCCGTCACAGTTCCGCTCCACCAGACAGCAGCCATGGCCAGACGACGCAGACATACAACCTCGGCGACTGGCGGCAACATGGACTCGTTGCTCGATGCCCTGACGAATGTGGTTGGCATCCTGGTCATCGTGCTGGTTGCGGTCCAGATCTCGAGCCAAGAGGCGGCGAGCCGAATCGTCGAAGAATTCAACCGTTCGCTCGATCCCACAAAGCTGGCGGCGGAAAAGCTGCATGCCGAGGAGGTGGGCCGCCGGCTCGAGCGGTTGCAGCAGGATCTGGCCAGGGAAAAGGAGATTCAGACGACCGACCCGGCGCTGGAGCTGAAGCGGCTGCAGCGGGAACTCAAGCGAATTGAAGAACTCGCCAAGAAGACCAGCACCACTGCCCAGCAGCAAACGACGGCAGCCACCAAGCAGCGAACGGAGGCTGAAAAGCAGATTGCGGAACTCAACGCCATGCTGGCGGAACTTGAGGATCAAACCGGGAAGGCCGAGAAACAGCGGCTGGCGCTGACGGCCGAGTTAAAGACCACCCGCAAGCCGCTGGCGCCACCGCCGGCCGAGGTGCGGCTGACGGCCCCCCAAGCACCGGTGTTGCCAGCCCAACGGGATGACGGAACGTTCTACTCACACTATCTCACTCCAGTGAATGTCCTCTGCCGGAATGAAGAGATCATTCCGTTCTGGACCCCGGAACAGCATCCCCAGTTTCAGCGATGGCGATCAATGCTGCTGACCCGCTTGGGCATCGCCACCGACAAAGATGGCTGGGTCCAGACGTGGGACATCAACCGGTATCCAACGCCCGAAAAAATGCGGGAAGAACTCGTCAACGCCGCCAACAAGACCATGCCCAAACTGCCCGAGTTTCGGGAGTATGAATTTTCGTTCTTCTTCGCCGGCCGAACGCTGTATGTGAAAGAGACACCGCTTGAGGAAGCGGGAGAAACAATCAAGGAGGTGGCCACGCCCCGCAGCAAGTTCAATACGCTGCTCAATCTGCTGGCACTGAAGGCCCGCAAAGAGAAGCGGATTTCATACTTCATTCAGTATGCCGTCGAACCCGACGCGTTTGAGACCTACCTCGATGTCAGAAACTTCACTGACTCATGGCGGCTGCCGGGTGACCCGACCCCCTACTGGGCAGCGGCGGGCTGGGAGCCGCGAAACCCCGGCCCGTTCACCGCCAATTTCAGCACCCGCATCTACCCAGCCGAACGCCCACCTCCGCCCGAAAAACCCACGGCCCGCCGAGTGGGCAACAGCCTCGATTAGCGGAGCAGGCAGAGAACCCTACCGGGCAACACCCGCAGATCGGCAGCACCCTCAGCCGATGGACAGCCACCGGACAAACCTGTTCCTCGGTGCAGCTTTTCCGCAGCGGTTTCACCCCGCCCAGGGCGGAATTTCACCGGCGACAATTCGCTGGTTGTGCTGCTCAAGCTGAGTTCGCAGAACCCCCAACCGGGACGGGGCCGGTCGGGCCAGCGCGTAGCGTCCGGCTTCAAGCAGCAGGGCATCGGCCGGAATGGCCGGGATCGACGCCTGGTAGACATCCGTGACCCGCAACTGGGGTGTTCCGTCGGGCACCGGTAGCTGCGACTGGATCACAACCCGCCAGCAGCCCGAGGCAGGATCATTGAGCTGGGTGACATGCGTGGCGGGCACCCCGGGGTGTTGCCGATGAAAGGCCAGCAGTGCCGGCAGCAGCTGCCCGCTCTGTTGATTGATGTAGTTCTGCACCACGGGCTGCCATTCCGGCGGCAGCCCGTTGGCCTTGATGATGGGAATACCACCAAGTTGCTGGCAGAGTTCGCTCTGGGCAGGCGTCCAGCCATCCCGGGGCAGGAGCACCAGCCGCTGTCGCCCCGGGTGCCGCTGGGCCTGAAGTCTCAGCTGCTCCCGCAGCACGGGTTCGGCCTGCGACCAGGGGACGGGGGCATCCCAGGGAGTGAACTCCAAGGGCAACGAGGCCGCCTCCAGTTGGCTGATCGGGGTCGCCTCCAGGGCTGTAACCGCCGCTGCCGGAATCGCGGCGGCAAACCGGCGTTGCAGAAACCGCAGCGCCAACAACAGCAGCAGCGTGCTGCCGGTCTGGTCCGCCAGCCAGGCCAGCCGCGACCAATCAAGCTGTGAACCACACTTCCGAATGAGGGCGAGGCTGTCGGGAATCCAGCGAATCGGCGGGAAGGGATTCCACTGCATTCCATGCACACAGACCTGGAGCAGCGAATCGGTTGGGTTCAGGCAGCGAACGGCAACACCGTGGAACTGCAGCTCTTCGGAGGCCTCCCAAAAGGCGGCGTTTGCCTCGGGCCGTTCCCGGCAGTGGGGCAGCACATGCCAGTGCAGGTCGTACTCAAAACCACGTTCATCCCGAAACGTGTGACCGTGCTGGAAGTCACGCAGCGTGGCGACATCGGCCGGCTCGAATTGCAGCGGTGTGAGGATCTGCAAAGCCCTCCCGAGATCAGCGGCGGGAATCAGGAAATCGATATCGGCCATCGCCCGGAGACCCGAACGGTAGGCCCGGGACTCGATCAGGGCCGCTCCCTTGAGGATCAGCACCGGGATCCCGTGGGCCTGTAATTCGGCCATCCGGGCGGCTGCGCGATGGAACAGGAGGTTGTTTGTGTAGAACGTCTTGCGGCTGTTGCCTCGAAAGAACCCCAGCAGCGGGTGCTCCGGATCCCACTCGCTGAGCCGTTCGGCAAGAAAGGGGTAGAGTCGGTAAAAGCTATCGTCCAGATTCTTGAGATCAACCGAGTCGAGCCATGCCTGCAATCGCTTCAGTCCACCGCCATTGGGATGACAGAGCACCTCGAGCAATGCCGCGTGACGGTCGCCCAGCGGCGGCTCAGAGGCTGAAAATTGCGGCTGCTGATCAAGGAATTCGCCAGCTGTGGTCATGCAACGCCTCGCGGAATGGGAACCCGGAGCATACCCGGCCACTATGAAACCGACCGCCGGCATCACCGTCGTCATTCCCGTCCACGATGGCAGCCGCTACCTGGCCGCTGCAATCGAGAGCGTGCTGGCCCAGAAGATTTCTGTCCATCAGCTAATCGTGGTGGATGACGGGTCGACGGATGACAGCCTGAGAGTGGCCGCTGGCTATGACGATCGGGTGACCTGCCTGAGCCTGCCGCACCGGGGGCCGGCGGCGGCCCGCAACGCCGGGGTCGAGCAGGCCACCGGCCACTGGCTGGCGTTCCTCGATGCCGACGACCTCTGGCTGCCCAACCGGCTCGCCTGCCAACTGCCCGTGGCGGCCGCCGATCCGACTGCCGCGGTGACCGGCGGCTGGGAAAACTTCCTTAGCCCCGACTGCGATCCAGCAGCCGGCCCGACCAGCCGTTTTCCGACCGGTCCGCAGACCGCCCCAATGGCTTGCTCCCTGCTGATCGCACGGACGCGGTTTCTGGAAATCGGCCTGTTTGATGAGTCACTCCGGGCCGGCGAATTCATCGACTGGGTGCTGCGCGCCCGGCAAGCAGGGCTTCGCTTCACAGAGGTGCCCCAGGTTGTCTACAGGCGGCGGATTCATGCGACCAACCACAGCCGTCACCAGACCACGCGGAATGAAGGCTATCTCAGGCTCATCCGTAAACACCGCGGTGACGCGTCCAGTCCCCCTGCGAGTCCTACCCCGTGAACATTCTTGGCATCTCTCCCGGCCACGATACGGCCGCCTGCCTCCTGATTGACGGCGAGATCGTTGCCGACGCCGCCGAAGAGCGGTTCAGCCGGGTCAAGCACGATTCACACTTTCCCGCCGGGGCCGTCGCGTTCTGCCTGCGACACGCCGGCTTGGACAGCACCGACATCGACCTGGTCGCCATCGGCGGCAGGTTCCTGCCGGTTGGGCTCGAGCGGTTCTTCGGGCTCACGCCGCAGCAAACTGCGGCCTTGGCGGCAATGCGACCGACTGAGGTCAAGGCCCGCAATCTGCTGATGAAGTCCGGCCCAAACCGCCTGCCACTGGATACGCCGCGATTTCCACTGCGGCCCGGCTGCCGGTTCGTGGGCGTCGATCATCATCGCGGGCACGCGGCTGCGGCCTATTTCAGCCAGGCCAGCCGTGAACCCTGGCTGGTACTCACCCTCGATGGCATTGGGGACGATGTGGCAGTCGGCGTCTGGCTGGCGGAGGATGACGACCTCCAACAGCTTGGGCAGTGGGGCCGCGAGGCCTCATTCGGCTGGTTTTACGGCAACGTCACCGAGGCCCTCGGCTGGCAGCATGGCGATGGTGAGGGGACGACCATGGGGTTGGCCCCCTACGGCGATGCCACGCTGGTCGGCGACCGGCTCGATCGTTTTGCCCCCAGCTTTTCCGGCGGGCAGATCGCCTCCCCGCATGATTACGGGCATGCTTCGTTTTTCAACGACCACGGCAACTACCACTGGCACTTTCCCGAAGCGGCCGATATCCGCCAGATTGTCAACGACTGTGGTGCAGCCAACGTCGCCGCCCGGGCTCAGCAGATCGTCGAGGAGCAGGTGCTCGGCCTGGCCCGCCACATCAGCCGCACGCACGGCCTCCGGCGGCTGGCCTGCGGGGGCGGCCTGTTCCTGAATGTGAAGCTCAATCAACGGCTTCGCGCTGAGGCCAATCTCGAACGGCTCTGGGTCTTCCCCAATCCCGGTGATGCCGGCTTGGCAGTCGGAGCCGCCCTGGCTGTCTGGCATGAGCAGGCCAGACCGGGCCGGCATCGACAACTTCAGCACCTTTCGTTCGGCCCGGCCTTCACCGCCGCCGACATTCGCCCGTTCCTGGATGAGCGTGGGCTGGCCTACCGAGAAGTCGACGCCCCGGCCACAGTCGCCGCTGAGTACCTTGCCGCCAACCGCATCGTCGGCTGGTTCCAGGGACGAATGGAGTCGGGCCCCCGGGCCCTGGGAAATCGCTGTATTTTGATGAGCGCTCACCAGGCGGAGAACAAGGACGTCCTCAATGCCCGGGTGAAATTCCGGCAGGCGTTCCGGCCGTTCTGCCCGGCTCTGCTACTGGAATGGAAGGACGAATACCTGGTTGATGCCGGGGATGAGCCCTTCATGATCACCGCCTTCGCGGCTACGGCGGCAGCCCGGCAGCGGGTGCCGGCCGTGGTCCATGCCGATGGCACGCTCCGGCCCCAGACGGTGCGGCGGGATATCCAGCCGCTCTTTCACTCGTTGCTCACCGCCTTCGCTGAACGGACCGGCGAGGGACTGCTGCTGAGCACGTCGTTCAATGTTCGTGGTGAGCCGATCGTCTGCACGCCCCGGGATGCCCTGCGGTGCTTCTTCGATACCGGCCTCGACGTGCTGATCATCGGACCGTTCGTTCTGGAGAAGCCGGTTCCTCCAGTTCGGCCAGGAACCGGCTGAACGCCGCAGGGATCGCCGCCGGGTCAGTCCCCGTATCGACCGTCTGCACCGGGCCTGCTGCCGCCAGCCGGGCAAGCTTCTGGGCATGCTGCCGAAGAGGCCCCGGAGCCCCCTGGCTGGTCACCATGAACAGGCCGTGAAACAGGTCGCCCCGGCTGGCAGGGGCGAACGAGACCGCTGCCGCGCCGCAGCGGCGGGGCAGCAGCACTGCGGCAAGCTGCCCGCCCCGCAGCCGTTCCGCCGGACCGGTCCGCAGCAGATTGAGTTCATGCTTGGTCTCGCCAAACTCGCACGATGTGGACTCCGCACGGGCGGCAAGCGAAGCAAATGCCGGTGCCATGTCGGCCCGCAGCCGGGCCGAACAGTAGAGCGGCTCCACCATCCCGGTCTCGGTCTGGACCAGCACAAAATCATCACCGGCATAGTCCCAGCCAGCCTGGCTGCAGGCGATTGCGGCAGTGGTCTTGCCAACCCCGCCAGGACCGGCCAGCAGCAGCATCCGCCCGCCCTGACCAACCGCCGCGGCGTGGCAGACGGTCCAGGGGGTGTCACGAAGTGCCGCGTTGAGCAGCGGACAGGCGGGCCGGCTCAGCTCCCAGGCCGGTGCCCGCCCCTTGGCCAACCAGATCAGCCCCCGCCGGTGACGGTAGTCATAAACCGACAACACCGGCAGCGGACCGGCGGCCCAGACCAGCAAGATCTCATCATCGGCAAAGACCCGCCCTTGTTCGACGGGGGCCGGCACGAGGTCTGAACAATCGATCTCTGCCGCCGTGAGTAGGGTGAGCTCAACGGAACCCCGGGTCGGCCGGGGCGGCAGAAAGGCTGCTGCATACGTAGCCGCAGTTGGGGCATCCTTATAATGCACCGCGACGGCCAACCCGCCACTGGCAACCTGCAGGCAGCCCGAACGCACTGCCGCGGCCAGCTCCAGGCAGCGGGCGACCCGATCATGCAGTCGGTTCGTACCGCTGCCGGCGGTCAATGAACGGTGAGGCTTGGTAGGGTTGTCATTCATGGCAGTCGATCCGCAGACCAGTGTGATCATCGCGGTCAGAAATGGCGAGCGGTTCATCCGCGACGCGGTCGATTCCGTGCTGACGCAACTCGCTGCGGACGACGAGCTGCTGGTGGTGGATGACGGTTCCACCGACGGCACGTGCGACCGGCTGCCGGGGGACGATCGGCGGCTGCGGCTGATCGCGGGCCCGGGGCGGGGGCCCTCTGCGGCCCGCAATCTCGGCCTCGCCGCGTCCCGTGGCAGCCTCATTGCCCTGCTCGACCATGACGACCTCTGGCCGGCTGGCCGGCATCAGCAGCTCCGTAATCTGCTGGCCGCAGATCCCCAACTCGATGCCGTCGCCGGCTGGATCGAGGTGCGGGTGGAGCCGGGGGGCCGTCTGGGCCACTGCGGGGCCTTTCAGGGCCGCCACGGCCCCAGCCTGCCCTGGAGCTGCCTCTACCGCCGCCACCTCATCGAACGGGTTGGCGGCTTTGATGAAAGCCTACGGTACGGCGAAGACAGCGACTATCACGCCCGCCTCTGTGAGGCCGGCATGCGGCTGGGCTTCAGCGACGCCTGTTCGCTGATCTACCGACGCCACGCCGGCAATGCCACCAATCAGATGCCCGACCACGGAAATCAGGCGTTGGAACTGGTCCGTCGCCGCCTCGTTCGGCGAGCATTCCAGTCAGCAGCGGACCAGAAGCCAGTGAATTGACGGCAGTCTGCACCAGCCTGAAACTACGACAGCTTGACCCGTCCCAACCAACCTGCCTCCAGCGTAGAACCCCCAGCCCACCGAGAGCATCGCATGCACAGCAAGGTTCGCATTAATCATGGTCCCGTCGTCTGTGAGCAGCATGACGACGAGGTGATCGCCATCAACCTGGAGACCGGTGCCTACTACAGCCTGCGGGGGCCGGCCTGCCGGCTCTGGGCCCTGATCGAGGCAGACGCCGGGGTTGCCGACATCGTTGGGGCGTTCACCACGATTCACGGCGGCGGCCCAGCCGCGATTGAAGCCGCCGTGCATGAATTCCTGCAGCAGCTGGAGGCCGATCAGCTGATTGTGCCTGACGCGACTGCCGGGAAACCGGCTGCGGCACCCGCCGACGCCGCGGACACGCCCGTGCCACTGTTCGAACTGCAGAAATACTCCGACATGGAAGAGCTGCTACGGCTCGATCCCGTACACGACGTTGGCGGCGGGGGCTGGCCCGAAGCGGCCGCCCTGGACGGGGAATGAACGGAACGGCCACCGGTGGTTCCTGTGTGACTGCTGTCGTCCATGTGATCGACCAGCTGCGTCCCGGCGGCCCACTCCAGGCCCTGATCAGCTTTAGCCGCGAGCCCGGCAGCGCCGCCACGACGCGACACCGGGTCATCTCGCTGCTGCCTCCCGACGCCAGAGCGGTCGCGACAGCGGAGCGGGCCGGCCTCGCTATCGCCCCCCGGCCCGACCCAGCCGTCCTCCAGCGGGAACTCGCTGCCGCCGACATCGTGCAGGTCCACTTCTGGAACAATCCGACGATTCACGCCTGGATGACCACCGAGTTGCCGGCAATGCGGGTCCTCATCTGGTGCCATGTCAACGGTCAACATGGCCCGCATGTGTTGCCCCGCTCACTGTTCGCGTTTGGTGACCTGGTGGCTGCCACCTCCCCGGCCAGCCTTGAACTGCCGGCGTTTCTGGAGGCCCCAGCGGAATGCCGCCTGGCCATTCCGGCGGGGGCCGATTTCTCACGACTGGCTGGCGTGCAGCCGCTCTCGCACGACGGCCTGACCGTCGGCTATCTCGGCAGTCTCGACTTCACCAAGCTGCACCCCGAGGTGATACCGCTCTCCGCGGCAGTGCGGGTCGCAACTGCCCGGTTTCACTTCTGCGGTGACGGCGGCGATAAACCGCTGCTTGAACAGCAGGCCAGGCACCATGGCATCAGCGACCGCTGCTGCTTTACCGGCCACCGCGAAGACATTGCCCCGCTGCTGGCAGCGTTCACCGTCTTCGGCTATCCGCTGCGGCCGCACAACACCTGCACGTCGGAGCTGGCATTGCAAGAAGCGATGCATGCCGGTGTTCCCCCGGTGATCTTTCCGCATGGCGGCCTCGACCGCCTTGTGCGGCACGGCGAGACCGGCCTGGTGGTCACCACCCTGGAGGAGTATCCGCGGGCAATCGAGTGGCTGCTCCAGCATCCCGCCGAACGGCAACGTTTGGGTAAACAAGCGGCCCGCGAGGCACGGGAGCGATTCGGGGGTGGGCCCACGGCCGCCGGCATGGCCGCGGCCTACGAGCGGCTGCTGGCGTTGCCGAAACGCCGCCGCCACCTGCCGCGGGCGACCGGTGCAGGCGGCTTTCTTGCCTGCCTCGACGGTCGGGACGACAGCCCGTTCAGAGCCAGCCTGGCCGGGGATGAGCCTGCGGCCTCCGCCGCCGATAGAGTGATCGCCGGGCTCGGACCGGTCTGGCGGCATGTCATCCTGCAATACCGGGTGGCCTATCCAAGTGACCCTCACCTGCGGCTCTGGTCAGGCCTGGCGTTGGCCGCCGAGCGGCCCGCACTGGCGGCCAGCGAATTCCGGGCCTGTGAGCAGCTGGGACTTGCAGCCGGTCGAATCAGCCGGCATCTGGCCCAGCTCAGGAGTCACCAGCATGCCTGAACCGACTATCGACATCATCGTCGCCGTCAAAAATGCTGAACGCTACCTCGCCGCGGCCCTGGAAAGCATTTCGGCCCAAACCTGCCAAGATTTTCGGATCGTCGTTGTCGATGGGCATTCCACCGACAACACGCTGGCTATCGCGCAGGAATTTCCCAAGGTCACCTGCCTGCAGCAGTCGGGCCGGGGGTATCTCAACGCCTGGAACACCGGCATCGCGGCAGGAGCCGCGCCCCTCGTCGCCTTTCTTGACAGCGATGACCACTGGCCCCCGGACAAGCTGGAAGCCCAACTGGATGTCTTTCGTCAGACCCCCGAACTCGACTGCGTCTTTGGCCATGTGCGGTTTTTCCGTGAATCCGGTGACGGCCTCCCGGTCGGCTTCCGCCCGGAAATCCTCGAGGGCAGCCATGCCGTGCCCTTCAACGGCTCCATGCTCGTGCGGCGGATAGCCTGTGACCGGCTGGGGCCGTTCGATGAACGGCTGACGATCGCCGGCGACATTGAGTGGATCCTGCGGCTCCGAGACCGCTGCCAAGTCGGCTGGGTCGATCGGGTGCTGCTGTTCAAGCGGCTGCATGGCGGCAACCTGGGTGAGCAGGCAGGCCGGGAGCGTTGGCGGTCCGACCTCCTAACCCTCGCCCGCCGACGGATAGCTGCCCGCAGCAGCAAGACAGATTCGCCGTTTACGTGATGGATGCAGGGCCGTGCTGCAGACCTTCTCGACGATCTCGCAACAGGCAATCAAACCCGCAAAAGGAAGTGGCATGGGGATGAACTTCTACGTTGCGGTTGACGGTGATGACGCCAACCCGGGCACGGCTGAGCAGCCGTTCGCGACCGTGGCGGCGGCGAGAAATGCTGTGCGGAGACTTCGCCAGGAGCCGCTTCGGCACGATGTCACCGTGCAGATCGGCGGCGGGACATACCAGCTTGCAGAGCCGTTGGTCTTCGGGCCGGAGGATGCGGGCACAGACACGCACCGAATCACCTACGCAGCGGCACCCGGTGAGAAACCGATTTTCAGCGGCGGCCGGCGGATTACCGGCTGGCGAGCAACCGAAGCTGGCCGCTGGGTGGCTGAGCTGCCCACGGTCAAAGCCGGCCGGTGGTATTTTCGACAGGTGTTTGTCGACGGCCGCCGCGGCACGCGGGCGCGAGCACCCAACGACGGCTTCTTTCGCGTCGCCGCCGCCGGGCCGGACAACCGGACCGCCTTCATGTTCCAGGAGGGTGATCTCCAGATGTTCTCAAATCCCGAAGACGCCGAGGTCGTCTTCCTTGGCGACTGGAGTATCTCACGCATCCGAATCAAGGAACTGGATGAGGCAGCACGCCAGGTGACGCTTAGCGATCCGATCGGTCCTGCCGCGGCAGCCTTCTACGAGATCACGGGCTTTGAGCGGCAGGCCCGCTATTACGTCGAGAATGCTGCCGAATTCCTCGACACCCCGGGCGAGTGGCACCTCGACCGGACGACAGGCCTGTTGAGCTACCAGCCGCTGCCGGGAGAGGACCTCGATGCAATCGAGGTCGTTGCGCCGGTACTCCAACGGCTATTGACAGTGAGCGGTGACCTGGCCACCGGGCAGCCCGTCCGCAACCTGCACCTCGTCGGCCTGACGTTTGCCCACACGGAGTTCCCACTCCCGCCCCATGGATACGCCGAAGTTCAGGCCTGCTTCTCCGAGCATCGGCCGAATCCGTTGGGTGGGTGGAACAGTTTGCCGCCGCAGGCAGCCATTGCCTTGGTCCACGCGGTGGACTGCAGCCTCGACGGTTGTGAGATCTGCCACACCGGCGCTGCTGGCGTGGGTATTGCCAGTCGTTCACGAAACAATCAGATCATCGGCTGCGACGTGTTCGACATTGGGATGAACGGCGTGATGGTCTTCTCCGAGAGGCACAACACGGTGTCAGGCTGCCGCATCCACCACTGTGGTGTTGTTGGCCACGGCGGCGTCGGGGTCTGGGTGGGGCTGACAGAAGCGACAACGGTTGCCCACAACGAGATCAGCCACCTGCCGTACACGGGGGTGTCGGTTGGTTGGCGGTGGGATCAGACACCGACAGCCTGCCGGGACAACCTGATTGCGTTCAACCACATCCACCACGTGATGCAGATGCTGTCGGACGGCGGGGGAATCTACACCCTGGGCCGACAGCCGGGCACGGTGCTCCGAGGGAACCTGATCCACGATGTGCCCGCGGCCCGAGGAACAGCAGAAAGCAACGGCATCTTCATGGATCAGGGCAGCACGGGGATGCTTGTTGAGGAGAACGGCTGCTTTGGAATCGGCCAGGCCCCGATACGATTCAATCAGGCGGGCAGGAACGCACCCTCGTGCTCGCCCTCAAGCTGGCCGAGCTGGAGCTGGTAGGCACTGTGCTGGGTACCCAGCACCG
>CBFIHA010000109.1:0-12558 GCA_965662195.1 uncultured Pirellulales bacterium
CTTTTTTTCAAGCTCATTTTCGCATTGTTTCAGCAAGCCCGCTGTGGGCCGCGGCTTGCATGAAGTGCTTGCTGCCGGTCACATGGTCGGGCAGATCGATGAGCCAGAGCGAAAGACGCTTCAAAGGAGGTGGCGATGTTTGAAGAATTGAGCCTTGGCCGACGCGGCGGCTGGGTGGTTCTGCTGCTGGTTTGGATGCAGGCCGCAGGTGCTTTTGCCGCCACCCCGAACGTGGTGCTGATTTTTACCGACGATCAGGGCTATGGCGACCTCGGCTGCTTTGGGTCGGAGACGATCCGCACGCCCAACATCGACCGGCTGGCGGCTGAGGGCCGGAAGTTCACCAGCTTCATGGTGGCCTCACCTGTCTGCACGCCCTCGCGGGCGGCACTGCTGACCGGCTGCTATCCCAAGCGGGTCGGCCTGCACCAGCATGTGCTCTTTCCGACTTCAACCAAGGGCCTGAACCCGGCTGAGCACACGATTGCCGACCAGCTCAAGGGGCTCGGCTATGCCACCGCCTGCTTCGGCAAATGGCACCTGGGCTATCAGCCCGAGGTGCTGCCACGGGCCAATGGCTTTGACGCCTACTTTGGCATTCCCTACTCCAATGACATGAACTATCCCGACAACAAGGGCCGGCCCAAGGGCGGGCCCGACGGGATGGATGCGCTCTGGAAAGACCCGGAGTCAACGCTAACCAAGTGGAACACGCCGCTGGTCGAAAATGAAGAGATTGTCGAACTGCCGGTGGACCAGCGGACCGTCACCCGTCGCTACACGCAAAAGGCGATCGACTTCATCACGGAGCACCGCGATGGACCGTTCTTCGTCTACCTGCCTCACTCGATGCCGCACATTCCGCTCTATGTGCCCGATGATGTCCGCGACCCCGACCCGCACCGGGCCTACATCAACACTATTGAGCACATCGATGCTGAGGTCGGTCGGCTACTTACGACGCTCGATGAGCTGCAACTGGCGGGCAACACCTATGTGATCTACGCGACCGACAACGGCCCCTGGCTACCCTTCAAGCATCACGGTGGTTCGGCCGGGCCACTCCGGGACGGGAAGGGCTCGACCTTTGAGGGTGGCCAGCGGGTGCCCTGTCTGATTCGGGGACCCGGCATTCCAGCGGGTACTGTCTGTGGCGAACTGACCGGCACAATCGACGTGCTGCCGACCCTGGCGGCGCTGACTGGCAGTGCATTGCCCGCAGAGAAAAAGATTGACGGCCTCGATGTGTCAGGGCTTTGGACAGGCGAGGCTGGCGGGTCACCCCGGAATGAGTTCCTTTACTACACCTCGCACGGCGTGCTTGAGGGCATCCGGCAGGGGCCGTGGAAGCTGCTCGTCAAGCAGCCACGCAAGCGGGGCAGGCAGCAGCCTGATGCCGCCCCACAGGTGCTGCTCTTCAACCTCGGCGGCGACCTGGGTGAGCAGACAAATCTGGCAGCCGAGCAGCCGGAACGCGTCGAGCAACTGCAGCAGCGGATGGTTGAAATCGACGCCGAAATCGAGCGAAACGCTCGGCCGACCTGGACGACCAGCGGCTGAGTGCAAAAACGATGACGGCAACGGGAGGTCGACACGAAAGGTGCCGAATGATTGAATTGGCGTCAGACTCATTCATGGCCCTCCATTTGCCTTCTCGGCAAGCCACCAGTGCGCTTGTTGATGTTGCGCTGAGCCGAACGGAACTCTGGGAAGCCCAAGGCACGAGTTTTGATGTTGCGCCCTTGCGTCAATCGCCCGAAAAACCCCCCCATTATTCGAAGCCCGAATCGCGAGCTTTGATGTTGCGAGTTTGCATCAATCGCCAGAAAAAACCCCCATTCTTCAAAGCCCGAAGCGCGAGCTGAGGGAAATCTCGTGTGTGATCCAAGAAACGCATTCCCTCGGCTCGCGTCTCGGGCTTTCTGGAGTTTGGTTCCGCTAAGGGCAACATCAAAAGGCGCGAGCCAAGGGGATGCGTTCCCGGCATCAAAAAAGACGGTGTTCTTCGGCGTGCGATTCGGGCTTCGAAGAATGGAGTTTTCTGCTGCTGGGCCGAAACTCGCGACATCAAAAATCACGAGCTGGAGGATGACTGATGTCGATCCTCGGGCTGGTGGCCAGAGCGTCAGTGGATCTTCACCGACTCAAAAACAAAACAATCGGCGATGCCGACCAGCATTGCTCTGGGCTGTTTCTATTTTGTCCGGCGATTCCGAGGGGCTGTCGGGGAAGGTTGGTTCGCCATGAGACTGCCGCTGTGGATCATTGCGGCGGCAATGATTGTGTCGGCTCTCGCCGCCGGCGGCGCAGCTGCTGAGACGTCAAAGGCGGCCTCAGGTTCCCGCAATCCGACCACTGCTGACTGGCTCAGCCGAGATTTCTGGCAAACCACCAGCGGCCAGCTGGTGCCGGACGGCTGGCAGTTCACTGACGGCGAGGTCGCACTCGTGACGCCCGGTAAGGGAGGGAGCATCGTCACGCCACCACTGCCACCGCACTTTGAACTCAGCTGGGAGTGGCAGATCGAGCAGGGGGTCAACAGCGGGCTGAAGTACCGGGTTCGCCGGTTCGGGAAAGACTTCTATTTCAATCGGTACCTCGGCCTTGAGTATCAGATTATCGACAGTGCCCCCGGCGATACGTCGAAGGACTCGACCGCCGCGATCTACGGGCTGGTTGGCCCCGCCGCCGACAAGCTCCTGCATCCCCCAGGCCAGTGGAACAGTTCAAGAATCATCGCCGTCGGTGACCGCATTGAGCACCACCTCAACGGCACGCTCGTCGCGGCTGCCGTGACGGCAGGACCGGCCTGGGAAACCGCGGTTGCATTGAGCAAGTTTTCTGGCAGCAGTGACTTCGGCCGTGGCCGGCCCGGTGACCGGATCATGCTGACTGACCATGGCGGCCGAGTCCGCTACCGGAATTTTCAGTTTGTCACCCAGCCCGCACCATTGATTGAGCCGATCAAGCGGCAGGGACCGTTTCTCGCTCACCTCAGCCGCAATGGCCATGCCGCTCAGAGCAGCGTCTCAATCTGGACCCGGACAACCCGGCTGCCTGCCTTGCTGGCCGGCGGTACCGATTCTGATACGCCGGTGGCACCGCAGTTGCCCACCAGCCGCAGCCTCGACGAAACGTTTGAGCCCAGGCCGGGCGCACCGGGCCGGGTGCGGCTTTCCTTCTACCCAGCAGGCAAGCGACACCAGTTGAAGCATGCGGAGTGGAAGCAGACGGTTGCTGCGGAAGACTACACGGCCCAGTGGAAACTCGAGGGGCTTACCGCCGACACCCATTATGTGACGGTGATCGAGGCCCAGACACCGGAGGGTGAGCCCTCGGCCGTTATGCTCGGCGGTTTCCAGACGCCGCCATGGCGCGAGTAAGCAGATCCGCTTTGGCTTCCAGCGGGGGCCAGTGAAAGTGTCCGCTAGCAAAAGGTGGCTGCTGCGCAAGCGACGCAGCCGGTGGGGCAGGTCTTTTCACTAGCTGGAGTTGTCGGCTCGATTCCAGGGACGATCGCTGCGAACAATACGTCAGGCTTCATCTGACCATTCGGCACTGGACGACCGAGCCACCCTGGGAGGCACTCGTCCATGGCTGCTATCGGGATCAGCAACTCAGTCGGCGTCGCGGTTCCGCCGAACATGGCCGACTATGAGGCCACCTGCCGGACGTTCTCGTGGGAGCAGGCCCGCCACGAATGCTCCGGCCTGCCCGGCGGCCGTGGGCTCAACATCGCCCACGAGGCGGTCGATCGGCATGCAGCCGGTAGCCGGGCCGAGCAGATTGCCCTCCGCTGCCTGAGCGAGACGGGCGGCTGCCGTGAGGTCTCTTTTGCAGAACTGGCTCGGCTGTCCGGCCGATTTGCTGCGGCGCTGGAGCGGCTTGGCGTCGAGCCGGGCGAACGGGTTTTCGTCCATGCCGGCCGCTCACTTGAGCAGGTGATCGCCGCCATCGGCTGTCTCAAGGCCCGCTGTCTCTATTGCCCGCTGTTTGCCGCCTTCGGACCCGATCCGGTCGCCGCCCGGGTGGCCATCGCCAAGCCGAAGGTGCTGGTGACCACCCAGAGCCTCTATCGACGCAAGCTCGCCGGCATCCGCGACCAGCTGGCGGTGATCGAGCACCTGATTATCATCCCCGACGAGCAGCCTCCGCTGCCGGCTGGCAGCTTCAACTGGCACGAACTCCTGGCCGACTCGCCGGACCATTACGAGATCGGCGAGACGCCCGCCAGCAGCCCGGCCCTGCTGCACTTCACCAGCGGGACGACCGGCACCCCCAAGGGAGCAGTCCATAGCCATGAGGCGGTAATCGCCCACCAGGTGACCGGCCGCCTGGCCCTCGACCTGCACGACAACGACATCTTCTGGTGCACCGCCGACCCCGGCTGGGTGACCGGCACCTCGTACGGGCTGATCGCGCCGCTCGTCTGCGGCGTGACCAGCATTGTCGATGAAGGTGAGTTCGATCCCCAGCGGTGGTACCGCATCGTTCAGGATCACCGGGTGAGCGTCTGGTACACCGCCCCGACCGCCATCCGCATGCTGATGCGGCAGGGCACTGATGAGGCAATTCGGTTCGACACCAGCAGTCTGCGGTTTGTGGCCAGCGTCGGTGAGCCGCTCAACCCCGAGGCCGTCGTCTGGGGCCGCGAAGCCTTCGGGCATGCCATCCATGACAATTACTGGCAGACCGAAACCGGCGGCATCATGATTGCCAACGTCCGGGCTCTCGAGATTCGGCCTGGCTCGATGGGCAAGCCGCTGCCCGGCATCGAGGCGGCGGTGGTGGCGCCGGATGAGGAGGGCCGGCTGGTCGAGGTGGGTGATCCTGAGGTGCAGGGCGAGATCGCCGTCCGGCCCGGCTTTCCCGCCATGTTCACCGGCTACTGGGACGAGCCCCAGCGGTATGCTGACTGCTTCCGCGACGGCTGGTATCTGACCGGCGACCTCGCCCGCCGCGATACCGATGGCTATTTCTGGTTTGTCGGCCGCAAGGACGACGTCATCAAGACCTCGGGGCACCTGGTCGGCCCCTTCGAGGTGGAGAGCGTGCTGCTGGAGCACGAGGCGGTGGCTGAGGCTGGCGTGATCGGCAAGCCCGACCCTGACGCCCACCAGCTCATCAAAGCGTTTGTCACGCTCAAGGCCGGCTATGAGCCGACCGACGAGCTGCGGCTTGAGCTACTCGGCTTCGGCCGCAAGCGGCTCGGCTCGGCGACGGCACCAAAGGACCTGGCCTTCATGGCCCACCTGCCGCGGACCCGCAGCGGCAAGATCATGCGGCGGCTGCTGAAGGCACGGGAACTCGGCCTGCCGCCGGGCGATACCTCGACCCTGGAGGTGGGCCAATGACTGAGGCCACCGCCACGGCTGCCGACCACGACCTGGCGTTGCTCGCGCAGATGCTCCGCATCCGCCGGTTCGAGGAGCAGGCGGCCGAGTGTTACATGGCCGGCCAGATTCGCGGCTTCCTGCATCTTTATGTTGGCGAGGAGGCGGTGGCCGTTGGGGCGATGGGCTGCCTCACAGCTGCGGATCGGGTGGTGGCAGCCTATCGTGACCACGGCCATGCCCTGGCCCGCGGCGTGCCGATGGCGACGATCATGGCCGAGATGTTTGGCAAGGCGACCGGCTGCTGCCGGGGCCGCGGCGGGTCGATGCACCTGTTCGACGTGAGCCGGCGATTCTATGGCGGCACCGCGATCGTCGGCGCCGAGCTGCCGCTGGCGGTCGGGCTGGCACTCGCTGATCGGCTGCAGGAGTCGGCGAGCATCACTGCGGTTTTCTTCGGGGATGGCGCGGTGGCCGAGGGGACCTTTCATGAGTCGCTCAACCTCGCCGCACTCTGGCAGCTGCCGGTGCTCTTTCTGTGCGAGAACAACCTCTATGCGATGGGCACCAGGCTCGACCGCCATCAGGCGATGACCGACATCCATGCCAAGGCGGCCGGCTATGGGATTGCTGCTGCGGCCGTTGACGGGATGGATGTGCTGGCGGTGGAGGCGGCGGCTCGCGAGGCGGCCGAGACGGTCCGCGACACCGGTATGCCTTTTCTGCTTGAGGCCCGGACCTACCGGCTGCAGGCCCATTCGATGTACGACCCGGACCGTTACCGGCCGCCGGATGAGGTGGCCAGCTGGCAGGCCCGGGAACCGGTGGCCAGCTTTGCCGACCGGCTGCGGGCCGAAGGCCGGCTGGAAGAGGCTCGCTGGGAGCGGCTGGAACAGGAGGTCGCCGCCGAAGTTGCCGCGGCGGTGGCGGCGGCAGCTGCAGCACCGGTTGAGTCGGTTGCTGACCTCACCTGCGATCTGCTTGCTCTGGCTGAACCGGTGGAGGCGATCCCATGCCCCGGCTGAGCTACCGCGAGGCGGTGCGCGAAGGCCTGCGGGAGGCGCTGGCCACGGACGACCGGGTGTTTTTGATGGGGGAGGACGTGGGCCGCTACGGCGGAGCCTATGCCTGCAGCCGGGGGCTGCTCGACGAGTTCGGCCCCGACCGCATCCGCGACACGCCGCTGTGCGAGGCGAGCTTCGTCGGGGCCGGCATCGGTGCGGCAATTGCCGGCAGGCGTCCGATCGTCGAGGTAATGACGATCAACTTCGCCCTGCTCGCGCTCGATCAGATCGTCAACAATGCCGCGACGCTACGGCACATGACTGCCGGGCAGCTGGCGGTGCCGCTGGTCATTCGCATGGCCACCGGCGCCGGCCGGCAGCTTGCCGCCCAGCACTCCCACAGTCTCGAGGTCTGGTTTGCCCACGTGCCGGGGCTGAAAGTGCTCTGCCCGGCAACCGTGACCGATGCCCGGCTGATGCTTGCTGCGGCCCTCGCCGATCCCAACCCGGTCATCATCTGCGAACATGCCCTGCTCTACGCAACCGCGGGGGACTGTGCCGAAACAGCTAACGGCTTCGATCCCTGGCGGCCGCTGGTGCGGGAGCGGGGCGACGCTCTGACGATCGTCACCTCGAGCGGATCGCTGCCCAAGGTGGTGGCCGCAGCCGACCAGCTCATCTGCGATGGCATCCGGCCCGAGTTGATCGACCTGCGTTGCCTGCGGCCGCTGGTGCTCGAGCCCGTGGTTGAATCTGTGCAGCGGACCGGCCGGCTGCTGGTGGTCGATGAAGGCTGGCGGACCTGCGGACTGGCCGCCGAGGTCGCCGCCAGCGTGACTGAGCAGGCGTTTGCCGCGTTGGCGAAGCCAGTGGCCCGCCTCTGCACGGCCGAGGTGCCGATTCCCTACGCCGCCCAGCTTGAACAGGCAGCCCTGCCGAGCGTTGCACGCATCGTCGCCGTCGCCCGGGAGCTGGTGGCGTGAACGCAGAGGTGCCGGTGTGAATCCAAGCAAAGGCAAAGAAATCGTGCCCGGTGGGAGTTTCGCTGGTGTGCTGAGCGGGACCGAAATCCTGGAAGCCCGAGGCGCGAGCCGAGGGAATGTGGTTTGCGGATCAAAGACGCGGTTTCCCTCAGCTTGCGCTTCGGGCTTCGCGGCAAGTTTTGTTGTGCGCCACCGAGAGGCAGCGTCGAAGGGCTTCGGTTTTGCTGGTGCGGTGAGCGGGACCGAAATCCTGGAAGCCCGAGGCGCGAGCCGAGGGAATGTGGTGTGTAGATCAAAGACGTGGTTTCCCTCAGCTTGCGCTTCGGGCTTCGAAGCAATGGACACACCCGAAAGATCGTAACTTAGCCGGATCGGCGAGGAGGACCCCGTCAATGAAAAACTTTCTGATGCCGACCCTCGGGGCTGACATGGAGGCGGGAACACTCGTTGCGTGGCGGAAGCAGCCGGGGGAGTCGGTGCATCGCGGGGAGACGCTGGCCGAGGTCGATACCGACAAGGGCGTGATCGACGTCGAGGTCTTTCAGGATGGCGTGATCGACAGCCTGCTGGTTGGGCCCGGTACGAAGGTGCCGGTTGGCACGCCGTTGGCGACGATTCGAGAGAACGGGGAACTGGCCGGTGCAGAACCGCCGGCGGCAGCCGAGGCAGCCGGTGTGCAGACGCCGAATGCTCCGATCGGTCAACCGGCAACCACTCAGGCCGATCGGCAGGCTCGGATGCGGCGGGCGATTGCGATGGCGATGAGCCGGTCAAAGCAGGAGATTCCGCACTTCTATCTGGCGACCACCATCGATGTCGCCGCAGTGGTTGCCTTTGTGGCTGCTCGCAACGACCGTCTGCCGCCGGCTGAGCGGCTGCTGCTCGGGGCGGTCTTCCTGAAAGCCGCTGCCCGTGCGGTGCGGGCGGTGCCGGAGGTCAACGGCCGTTGGTTGAACGATGCCGTCGAGCTGCTACCGAAAGTCAACATCGGGCTGGCGGTCTCGCTGCGGGGCGGCGGACTGGTGATCCTCACCCTGCGAGACCCGGCGGCCCAACCATTGCCATCGCTATCACAGCAGATCCGTGAGCTCACGCAACGGGCCCGGGCCGGCCGGCTGAAGGCCTCGGAACTGGCCGACGCCACGCTGACCGTCACCAGCCTCGGTGACCGCGGTGTCGATGCGGTCTGGGGCGTGATCTATCCGCCCCAGCTGGCGATTGTCGGCTTTGGGACCGTGGCCAAGCGGCCAGTGGTGGTCGCGGACCGGGTTGAAGCTCGGCCGGCGGTGACGGCCACGCTGGCTGCGGACCACAGGGCCCTCGATGGGCATCGTGCGGGGCTCTACCTCAATGCGATTGCTGAGCAGTTGCAGCAGCCGGAGGAGTTGTGATGGCAGCAACGGACCAACCGCCGCATACCGCAGCCGCCGTTCGGGCTGCCGTCGTCCGGACACTGGGGCAGATTGCTCCCGAGGTTGACCTGGCAGAGATTCCCGACTCGGCGAATCTTCGCCGCGAGTGTGATCTCGACTCAGTCGATTTTCAGAACTTCGTGATCGAGCTGGGGAAGACGCTGCAGGTTGCCATCTCTGAACACGACGCGGCTGAACTGGTCACGCTGGCGGGCTGCCTGGCCGTGCTGCCCCGTCTCCCGTCAGCGACCGACGATTGACAGGGTCAGAAAGTGGGTCGCGCAGCTGATGCAGGGGTCGTAGCTACGGATCAGGGTTTCGCACTGCCGGGTCAGGCTGGCATCGGAGGGGGGCTGCGGCTGGGCCAGTTCCCGGGTCAGAATCGCGGCCAGATCGTGCTCGACCTGGGCTTGGTTCTGTGAAGTCGGGGGGATGATCGTGGCGGCAGTGACCAGCCCAGCGTCGTCAAGCTCGTAGCGGTGATAGAGCAGGCCCCGGGGGGCTTCGGTGGCATGGCAGCCGCTGCCAGGCCGCCGCGGCAGCGGCTGCCCGGCAGGCACCGGAGCCGCCTGATAGTCACGGACGATTTTGATCGCCTCCTCGATCGCCGCCAGCACCTCGATGCCGCGGGCCACGATGCTCTGGTGCATCGAGGCGCTGGCCCAGTCGATGCCGCCGTCCTCGGCAGCCTGGCGGGCCCGGTCGGGCAACTGCTCAAGGTTGTGGCTCAGCCGAGCCAGCGGCCCGCAGAGGTAGGGGCTGTCATCAGCAATCAGTCGGCTGTGCAGGGCGGTGCTCTGCCGCACCTGAAACTCGCGGCTATGCTGAGGAAAGTCTGCGATCGGCACCCGCACCGGCTGGGCCCCGCCGCTGATTGCCAGGTCGCCATGATTCATCGGGTATTCATCATCAGCAATGAGCGACAGCCGCTGCCGCGGGGGCGGAGCGGCGGGAAAGTCAAACCTGCTGACGACGGCGAGGCTGCGCTCTGCCGCCTCCAGGCCCCGCTCAAGGTCGGGTAGCAGAGCCTTGATGGTCGCCACGTCAGGGCCGCGATGAAAGCCACCGACCGCCACGTTGATGGGGTGCACCGCCCGGCCGCCGACCGCTTCGAGCAGCTGGTTGCCCAGCCCCTTCAGGAACAGCCCGTCGTCCAGGAAGCCGGCAAACTCCGGCGGCAGCGAAAAGGCGCTCTCACAGCCGAGGAAGTCGGGGGCGTGGAGCAGGTGCATGTGGAGAGCATGGCTGGTGATCCACTCGCCGCAGTAGAGCAGCCGCCGCAGCCGATTGATGGCGGGTGAGACCTCCAGGCCCAGGGCCTGCTCGAGGGCAATGCAGGAACTCATCTGGTAGGCGACCGGGCAGATGCCGCAGATCCGGGCGGTGATGTCGGGCACCTCGGCGACGTCGCGGCCCCGTAGCAGCCGTTCGAAAAAGCGGGGTGGTTCATAGATGTTGAACTCGGCAATCTCCACCCGCCCATCGACCAGCCGCACCTTCAGTGCCCCCTCACCCTCAACCCGGGTGAGTGACTTCACCGAAATGCCACGGATGGTTTTCATGGATTCGATACCTCGTCGGCTGAGTCAGCAAGTCGCTGGGCCTCCTGGCGGAACTCCGGGGCCCAGGCGTTGAAGGACTGGACGAGCCGGCCAAGAGCCTGCCGGTTGGCTCCCTCCCGTTCATAGAAACCAGTCAGGCTGACGAGGTTGGCAGGGTCGCTGGGGCCGTAGCAGCCGAAGCACTCGCGACCGTGGGCCGGGCAGATTGCCCCGCAGCCGGCGTGGGTGACCGGGCCAAGGCAGCTGATCCCTCGGGCCACCGCCACGCAGACCGTCTGTCGCTGCTTGCACTCGACGCAGACACTGTGGCTGGGGATGTTTGGCCGCCGGCCCAGCAGGAAGGCCGTCAGCACCTCCAGCAGCTGGCCCGGATCGATCGGGCAGCCCCGCAGTTCGTAGTCGATCGGCACATGGTCGGCGATCGCCGTACTCGTCGAGAGCGTTGAGATGTATTCAGGGGCGGCATAGACACCACTGAGAAAGTCGGGGTCGCGGCCCCAGTTCCGCAGCGCCTGGATGCCGCCGGCGGTGGCACAGGCCCCGATGGCGACCAGGTGCCGGCACTGCCGGCGGATCTCCTTGATCCGGTCGATGTCCTCCGGGGCCGAGACCGATCCCTCCACCAGGCCGACGTCGTAGGGCCCCGGCTTAATCCGTGACCGGGCCTCGAGAAAGTGGGCGATCTCAACCCGTTCGGCCACCTGCCGCAGCTGGCCTTCGAGGTCGAGCAGCTGCAGCTGGCAGCCGTCGCAGGAGGCGAACTTGTAGACGGCCAGTTTGGGGCGGTGCTGGTTCATAGCTGCGGTACCTCCAGGTAGCGGCTAATCCGATCATGGCGGAACACGGGGCCGTCCTTGCAGACAAACTCCGGCCCGAACTGGCAGAGGCCGCAGAAGCCGGCGGCACAGTGCATATTCCGCTCCATCGACAGCCAGAACCGCTCCGGCGGCAGGCCCCGGGCAAAGGCGGCGGTGGCGAGGGCCCGCATCATCACCTCGGGGCCGCAGGTGATGACCGCCGTGGCTGCCGTGATTGGCTGATCCTCCAGCAGCTCTGGCACGAAGCCGACCGGGCCGTCCCAGCCGGCGGTGGCCCGGTCGACGATCAGCTCGACCACAATGCCAGCGGCCCGCCAGGCGGCAATGTCGGACTGATAGAAAAGGTCGCCCGGGCTCTTGGCCCCGAAGAGCACCGCCACCCGGCCGAAGTGAGCGCGGTGGCTCGCGGCCTGACAGACCGCCGCCCGCACCGAGGCCAGCCCGACGCCGCCGGCGGCGATGATCAGATCAGCCCCGGCAAGCTCCTCCAGCGGCCAGTGCCGGCCGTAGGGGCCGCGGATCAGCAGGTCATCACCGGCCTGCATGCCGGCGAGATGATTGGTGACGTTGCCGACGGCCCGCACCGTGTGCAGCACCGGGTGCTGCCCGGGTGGGGAGGCGATTGAAATGGCCGCCTCGCCGATGCCCGGCAGGTAGAGCATGTTGAACTGCCCCGGCTGCGAGGTGGCCAGCCGGTCGCGGTGAGGCTCATCGACGGCCAGGGCATAGCTGCGGACGCCGGGGGCGTCGTCATGGAGGGCGACAATCGTGGCCCGGGCATATTCCCAGGGGGGAATTGGACCGGCGGCCGGGGCCGGCGCGGTAGCGATGCCGACGGGCCAGTTCATGAGGACGTCTCCCGGATCGCAGCCACTTCTTCGGTCAGGTCGATGCCGACCGGGCACCAGGTGATGCAGCGGCCGCAGCCGGTGCAGCCGGAGCTGCCAAATTGATCGATCCAGCCCGCCAGCTTGTGCGTCAGCCACTGCCGGTAGCGGGCGGCGGTGGTCGGCCGGGCGTTGGCCCCGTGCATCTGACCATGCTCGGCGGTAAAGCAGCTGGCCCAGTGCCGCTCCCGCGAGACATCATCCCCAGACAGCTCGGCCACCTCGGTAACACTGCTGCAGAAGCAGGTGGGGCAGACCATGGTGCAGTTGCCACAGGCGAGGCACCGCTCGGCCACCTCGGCCCAGCGGTCGTGCTCAAGGTTGTCAAAGAGCAGGTCGCGGATGTTCTCGGTGTCGAGGCTGCGGTGAGCCGGGGTGGGACGGCGCTGGTCGGATATCACCGGGAGGGCGGACAGGGCGACCTCGGCCGGGGGCCGCACGGGCGTGGTCGGGCGGCTGGCCATCGCCGCGGCCAGTTCGCGGGAGACCTCGCGGGCGGCGGCGAGGTCGGCGGCGGTGCAGGGGGGCTGGCCTGCGGCAAGCTCGGTGGCCAACGCCG
>CBFIHA010000110.1:0-12343 GCA_965662195.1 uncultured Pirellulales bacterium
CCAAGGTTTGTGGCGTTCTGCTGATGCTCATTGGCGACATCCTGTCGCCGGGTGGGGCCGGGGCTGTGGCTGGCTTCACGGAAAGACCGGGCTTCCTGCCCGGCTTTCCTGGGCGGGCCTCCGCCCGCTGGTGCTCATTGGCGGCGGCTTCCCAACGCGACTGCCTTCACGAAAGCAGCCCAGAAGAGTACACCCCAGAGGACTCGAACCTCTAACCTTCGGTTCCGTAGACCGACGCTCTATCCAATTGAGCTAGGGGTGCAGGCTTCCGAAACCATACACCGTTCTATCGGGGCCTCCAAGCGGAGCTGGAGGAATCCGTCGTCGTCCACGTCGAACCGCTCGGGCAGCACGGTCCAGCCGGGACCGTCATTCCCGGCTATCGTCGCGGCAATCGCCAGACTGATGTCCGGGGCAGGGGAGGAGGGCGTCACTGCGGCCCCCGGCAGCGGTCCCCGATGGGCCTCGGCCCGCTGGCTGGCCCGCGGCCAGATAACCGCACCGTTGACCACGCGGCCAACCGTATCGGGCTTGCAGGTGACCTCCTGCGGCTGGCCGCGTGACGCCGGCGTGTTCATGGCCAGCAGGCCGCAGCCGGGGGGGGCGTAGGCGACCACCGGCTCCACGCCGAAACGGGCTGCAAACCCAGTGACCAACTCTTGGACTGCCGGCAGTTCAGCGGCCGTCGCCAACGGCACCACCACCACTTCTGGCGGCTGAAAATCTGGGCCGACCGCCGATCCAGCGACCGCCGCCACCGCAGCCAGCTGGTCCGGGCGGGCGAGCCAGACCGTGGTTCGACCCCGGGCCAGTGCAGCCAGGAGTTCTGCGGCAGACAGATCGGCTGGAGCCACGCTGCCGGTCAGCCGCAGCAGCTGCGGGCCACTTGTGCCGAGTGAATCGTGCAATGGATCGCCCGGGGCAAGCGACGCCAGCAGGCGGTCGCTGCGGCGAAGCAGACAGCAGCCGTCAAACGCTTCGGCGGTCGCTGCGGCGGCCGAGTCGGTTCCCTGCCGGCCGTTGCCGCGACAGGCCAGCCGCTCATGAACCGCTTCTGCGAGCGTCTCTTGCAGGGCCAGCCGGATGACCGATGGGGCAGCCCCCACCGGCAGAGGCGTTCCGAACCGCATGGTCACCAGCCGCCGCCACCGGCGGGGCCATTTGGTAAAGAACCTTCCCTCCGAGAACGAGAAGATGCTGCCCCAGAGGCCGTCGATGGCCAGGGGAACGGCTGGCGCATTCGCCCGGTCGAGGATGTGGCCAAGCCCGCGGCGAAAGCCGAGCAGCTGCCCGGTCCGGGAGATCCCCCCTTCGCAGAAAATGCCGACCAGATCTCCCTGGGCCAGCCCCTGCTCGATTGCCCGGAGGGCACGGGCGATCGACTTGGGCCGGGGCTCAAACAGAATGAACCGCCACTGCGCGGCCAGCCGGTTGAGCAGCCGGCCGCGAATGTTGGGGCCATAGACCACCATGCGGACCGGCCGGCGGGAGGCCAGCACCACCAAGAATCCATCGAGCCAGGAAAGATGATTGGCGACAATCAGGGCGGGGCCGGCAGCCGGCAGCCGGAACTCGTCGCGGATGCGAAACCGGCAGATCGCCCGGATATAGCTGGCCACCAGCAGCCGTAGGCTCGACCGGGGGGCTGCCAGCACGGCGGCTCCTGTTGCCAGCGCCGCACAGCCGGCGAACAGGCCAAAGACGCCGCGGGCGGAAAAAAGTGGCCGCGTCAGCTCGGCCTCGCCCACCGGCAGCCGGAGGCCGTAGTAGCCGATCGACGCAATCAGCATGCCGGTGAAAACCAGCAGATTGGTGGCCGCAAGGGTCGCGCCGAGGCGGGCCGGGGGGCACTGCTCTTGCAGATATGCTTCCAGCGGCACGTCGAACATGCCGGCCCCGACACCCAGCACGAACAGCCAGCAGACCGCCGCAGCCAGGCCAGGCGGCAGCGGCCCAGTGGCGGTAAAAATCGCCGCGCTGGAACAGGCCAAGGCGATGCAGGCGACCGTCATCAACAGCCCGCCGAGTGGCACCAGGCCGAGGTTGACCTGTGAGTCGGGATCGATGCCTTGCCGCGAAAGCCGTCCGGCCAGCAGGCTGCCGGCCCCAATGCCGCAGACGAGGGCCAGCAGCAGCGGCACGACCTGTCCCTGGGTGGTCGCCCCCGACTCGAAGGCATACTGGTCGACGTTGAGCTGGGCGACCGCGGCGATCGCCCAAAAAAAGACGATGCCGGCGGCGGCACCGGCCAACTGCGGGGCCGCCAACAGCTGGCGGAGGTCAGCGACGGTCTTCGCCAGTGCATTGAAGGGGGCTTTGGCCTGCGGGTCGGCCGCCGGGATTGCCGGCAACCAGAGCGAAAACAGCCAGCCGGCGGTGGCCACCGTCACCAGGCCGGCCGCCGCTGGCAGCACAAACCCCAGCGGCAGGCCCAGCAGCCAGTCGGGCAGGGGCCGGTCAGGATCGGCCACCGATGAGAGCCAGGTCATGTCGGCCAGCCAGTTGCCCGCCGCCATGCCGGCCAGCGTCGCCGCCAGCGACACCAACGCAAAGATTCCGTTGGCCGATGACAGCTTGGCCGCGGGCACTGTCTCGGGAATGGTCCCCAGCAGGGAAGGGTTGAGCAGCGTCGTCTGCAGGCCGAAGAGGCCGACCACGCCGAGCAGCAGCCAGAGGCCCAGCGGTATGCCGGCCAATACCGGGCCGGCACCGGCGCCCCAGGCGACAGCGGCGGCCGCGGCCACCCCGATCAGAATCTCGGCAAACTTGCTGCCGATCACAATTGAGCGCTTGGCAAACCGGTCGGCCAGCCAGCCGGCCAGCCAGGCGAAGAGCATGAAGGGCAGGACGTAGACGACGGTGCCCACAGCCAAGACGGCGGCCGGCGCGGTGCCGGCGGCCGCTGCGGCCCGCTTCCCCAGACCGATCACCAGCCAGCGGGCCAGGTTGTCGTTGAGCACCGTCAGCACCCGGACGGCCAACAGGGCCGGAAAGCCCGGTGCTGCTGCTGGTGCCGCTTCCCGGTCCGGGGCGGCGGTCGCTGGAATTGGATCATCCACGGCCGCACCCCTCCGGGTTGTCGTGCGTATGAAAAGCGACGAGCACGATCGATGGTCGAAATCGGGCCGCGGCCGGGCAACCCGGCAATTCCGGCAGACGCGGCAAGATCACCCGGCAGGGCGAACTTTATCGGCCGTTTGCGAATGCGACAACCGTCTGCGTATCCTTCTCTCTGTCGAATACCGTGTCGGTCAACCACCCGCAGGGAGCAGCCATGAAACCTTCGCCGTTTTTCGCGCAGCCACAGGCCCGGCCTCGATTCGGGCGGCGACTCGCCGGCGGTGTCCTTGCCGCCGCTGCAATCATCGGGGCCACCGAATGCCGGGCCCAGCAGGTTATCTACTATTCGCCGGTAATCGCCGCACCTGTGGTGACCACTGCTCCGGCCTACGTGGCCAACTACACGCCCAGTGGGAACTATGCCGCCGTCACCGCCTACTCACCGCCGGTGATCGCTGCGGCCCCGACTAGCTCGGTGGCGGTGACCAGCTATTACGCTCCGGCCGTCACCAGCTATTACGCCCCGTCGGTCGCCGCCCCCGCCGTCACCACTGCCTACTACGCGCCAGCAGCGACGGTCGTCACCCCCGTAACAACCTTTTACGCCCCCACGGCGGTGGCGGTGCCGCTCTACCGGCGGGGGCTCTTTGGTCGGTATAGACCCGCGGGAACCGCCCTCGTGCCAGCCTACTGACTGGCACGAGGGCCACGTCGCCGCCGTTTATTGGATTCTTGACCGCCCCCCGCCCGGTTCTATAGTGGGGCTGATTCTGGCGTCCTCGATCCCGCCCACCGTGGGTGCTTTGAGGGATGCAGCGGACGCTCACTGTAGAACAGGTCGGATGTCGCGAACTGTCACGATCGTGGGGGCCGGCCCCGGTGGCCTTGCAGCTGCCATGTTGCTGGCCAAAGCTGGGCTGCGGGTACGGATCCTTGAGCGGCTCGACCGGCCGGGTGGCCGGACCAGCAGCCTCGACAGCGGCTCCGGCTTTCGGTTCGACCTCGGGCCGACCTTCTTCCTCTACCCGCGGGTACTGGCCGACATTTTCGCCACCTGCGGCTACGACCTCAATGACGAGGTCGAGATGGCCAAACTCGACCCGCAGTACCGGCTGGTTTTCGGGGCTGGCGGCGAACTGCTGGCCACGCCAGACCTTGAGCGGATGGAGGCAGCGGTCGCGGCAGTCTCGCCGGCCGACCGCGGGTCTTTCACCCGGTTCATGACCGAGACCCGGGAGAAGTTCATCCGCTTCGCCCCGTTTCTGGAGCAACCATTCGAAAGCTGGACCGATCTGGCCAACCCCGACCTGTTGAAACTCGTTCCACTGCTCAAACCGTGGAAAAGCCTCGACAGTGAACTGGGCCGGTTCTTCTCCGATGAACGAATCAGGCTGGCCTTCACCTTCCAGTCAAAATATCTCGGCATGTCGCCGTTCCGCTGTCCGAGCCTGTTCTCGATTCTGTCGTTCCTCGAATACGAGCACGGCGTCTTCCATCCGATCGGCGGCTGCGGAGCGGTCTCGACCAGGATGGCGGAATTAGCGGAGGAGATGGGCGTCGAGATCCACTACAACGAGCCTGTTGAATCGATGGCTTTCGCCGGCCGGCGGATCACGGCGGTGACGACGCCCCAGGCCACCTACGAGGCCGATGCCACCGTGGTCAACGCCGACTTTGCCCGCACGATGACCAGGCTGGTACCCGACCCACTCAGACGACGATGGAATGACCGGCGAATCGCTTCGCGGAAGTTCTCCTGCTCAACCTTCATGCTCTACCTGGGCATCGAGGGCTGCTATGACCAGGTGCCGCATCACACCATCTATCTGGCTGAGAATTACCGGGAGAATCTGGCCGACATTGAACACCACCACCGGATCAGCAGCGATCCTTCGATGTACGTCCAGAATGCATCGGTGACCGATCCGACGCTGGCCCCGTCCGGCATGAGCACGCTTTACGTGTTGCTGCCGGTCAGCCAGCGGCATCCGAACATTGACTGGCGGCGGGAGACGGCAGGCTTCCGCGAGGTCGCCCTCGATCAGCTGGAAAAGATCGGTATCGAGGGTGTGCGGTCGCGGATCCGCTATGAGAAGGTGGTCACCCCCGATGACTGGCAGGAAGACTATGCCATCTACCGTGGAGCCACCTTCAATCTGTCACACGATCTCAACCAGATGCTGCACATGCGGCCCCACAACCGGTTTGAGGACATCGAAGGCATGTACCTCGTCGGCGGTGGCACCCATCCCGGCAGCGGGCTGCCGGTCATCTACTCGTCAGCCCGGATCACCTCCGACCTGCTACTGGAGGACCTGGGCATTGCCACGAGCCCGGCAGTGACAAATGGCACCCCCGCCGACTGGCAGGTCCGGTCGCCGGTTCCCCCTGAACCGGTCGGCAGCGGCTAAAGGCCCCGCCGGAATATGCTGGCGCCGCGGCCTGCCAGCCAGACACCTCTTCTGCGGAGAATGATGATGGACAGGACCACCGACACATCGGCAGCGGCCGCGGGACTTGCGGCTGATGTCACGGAGCAACCGACACGCCCCCCGCTCTCCGATGAGGAGGTTCGTAATCGGGTGATTGTCGTCGGCAGTGGCCTGGGTGGGCTAGCCGCTGCCTGCACCCTTGCCGCCCGCGGCTACGCGGTCGTGCTGTGCGAGAAAAATGAATGGGTCGGCGGGAAGGCGGCGGTACTCGAGGCCGAGGGGTTCCGCTTCGACATGGGCCCCACCATTCTCACCATTCCGGCGGTGCTCTCGCGAATCTTCGCCGAGGCGGGCCGGCCGCTAGAGTCGGCTCTCGACCTCGTGCCGCTCGATCCACAGTGGCGAAGCTTCTTCGATGACGGCACCACACTCGACCTCCAGGCCGATGTCGATGCCATGCGGGCCACGCTCGATGCCTTCGCTCCGGGCAGTGGGGCGGGGGATGGCTACGGCCGCTTCATGGAACTGGCGCGTCGCCTCCACAAGCTCTCCGACGACTTTTTCTTCTGGCGTTCGGTCGGTGGCCTCAAGGACATGTTCGACCCCAAGCGGAGTGTGAACATTGGACTGCTCCGCGAGGTGATGCGGATGCGGCCCGGGCACAGCGTGGCCGGCACCGTCCGGTCGTTTGTGCCCGACAGCCGCGCGGCCCAGATGCTCGACCACTACACCCAGTATGTCGGGAGCTGTCCCGAGTCGTCGCCGGCAGTACTCTGCGGCATCGCCCACATGCAGTCGCACGACGGCGTCTGGTATCCGCGGGGGGGCACCGGGGCGGTGCCCCGGGCGTTGGCCAATCTGGCGGTCGACCTGGGCGTCGAGATTCGCACCAACACAGCCATCCGGCGGATCATCGTGGAAGATGGCCGGGCCGCGGGCGTCCTGACGGCCGATGGCGAGACGATCCGGGGCGGCGCAGTAGTGAGCAATTCCGATAGCGTCCGCACCCACCGCGAACTGCTCGACGGGCCGCCGCAGAAGCGGTTCCTTGGCCGTCGCAAGTACGAGCCGGCCTGCTCCGGCGTGGTGCTCTACCTCGGCCTTGACCGCCGCTACGAGCAACTGCTGCACCACAACTTCGTCTTCTCGAAGGACCCTCACGAAGAGTTCGAGGCGATCTACCGCAACGGTGAGCCGGCCCCCGACCCAACCTGCTATGTCTGCGCACCATCAATCACCGAGCCGGAGGTGGCGCCGCCCGGCGGTGAGGCACTCTATGTGCTTGTTCACACTCCCTACCTGCGGCCGCACCACAACTGGGCCAAGATGCTGCCGGCCTATCGGCAGCGAATCATCGAAAAGCTGAAACAGACCGCGGGCCTGGAAAACCTCGAGCAGCACATCGTGTTTGAGCACGCCCTCACGCCGCAGGACATCGAGGACCGCTATCAGGTGCTCGACGGGGCCATCTACGGTTTGGCCAGCCACGGCCGGTTCCTCGGGGCCTTCAAGCCGGCCAACCGCTCGCCCGATGTCGAAGGGCTCTATCTTGCCGGCGGGTCGGCCCATCCCGGACCCGGCATGCCGATGGTGATGATGTCGGGCTGGATTGCCGGTGACTGCGTGGCCCAGGATGGGCTGGTCGAGCCGGTCGCCACCGTCGCCTGTGCGGCCTCGTGACTTCGGCGGCAGCGGATCGACAGCGGCCCCCGCGACCCGGCCTCCCGGCCTACAACCGCTGGCTGTACGGCTGGTTCATGTGGTACGTCCGGGGCTACCTGCGGCGGCACTTCCATGCGGTTCGGCTGCTCAAGGAAGCCGACGCGTCGCACGCCCCCGACCTCGGTGGGCAGCCAGTGCTGATCTACACCAACCATCCCGGCTGGTGGGATCCGCTGATCTTTCTCGCGGTCGCGCAGCGGCTCTACCCCGATCGGCTCAACTATGGGCCGATTGAGGCTGCGGCGCTGGGGAAATACTCCTTCCTCGAATCGATTGGCTTTCTGGGCATCGAGCCCGATAGCTGGAAGGGGGCAGCCCGGTTTCTGCGGCTGGCTCGGGCAGCCCTCGAACGGCCTGATGTGATCTTTTGGGTCACTGCCCAAGGGCACTTCGCTGACCCCCGGCAGCGGCCGATCGACCTGCGTCCCGGGGTTGGCCATGCCGCCGCCGCTGCGAAACGCGGCCTGGTGATTCCGCTGGCGGTAGAGTATCCCTTCTGGACTGAGCGATCGCCTGAAGCCTTGGTTGCCTTCGGCCCGCCGCAGGCCATCGAGGCCTTTCCCGACCGCGATGCCGACGCCTGGAACGAACGGCTCACCACACTGTTGGAACAGACCCAGAATCGGCTGGCAGCCGCTGCCATCAGCCGCGACCCGGCCACCTTCGAGCGGCTGGCGACCGGTCGGGTTGGCGTGGGGGGCATGTACGACCTGTTTCGACGGCTGCGGGCCTGGCTGCTGGGCCAACGGTTCGACCCCGCGCACGGATCGGAGTCGTCATGACCCCAGCTGACACGATGCTGCTGCTGGCGGGGCTCGCGGCGGGGCTCGCGGCGATTCCTGCCGGCATGATGCTGGTGAACCTACGGGGGTTTCGCCGCAGTCCGCCACCACCGGCCGAACTCCCGCCAGTGTCGGTGCTGGTGCCGGCCCGCAACGAACAGCTGGCGATCGGCCAACTGATCGACGACGTGCTGGCCAGCCGGGGTGTCGAGTTGGAACTGGTCATCCTCGACGACGCCAGCACCGACAACACGGCGGCCATCATCACCGCTGCGGCCGCCCGTGACCCCCGCATCCGGCTGCTGGCCGGCCGACCATTACCGGCCGGCTGGTGCGGCAAGCAGCATGCCTGCTACCAGCTGGCCGGGGCCGCCGGGCACGAGAACATGGTGTTTCTCGATGCCGACGTCCGGCTGACAGCCGACGCCCTCGCCCGGGGCGTCGGCTTTCTGAGGCAGGCCGACGTGGGGCTGGCCAGCGGCTTTCCCCTGCAGGAGACACCGTGCTTCCTGGCCTGGCTCTTGCTGCCGCTGATTCACTTCGTGCTGCTCGGCTTTCTGCCCCTGGCCCGCAGCCGTCGTTCGACCGACCCGGCACTGGCGGCTGGCTGCGGACAGTTCTTCATCACCACCAAGCTGGCCTACGACAGGGCAGGGGGGCACGCGGCGATTGCTGCCTCGCTGCACGATGGCATCATGCTGCCGCGGCTTTATCGCCGGGCCGGCCAGCGGACCGACATCTTCGATGCCACCGACCTGGCGAGCTGCCGGATGTACGAGACCAGCGGCGAGGTCTTCACCGGCTTGGCCAAGAATGCGACCGAGGGGATTGGCTCGCCGCGGACGATCCTCCCCTTCACGCTGCTGCTGGCCGGCGGCCAGATACTGCCGACGGTGCTGCTGCTGGCCGGGCTGGCAGGCTGGCCGCGGGCGGGCTGGTCACTGGCCGCAGGCGGGATGACGCTGCTGGCGATCGGCCTATCAGTGCTGCCACGGCTGCTGGCCGTCGGTCGCTTTCGGCAGAGCCTGAGCAGCAGCCTTGCCCAGCCGCTGGCGATCACGGTGTTTCTCTTCATCCAGTGGTACGCCCTTACCCGGCGACTGCTTGGCCTGCAGACCTCATGGAAGGGCCGCCAGTTGGCCCCGCAGTGAGGTACTGTCAGTCCGGTCACTTCCGCTCCCTGATTCCGGAGCAAAGTCAGCCGCGGTGGGCGAGGGCTGTCCGGGCCTGCCGGACCGCGGTGACGGCCTCGGCAGCCGTGGCGGCGGTGGCAGTCAGGTGGCCCATCTTGCGGCCGGGCCGGGGGGGTGACTTGCCGTAGAGGTGCAGCTGCACTCCCGGCACGGCGAGGGCCGCCGCCCAGTCGGGCTCACCGACGGCCCAGCAGTCGCCCAGTAGGTTGGCCATCGCAGCCGGGGCAAGGAGCTCGGGCGATCCCAGCGGCAGCCCACAGATCGCCCGCACCTGTTGTTCGAACTGGCTGGTCCGGCAGGCCTCGATGGTCAGATGCCCCGAGTTATGCGTTCGCGGGGCGATCTCATTCACGAGTAGCCGGCCGTCGCGGGCCAGAAAGAACTCGACGCAGGCGACCCCGACCACTCCCAGCTCCGAGAGGACAGTGGCAGCCAGATGTTCGGCCTCTCCCACTGTCTCGACGGGCACGGCCGCGGGACAGGAACTGACATCGAGGATCTGCTGGGCATGGTCATTGCGGAACGCCGGGAAGGCGACGACACCCCCGTCGAGCCCGCGGGCGGCCACCACCGAGAGCTCGCAGGCAAAATCGACCCAGGCCTCGAGCACGCAGGGGCCGCCGCCGAGGGCGGTCCAGGCGGTGGTCAGATCGGCAGGCTGACGTAGCACCTGCTGCCCCTTGCCGTCGTAGCCGAAGGCGGCGGTCTTGAGTACCGCAGGCAGGCCAATCACTTCGACAGCCGTTCGCAGTTCGGCGGCCGAATGCACCAGCCGGTGAGTGCCACACGGAATGCCCTGTTCGACCAGAAAAGCCTTCTCACGACCGCGATCCTGCGTGATGAACAGTACGTCGGGGTGGGGCCGCACCGGCAGGCCGGCAGCCAGGGCCTGCCCCGCTGCCGCCGGCACGTTCTCAAACTCAAAGGTCACCACCGCCAGTCCCGTAGCCGCCTCGGTGAGAAACGCCGGGTCGGCGAAGCTCCCGACATGCAGCCGGTCGGCGTGCCGGGCGGCGGGGCAGTCGGCCGTGTCGCTGATGACGGCCACCCGATAACCCATCCGCCGAGCCGCCATGGCAAACATTGCCCCCAGCTGGCCGCCGCCGAGCACACCGAGGGTGGCCCCGGGCAGAATCGGTGGGGGGAGGTCGGGCAGGGAATCCATGGACTCGCTCCAAAGGCCAGCCGATCAGGGTGAGCCGGCTGGTGGCAGCTGGTCACCAAGCACCCGATCGGTCTGGGCAGTGCGAAAATCGATCAGCCGCTGCCGCAGGGCATCGTCGTTGAGGGCCAGTACCGACACCGCCAACAACGCGGCGTTCGTAGCGCCGGCAGCACCGATGGCGAGGGTTCCCACCGGCACACCGGCCGGCATCTGGACGATCGACAGCAGCGAATCGATGCCCCGCAGCACCGCCGACTCAACTGGCACGCCGAGCACCGGGAGATGGGTCTGGGCAGCCAGCATGCCGGGGAGGTGAGCCGCCCCGCCGGCACCGGCAATGATCACCCGCAGGCCCCGGGAGGCCGCCGAGCGGGCATAGTTGGTCAGCTTATCGGGGGTGCGATGGGCTGAGACAATCTCACACTCGTGCGGTACACCGAGGTCTGCCAGGACCGTCGCGGCCCGCTCAAGCGTCTTCCAGTCGGACTGGCTGCCCATGACCACGCCGACCAGTGGAGAAGGGGGGGTGCTGCTCACGGATAGGAACTCCTGCGTGTGGGCAACTGGCCACACGGGGAACCAGCTGTTGCGTACCAGTCAGAAGGTGCCATCATGATCCTCGAGTCCAACCCCTGCAACCGGCCCAGCGATGCCCCCTGTTCCCGTCAATCGTCCCGCACTGCCGACGCTGGCCAAGGTCGACTGGCCAGCCGCTGCCGACCGGCCGGAGGCGACGACCGCAGCGGCAATCGCCACAGCCGCCGAGCTGCTCGCCACCGGCCGGCTGGTGGCGATCCCGACCGAGACGGTCTATGGTCTGGCGGCCAACGCCCTCGACCCCGACGCGGTGGCGTCGATCTTCCGAGCCAAGGGCAGGCCGGCCAGCAATCCACTGATCGTCCATGTGGCCGACACGGCAATGGCCCGCCGACTGGCCGCCGACTGGCCGGAGGCGGCCGCGCGAGCCACCGCCTCCTGCTGGCCAGGGCCGCTGACCGTGGTGGTGAAAAAGGCAGCAGACATACCCGACATCGTCACCGCCGGCGGGCCGACGGTCGCCCTGCGGTGTCCGGCACTCCACCTGACCCGGCGGCTGATCGAACAGGCCGGCTGTCCACTGGCCGCCCCGAGCGCCAACCGCTCGGAGGCGGTCTCGCCGACGACAGCCCAGCATGTGCTCGACGGGCTCGGCAACCGGGTCGCCCTGATCCTTGATGCCGGTCCCTGCGAGCACGGCCTGGAGTCGACCGTGCTCGACTGCACCGTCGACCCGCCGCGGATCCTGCGGCCGGGGCCGCTCTCGGCCGAGCAGTTGGCCGCGGCAATCGGTGGTGAGGTGGCCCTTGCAGCCGTGCCAGCAGCGGGTGAGCCAGGCGAGCCAGCGGGTGAAACCGGCTGGCCCGGGCCGCCGGCCGCTGCCCGGGTCAGCAGCGGCGGCACTACGCGCCGCGGACGCCGCTGGAGGTTGTGCCGGTGGCAACGGCGGCTGAGCGGGTGGCCGACCGGCTGGCGGCGGGCGAACGGATCGGCTGGCTGACGCGGTCACCCGAGGATGCGACCGTTCGCCGGTTGGCGGCCGCGCCCGCCCTGCTGGTGGTGCCGATGCCGAATGACCCGGCGGCCTATGGCCGGATGCTCTATGCCACACTCCACGCACTAGACCAACGCGAACTGAACCGGCTGGTGGCCGACGCCGTGCCGGCCGACCCGGTCTGGGCGGCCATCACCGACCGGCTCTCCCGTGCCCAGAGCGTGGTCGGTCGTTGACAGGGATCACCCCTGGGTCTAGGAATAGGGCCCTGCGGCGTCCCGTCGCCCCTTTGAGGGCTGCCACGTCGTCCGGACAGGTAGCTCAGTTGGTAGAGCAACGGACTGAAAATCCGTGTGTCGCCGGTTCGATCCCGGCCCTGTCCACTCGGGAACTCTCGCTGTCAGCTCCGTTGTTGAGCCACAAGCAACACCCGCAGACACGACACCATCGGGATAAAA
>CBFIHA010000111.1:0-12191 GCA_965662195.1 uncultured Pirellulales bacterium
CATAGGAGCCCGAGACGATTTCCTTTCGCAGGTGATCGATCACCTGTGCGACGAGATCCCCCTCGGGCTCGGCCTTGCCGGCGACGGCGAGCCGGGCTTTCCCAGGCGGTCGGCCCGGGCGGCGGGGGCGTTTCGACTTCGATGGCGGCATGGATGTGGGCATGGGTTTATTAGTTCTACAAAAGCAAGCGAATGGTGGGCAGATGCAAGGCTTTGAGGGTGGGTGGTCAGACACTGCACGTGCTTTGACCGGCCCCGCTCGTTTGCAACGCATCCGAATCGCTTATATGATAAGCCACTGTGGGAGATGTAGCAACGCGATACCGGATCACGGCCCGCCAGGCCGCAATCGTCATGATGAGAGGATCTCGTTTCCCGCAGCTCGATCTGCGTCCTGCCTTGTTCGGCCTCCTCGTGCTGTTCGCGAGTGGGGCCGCTGATTCACCGCAGTCTCTGCAGCCGGGAACAAAGACCGTCGATGCTGCTGCGCATGGCTTTTCACCTACAGCCACGGCGGCCGACAACGTCGCCGCGTTGCAGCAGGCCGTGGCGGGTGGCAACAAGCTGGTTACGATCACCACGCCCGGTGTCTATGACCTTGACGCCACGGTCTGGCTCGACAGTCAGACCCGGCTGGAGTGCCGCCCTGGCGTTATTCTCCGTAAGGTTGCCAGGTACGGCTTCGTGCTGGCAAATCGCGGCATCCAAACGCGGGAGTGGAACGAAGGGATTGCCATCGATGGCGTTGAGATCGCCTGCAACGGCCAGGTTGCCCTCCCGCCTCCGCCCGACCCGGGCTTTGGCCTGCGGGGGCTGATCGCGCTGTTCCGGGTGAAGGATGCCGCCATCACCAACTTCCGCTGCCTCGACCTCGCGACGCCCCAGTTTGCCCTGCACATCTGCACGTTTGAAAACCTGTTGGTGGACGGCTTCGAGATCCGGGGCACCAAGGACGGGGTGCATCTCGGGCCCGGAAAGGGCTTTGCGATTCGCAATGGCGTCTGTCAGACCGGCGACGATGCGCTCGCGCTCAATGCCCAGGACTATCCGAGCGCGAATCCGGCCCAGGGCGACATCAGCGATGGCGTCATCGAAAATATCATCGATGAGCCGCGGGACGCGGCCGTGCCACACCCGGGCAGTGTGTCGCGGCTGCTCACCGGAGCCTGGGTCGACTGGCACCCCGGGATCCGGCTACAGAATGGCGACACCGTGCGGCATGGCGACCACGTCTATCGCGTGCTGGCCACCTTCGACACCACGCAGCACGCATCGAACACGCCCCCGGAGCACACAGCAGGAGCCTGGAAGTCTCCCGACGGGCTCACCTTCGTCCACAACACCTCCGACCGTGTCACGCAGGCGAGCATCCGCAACGTCGTGTTTCGTGGGATCCAATCGCGGGCCCGCAATGGCTTTTCGGCGGCCTGGGAAGACGGCAAGTATCACCGCGCGGTGCACCCCGAGGTGGTGCCGGCAAACCTTCCGGTCTGTGAGGTGACCTTTGAAGACTGCACGAGCGATTCGCCGCGGCGGCCCAACTTTATCAGCGGAAACTCGAACCTCACGGCGGTCTTGCGGGGGGTGACCGGCATGGGCCGGCTGGTGAGCCTGACCGGTACGGTGCATCCGGTCACGGTCGACCTGACGCTCGACCACTGCCGCTTCGAGGCGGACGGCCGGCCCGCTACGCTGCCCGATGTGGAACTCAAGGGCGACGTGGCCGGGCGAGTCACCCTCAAGGGCAACACCGAAACCCGCCCGCTACGGCTGATCGCGCCCGATCGGGTGGTCGTGAGCGGCAAAAACTGAGCGTCAAAAAAGTTCCGCAGGCTGGCCAAAAAACCCTTGAAGATGCCCCTGCTAAAACCTATCATACAGCTTGCGGGTGGATGACTTGTCAAGTTTTCTTACTTACGGGGGAAGCGTCATGAATCGCCGTGGATTTACGCTGATTGAATTATTGGTGGTGATCGCCATCATCGGGGTGCTGGTCGGCCTGCTGCTGCCGGCGGTGCAGCAGGCCCGTGAGGCGGCGCGGCGGTCGTCGTGTAGCAACAACCTCAAGCAGCAGGGGCTCGCCCTGCACAGCCACCACGACGCGAAGCGCGCGTTCCCGCCGGGGGCGAATTTGCCAACGACCAGTCGAACCTCGGGGAACTGGAACTGGCATGCTGATATCCTCCCATATATGGAAGAAGGTGGTCTCCATGGCCGCCTCACGTTCAATTCCAGTACGGCGTTTGGCTGGAGTGCCCTCTCTGCGGGGGCGAGCGCGTTGTACAACACGGTGATCAACACCTACCAATGTCCGTCGAGCAAGTTTCCAGCGATCTATTCGGCGACTACGGGCGGAATAATGCCAGTCTACGGGAGTCCTGCGCGGCCGGTGATGTGCATCGACTATGCGGGAATTGCGGGGGCGGCAACGAGCGGCAACGCCGATCCCTTTGGCCGATCGGGAATGATTACGGTTCCAAGCAACAGCGCTGCGGGGTGTTTTTCTCGCAGCGGTGTGCTCAGCCTGCAGGCCAACCGGATCAAAGACTGCACCGACGGCACATCATCCACGATCATGGTGGGCGAGCAGTCGGGGCAGGTGAATGGTGTCGAGATATCGGCCAATCGGCATGGCGGCTGGATGGGGTGGTACAACCTCATGGAATCCGACATCACCGTGAGCACGATGACGCTGGCTTCAGGCGCGAGCACCGTACCCTACGCCGGTGGCATCACCACTGTCCGCCGCCAGCCCAACTGGTACTGGCAATCGGGGGCGACGAATCCGGATGCCTACACCGGGAGCAACAACACCCTGCTCAATTCATTCCACCCGGGCGGCATCCATGTGATGCTGGCTGACGGCTCGGTGCGGTTTCTCAACGAGACAATTGAACTCGGAACGCTTCACCGCCTCTGCTGTAAGGACGACGGCCTTGTGACTGGGGGTGACTGGTGAGCGAGATCCTCAGTGAGCGAAACCAGCCGCAGCGAAATACCTGTCCTGGTCGGTGGGTTCTCGCTGTCGTCGCGACGGTGCTTGTGGCCGGTGGCTGCGGCTCAAAGACTCCCCACTCCGACAAGCCGTGGAGCAACGTGACAGTCACCGCGACTGCGGGTGGGCAGCCGCTTGCTGTCGGCGAGGTAACGCTGCGGGCAACCGAGGGCAGCACCGGCATCGATGCCGGCGGCGTGCTCGATGCCAGCGGGAGGGCGACCTTTTCCGCCCTGCCTGGCAGCTACGTTGCGGTCATCCAGCCCCTACCACCGCCGCCGGAGGGTGCGGCGACCGACGCCGCTGCAGCCGCCGATGCGACCGGCGCGCGATCAATCCCGAAGCGCTACCGCTCGCCGGCGACGAGCCCGTTCGCCGTGGAAATCCGCCAGGGTGAGAAAAACGTCTTCACGTTTGACCTCGCGCCCTGAGCCGTCGCCGCCGGCCATTCGTGCACGGTTTTGCTTCATTGCGTCGCAGACCGGCTGAAAGGCGGCCGAGGTTCGTGGCTTGCTCCAATCGTGAGGATCGATTAACGTTCCGTTGTACGCCAATCTCATCGATCAGGGGGCCGTCATGCACCACGTCACGATTTCACCGAAATTCCAAGTCGTCATTCCCCGTGTCGTTCGGGAGCGACTGGGGCTGCGACCGGGCCAGAAACTGCAGGTGATCGAGCATGCCGGGCGGGTCGAATTCGTGCCCGAGCGGAACATCCGCGAACTCAAGGGTTTCGTGAAGGGGATCAAGACAGACTTCATGCGCGAAGGTGACCGGCTGTGAACGTGGTCGATTCGTCCGGGTGGCTGGAATACTTCGCCGGAGGACGCCATGCCCGCGCGCTGGAGCCGGCGCTCGAGGATCTCGAGTCGCTCATCGTGCCCGCCGTCTCGGTCTACGAGGTGTTCAAGGTTCTGCTTCGCGAGGCTGGCGAGGAGGCGGCGATCCAGGGCGTTGCGGCCATGCAGCGCGGCCGGATCATCGACCTCACCGTGCAGCGAGCCCTCGACGCCGCCGCCCTGAGCTTGCGGCACTCGCTCCCTATGGCCGACAGCATCATCCTGGCAGCGGCCCGAGAGCACGGCGCCACGGTCTGGACGCTCGACGATGACTTCAGCGGCTTTCCCGATGTGCGGTACTTTGCCAAAAAGTAACCGCCTCGAACCGCCGCGTCGCAGACGCTTGGTTCTGACCTCCCGGGCGAATAGGCTTGGCCCGGCCATCCGTGCGGGAGTTGAAAAGCCGATGCAAAGCGTACTGACATCTTTCTGGAGCCGGCCAGCGGGGATGATCCGCCGCATCCTGGTGCCGGCAGGCCTCTGCCTGGTGGCTGTGTTCACGGCCGGCTCCGCGTCGGCGGTTCCGCTGTTTGACGGCACGAGCTTCGCCGGCTGGGAGGGTGACACAGGCGGCGTCTGGCGGATCGCAGACGGCGAGATCGTGGCCGGGTCGCTGGAGAAGAAGCAGCCGGAAAACGACTTCCTCTGCACGACCAGGCGGTATGGCAACTTCGAGCTCCGACTCAAGATCAAGTTGGCCGGCACCGAGGGCTTCGTCAACTCAGGCATCCAGTTTCGCAGCGAACGGATTCCCGGCAGCCACGAGGTGATCGGCTATCAGGCCGACTTCGGGCAAGGCTACGACGGGGCGCTCTACGACGAGTCGCGGCGGAAGCGGATGCTGGCCCAGCCGTCACCGGACGTGCTGCAAAAGGTTTCGCGACCGGGGGAGTGGCACGACTACCGGATTCGGGCCGAGGGGCCGCGGGTGCAACTCTGGGTCAATGGCATCCAGACGGTCGACTACACCGAAGTGGAGCCGGGCCTGCCGGCCGAGGGCATCATCGCTCTGCAGATCCATGGCAACGCCGTGGCCGAGGTCCGCTTCAAGGACATCGAGATCGAAGAACTGCCGCCATCGGTCGAGGCGGTGGAGTGCCGGCCCCGCGGTGGGCTGCCCAACTTCTTTGCCAAGTCCAAGGCGGGCGGCGATGTGCGGGTGGCCTATCTCGGCGGCAGCATCACCGCCGCGCCGGGCTGGCGGGTGCAGTCGTTGGCCTGGCTCAAGGAGCGGTTTCCGCAGGCCTCCTTCCATGAAATCAACGCCGCCATCGGTGGCACCGGCTCGAACCTCGGCGGCTTCCGCGTGGGGCAGGACGTGATCGCCCTCCGGCCCGATCTGGTCTTCATCGAGTTCGCCGTCAACGACGGTGGAGCTGCGGCCGATCAGATCAAGGCGACGATGGAGGGAATCGTGCGGCAGATTCGCAGGGCCGATCCTGCTACCGACATCTGTTTCGTCTACACCCTCGCCGAAGGAATGGTTCCCGATCTCCGCGCGGGGCTGTTTCAGCGGTCGGCCTCGGCGATGGAGGCGGTGGCCGAGCACTATCAGATCCCGACGGTGCACTTCGGGGTCGAGGTGGCCCGGCGCCTGGCGGACGGCACGCTCGTCTTCAAGGGAGAGAAGCCTGAGGGTTTTGATCCGGCTGCCCAGCCGATGCTGTTTTCGACCGACGGAGTTCATCCCCTCGTCGAAACCGGTCATCGTCTCTACGCCGAGGTATTGGCTCGGTCGCTCGAGCAGCTGGAGCAGGCGGGCGGTGATGCCGGGGCTCACGAAATGCCGGCTCCGCTCCGCGTTGACCACTGGGGGCAGGCCAGGCTCGTGCCGATCACCGCGGCGATGGTCGGTGGCGGCTGGCAGCAGGTCGGGCCCGAGGATGATCCTCTGGCCAAGCGGTTTGGAAACCGGATGCCGGTGCTCTGGCGAGCTGATGCGGCGGGAGCGACGCTCCGGTTTCGGGTGCGGATTCCGGACGTGGCGGGTGTGCCGGGGCGGCAGGTTGCCGTCTATGACCTGATCGGGCCCGGGGGCGGGCTGGTCAGTGTGTGTGTCGACGACGGGCCGGCGAAGCAGGTGGCCCGGATCGACGGGTATTGCACGTATTGGCGGATCGCAACGCTGTCGCTCGGGCTCTTGCCCGCCGGCGAACACGAGGTGACGGTCACGCTCACGGGCGAGTCACCCAAGAAACGCGATATTCTCTTCGAGAAGAATCGCGGGGATCTCGAAAAGCATCCCGAGAAATACGCTCCAAACCAATGGTATGCCTCGGCCCTGCTGATCTTCGGGGAGGCGGGAATCGCCGGGGAAACAATCGCGCCGTAGTGTCGGCGGTGATGGGGGTGTAGAGGTCGGCGCACTGCTGCCGCTCGCTTATTCTGCATCGGCGGCGGACTTGGACACTCCTCAAGTGGATGAGGCGTGGCGTAATTTTTAGGCGGCGACCTGTCGTCCCAATTGACGTTAGTGTCTTTTGCCAAAACCTAAAGAATGTTTGGCCTGGCCGGTGGCGATTTGTGGCGGTCGCTCGCATGACGCTTTAGGGAACAGGATTGCCGACTGTTGCGAACGTGCGATCGGCGACGGCCTTCGCAATCAACTCGAGTGCCGGGCCATGCCAGTGGTATTCGTCCCCGGCTGAGAGGTCGAGCCGGGCGGCGAGCGGGGTGTAGACGTCGATCACCTCGACTCCCTCCTCACGCATGACCTCCGCGGCGATGCGGTTGATCCGGAGCACCACGTCGTTTTTGTCACCCAACGCCGCGACGGGCTCGCCGGGAGCCGAAGGTCGGGCACAGTGGGGCGTGGTGGCGAGCCAGAAGAGCCGGGCCTGGGGCGCACCTTCGCGAAAGCCCCGCACGATCGCTCGCGTCTGCCGCTCAATCTGCTCGTCGGTCGCCTTCTCCGGCGTCCAGTGGAGCGAGTGCAGCCCGTTGTTGAAGAAGATCGCCTGGTAGTCGGCTGAGGCGGCCGCTTCCTGCATCAGCGGCGTGGCCGAGGGCTCGAGGCCCGCCACGAAATGGCACCAGTGATAGGCGTACACCTTGCCCTCGAGCGCGGGCAGGAGATAGCGGCGATACCCGGCGGAGATCGAGTCGCCATAGAACAAGATCTTGGGACGCTCCGGGTCGGTGACCGTCGGCGCGTCGATCGCCCACTGCTTGCCCGCGATCGCCGCCCGCGGCTCGGCGACCGCCGGTTCCTTCGGCGAGACATACCGAAACACGGGGCCGTGCACGGTCAGGCCCACCACCTCCATCCTGGGCAACGGCCGTTCGCCGGCGTGCAGCTTGCGGCCGATCCAGAGCGGCTCGTCGTTGGGCAGCAGGATCGTGAAATGCTTCGTCTTCGGGGCGTCGTCGAGGTAGTAGGTGAGCATGCCATCGCGGGCGGCGACGGTGAAGCTGAATCGGCGGTCGGGCGCGAAATTCAGCCTGGTGCGGCCGAGCGGATCGTGGATGTGCATGCCGTTGATGATCGGCCGGAAAAACCTGGCCCAGCTCGGCTTGCCGTGGAGGCACGACAGCCCGAAACCGGTTTCCTCGCCGTCGGGCCGCTGCTTCAACAGCACGTTGGTGTGGCCGCCCTCGGCCACTTCCGGAAACGACACCGTGATCTGCACGGTGAAGTTTCGCTGGTCGGGAAACGCACTCGCCGGCACACCGAACCACTCGCCGGCCGCGAGGCTCACCGTGCCGTCGTCGCGGTAGGTGCCACCGTGCCGCAGGTCGACCGGCACGGCATCGCGGGCAAGATCCCAACGTGGGGCGGGCTGGCCGTCACGAGTGAGTGGAGAGTCGGCAGCCGTCGCAGCTGCGGGAATCGTGACGCCAAGCAGCAGCCCCGTCAGCACGGACCCGCCGCGGGCAATGAGAAGAAAAAGCGGGGCGGGAAGTTTCATGGGGGAATCTCCGTCGTTTGATAAGACCCTATCCGTACTTATCCTATAAGCAATAGAGTGAAGTCGTCTATACTTCGGTTCACGCGAGGCCACCATGCAGAGTCTTGAAAATCGGAACGTGATCGTGACGGGCGCCGCCCGTGGTCTGGGCCGGGCGATTGCTCGCGGCTGCGCTGCGGCCGGGGCGAGAGTTGTGCTCGCCGACCGTGAACCTTTAGAGAACGACGCCGTCGCCGCCGAGATTGTCGCTGCCGGCGGCACGGCCGTTGCCATTGCGACCGACGTTTCACGGATGACTGATCTCGAGCGACTCTGTCAGGCCGCGGTCGCCGAGTTCGGCCGGATCGACGGCCTCGTCAACAACGCCGGCGTCAACTTTGTGAAGCCGTTTCTGGAGGTGAGCGAAGCGGAGTGGGACCGGGTGCTCGACATCGACCTCAAGGGCTCGTTTTTTCTGACGCAATACGCCGCCCGGCAGATGGTGGCTCAGCAGCCGGTCGGCGGGGCGATCGTGCAGATCGCCAGCGTCCACACGTTGGCCGCGGTCGCGGGGGCGGCGCCGTATGACGCGGCCAAGCATGGCATGGTCGGATTCACCAAGGCGGCGGCGGTGGAACTGGCCCCGCATGGCGTGCGGGTCAACCTCCTCTCTCCCGGCCTCTGTCGCACCACGATCTGGGAGGGGCTGGTCGCCGCCGCGCCGAGTGAGCAGGCCTGCCTCGACTATTGGCAGTCGCAGATTCCCGGTGGCCGGCCGATCGAGCCGGAGGAGATCGCCGATGCGACCATCTTTCTGCTTTCCGATGCAGCCCGGGCGATCACCGGGGCCAATCTCGTGGCCGACCTCGGCATGACCAGCCTGCTCGTCGGCCGCGAGCCCTATGCCTCCAAGCCGATCACCGAAGCCTGACCCTCGAGCCTGACAGGAGCCCCGCCATGCCGCTCGTCGATCTTTCTCATCCGCTCGTCCACGGGCAGCAGACCTTCCCGATGGATCCCAAGCTATCGATCGTGCCCCACGGCACGACGGCGACGCTTCGCTACAACATCACGCAGGTGTCGATGTCGACCCATCAGGGCACCCACCTCGACGCGATGTATCACTTCCTCGACGACGGCAAGACGCTCGACCAGATGCCGCTTGACTGGTTCTACGGGCCGGCAACCGTGCTGCGGATTCCAAAGGAGCCCCGGGAGGAGATCACCCCAGAGGATTTCCAGCCCTACGAGGCGGTGCTGACTCGCGGTGCGAAGATCATCTATGAGACCGGCTGGCATCGGCAGTTTGGGGCCGACAATTTTTACAGCGACTTTCCGTCGCTGACGCAGGAGGCGGCCCGCTATCTCGTGAGCCGCGGCATCCGGCTGCTCGGCATGGATACGCCCACGCCGAGCCGCGACTGGTACGAGGTGCACCACATCCTGTTGGCCAAGGAGGCCGAGATCGTGGTGGTCGAATCGCTGGCCCATCTCGATCAGGTGCCCGATGCGATCACCTTCATCGGCTTTCCGCTCAACTTCGCCGGCCGCGACGGCTCACCGATCCGCGCTGTGGCGATGGTGTGAGCATCGCCGAGCGACGCCCGCGCGATGTGTCTATGAATGCTCCGAATCGAGCCCGAGTTTGCGAATTTCGTGCAGCGGTAAGAATAGATGCCGGGGATCATCGAGGAGCGGGCGGAAGCCGAATTTCATGTAGAAACGTCGAGCGGCTTCATCAATCGCATCGACCTCGACCGCCCGAATACCGACCTCCGCCGAGATCTGGACCGACCGGCGGAGGGCGTCTATCAGCAGCATGCCGCCCAAACCCTGACCCTGTACGCCGCGGTCAACGGCAAGGCGACCGATCAGCACGACGGGTACATCGAGCCGCGGCAGTGCCCTGGCCTCGCCGATTGGCAAGGCGTCATACACCACACGATGCGTTGACAGCGCGTAATAGCCGCGCACGATGAGCTCATTCGGTCGCGTCGCCACGAACGTCCGCGAGAGATCGCGACGGTCAAACTGGCCAGCCCGATCGCTCAGCCATTCGTCGAGCAATGGCTGGCCGCAGTCAAAGGCCGATCGATCGTGTCGCTTTTCAAGGCGGCGGATGATCCAGGCGGCCATCAGCCGACCTGTTTTTTGTATCGCTTGGCCGCTGCCAGCAACGCCTTGTTCGGCCTGCTCGATGTATCATCGAGCAATTCCACGAATCGTTGCCGATCGCGTTGACTCAGGCGGGTGATTTCCTGGTCACGGAGAATCTGACGGGCTGCTTGCACAAGGGTCGAGACTGCGAAATCGCTGATCGACTGGCCCATTTCGGCAGCGGCGTCTTCGATCGTCTTTTTTAAGTCGCCGCTCAATCGAAAGTTGATGCGGGCATCGTTGGTCGCTGCCACGGCTGAGGCTCCCAATGACGGAGGACGCTTCTTACTCCCATTTTGTACGTCAAAGTGCCACACGAGTCAAGCTGCAGGATCGTGTCAGGCCTCTTCCACCACCGGGTTGGTCAGCTGGCCGATGCCGTCGATTTCGACCGTCACGCTGTCGCCGGCTTTGAGAAACACCGGCGGGGTGCGGGCGAAGCCGACGCCGTGCGGCGTGCCGGTGAGGATTACCGTGCCCGGATTCAAAATCATGCTGGCCGACAGAAACTCGATCAGCGTCGGCACGTCAAAGATCATGTCGTCAGTGTTCCAGTCCTGCATCGTCTCGCCATTGAGAACTGTGCGGATGCCGAGTTGGTTGGGATTGGGAATCTCGTCGGTGGTGACCAGTGCCGGACCAAGCGGGCAGAAGGTGGCAAAGGTCTTGCCACGGCACCACTGGCCACCGCCCCCGTTCTTCTGCCAGTCACGGGCCGAGACATCGTTGGCACAGGTGTAGCCCAGCACATGGTCGAGGGCCTCGCTCCGCGGCACGTTGTGGCAGCGTCTGCCGATGACGACAGCCAACTCACATTCGTAGTCGACCTCGTCGCTGCGGAGCCGGCGCGGCAGCACGATCGGGTCGCCCGGGTTTTGCAGCGTGCCTGAGTTTTTGAAAAAGAGTACCGGGTGGGCGGGCGGCTCCGCCCCGCTCTCGGCGGCGTGCTGCTTGTAGTTGAGGCCGATACAGAGGATGTCGCGGGGCTCGACCGGGGCCAGGAGTTTGTCGACCTGGGCTGTGGTGCCGGTGTCGTGCAGGCCCGCGGGGGCGAACAGGTCGCCCTCGAGCAGGGTGGCGTGGCCGTCGTCGTGAAGCCGGCCAAGGTGTTCACGGCCGGCGGAGAGAAAGCGGATGATCTTCATGGGGTGCAATCGTCGGAGGAATGGGGCAGGTGTCGCTCAGTAGTTTTTCGCTGGGCCAAAATTGCGGGTTGAGCCGGCGAGGCAACGCGAATTCGACTCCAGTTTCCCGGCAGGCAGCTGGTTGGCAAGCCCCGACTGCGCACGAGAAAAATTGAAGAGACGCGTCTATAGCAGGATCAGGAGAAATCAAGCAGGATAAAAAATTATCTTGCAGACCGCCTTTCGGCAATATAGATTTACGGCGGTTTCGCGGCTCATTCTTTTCTTCGCCTTAGCCTCCTCGGGAGTCACATGATGAATCTGCTCTTGATACGACCGGCTCGCTGCCTGCGGCGGGCGGCCTTTACGTTGATTGAACTGCTGGTGGTCATTGCCATCATCGGCATGCTGGTGGCGTTGTTGCTTCCGGCTGTTCAGCAGGCTCGTGAGGCGGCCCGGCGGACTGCCTGTGCCAGCAATCTGAAACAATTGGCCCTCGGGGTGCTCAATCACGAGTCTGCCAAGGGGGCGTTCCCGGTTGGTGTTTGGCAGGGAGTGGGGCCCACTTGGTACGTATGGCCCGGAACAAGTACGAGGAGGAGGACTCCGTTCTGTCTGCTGCTTTATCCATACATCGAGATGTCGACTGCCGCCGATCTCTTTGACGGGGGAATTGTCTCGAGCGGGTGGCCGAGCGATGCCGACAGCATCGCCGCCCGGACAACCACCTGCCCGCAGTGGCAATGCCCGAGTGATCGGCAGGCGGTCTTCCCTGCGGACTTTTACGGCGACCTTGGCAAGAGCATTAAGGGGAACTACGGGCTCAATTGGGGCCGCGGAACGTTCAACCAAAACTCGGCGACCGCCAGCACGCGATCTCCGTTCCGGCATGCCTATGGGGCGAAGCTGAAAGATATCACCGACGGCACGAGCAAAACGCTCATGATGATGGAGATGCTGAAGCCTGAGACGACCTCCCAGGAATACCGGGCTTGGATTTGGAGTGATGAGCCATCCGCCTACATGCTGATGACGCGGGTGCAGCCCGCGCTCTGCTGGCGGCCCTTCGCGTCTGCCGGCACAAAAGGGCTATTGTTAGATGACCGAAGCGTAAGTTTTGATGTTGCGCGTGCACGGCGATCAGCAAAAAAGTCCGTCAAAAAGTACCTGCTTCAAAGCCCGAAGCGCA
>CBFIHA010000112.1:0-12120 GCA_965662195.1 uncultured Pirellulales bacterium
CTCCGGGGTACCCGCAGGGGGCAGCAAAAAACGCCCATGCAACCTGGTGCCCAGCGGAACGTCGGCCAGGTCGGCAGGAGCGCCGTGATACCAGACCTCGCCGTAGGGAAGGAGTTGAACGTTGAATGTGACACCTCCCCAATAGCGATACTTGTTGAAGTCGCCATCGAGCCGGAGGCCCAAGCGGCGATTGGCCTGATCGACCGAAACCAGTTCGCCAGCCGCCTCGATTCCGGCATCCGGCTTCGGGAAGGTGCCCCACGGGGGCGTCACGTCCGCCGGTCGGGGAGCAGGCGGCGGTGGAGACTGACCGGCCGCAATCGGTAGGCCGACGAACAATCCGATCGCGGTGAGCCGAAATGCTCGCCAGAAAATTGATTGAGGTTGCATAGGATATGTAGTTTGAGGACGCGACGCAGCCGCCACACGCCACGAAAACTCGTCACGTGCCGGTTCCCTGGGTCCAAGGTCAGCCGCTCCTCAAGTTGATAGTGATGGATAGAGACGGCGATTTCCTGACGAAACGCCGCTTCGGTGGGGGGTGTGGCTTGCCGACAGGCCCGCGACCGGCTTATCATTCGGCCATTGGAGCGGCGTGCGGCTGGTCTTCGCGGTTTGCAAACCTCTGTCCGGCATGGCTTTATGGCAAGCAGGCAACCGGCCACCAAAGCGGCCACGGCGTCTCCCCCGGACGACGGCGAATCATGCAGCCTGATGGAGCCGATGCTCGTTCGCGAACCCCAAAAGCGCCGCGACTCGCTGGCCGATCTGGCGGTGACGGTCGTGGGAGCGTCGGCCGCCCTGCGAAGCAGTCTCCCGCCCGGGATCGTGCCCGCACTTGCCGACATGGTTCGGGCGATGAACTGCTATTACAGCAACCTGATCGAAGGCCACGACACGCATCCGGTCGATATCGAACGGGCGCTGCGAAACGACTACAGCCAGGATCTCCCGAAGCGAAATCTGCAACTCGAAGCCCGCTCACGTGGAGGTCCAGGCCTGGATCGATGCCGACGGCGTCGCCGGACGGGCCACGACGCAAGCCGCAATCTGTGAGATCCATCGTCGGTTCTGTTCCCTGTTGCCTGATGATCTCCTGTGGATCACGAACCCCGATGGTTCGCGAATCCCGGTTCTTCCGGGCGAGTTCCGCACGACCCAAGTGGCCGTCGGTCGGCATGTGGCGATCAGCCCCGGCGCCGTGCCTCGCTTCATGGAACGGTTTGAGGAGGCCTATGCAGGTCTCGGGGCGATTGACTCCATCGTAGCCGCCGCCACCGCCCACCATCGACTTCTCTGGATCCATCCGTTCACCGACGGCAACGGTCGGGTGGCGCGGTTGATGTCTCATGCCATGCTGCGGGACGCGCTCTCCACGGGCGGCATCTGGTCGATCGCCCGCGGACTCGCCCGCCGCGAAGCTGAATACAAAGAACATCTGGAACGATGTGACGACCGTCGGCACGGTGATCTCGACGGCCGTGGCAATCTCAGCACGGAGTCTTTGGCGGATTTCGCCGAGTTCTTCCTTGAAGTCTGCCTCGATCAGATCTCCTTCATGTCGTCTTTGGTGCAGCCGGACCGGCTGCGCAGCCGCGTGGTCGGGTGGACGCAGGACGAAATCCGGAAAGGAACACTGTCTTCCCAAGCGTTGCCGGTCGTGGAATCACTGCTCAACAGAGGAGAAGTGCCACGCGGTGACATCCCGATGCTTGCCGCCACGAGTGAACGCACGGCGCGGAGGATAACCGCCGCCCTTCAGATGCACGGGGTCGTCACGTCGGCCTCGCCACGGGCGCCGTTGCATTTTGCGTTCCCGACCGCATTGGCGCCCGAGTGGATGCCCGGGCTGTTTCCGGACAGACCGACCACCTGATGCCCTCCCAAATCTTCATGCAAGGGTTGGGAGAGATTCCTCGTGCCTTGACACGGGCCACGGTTTTCACGGCCACGGCACCTGCCGGCCCACAGATCAGTTCCCCGGCGGTGATCGCGGCGGTCATATCGCCTTCGTACGCGGCCGTTCGACAAGCCTTCCGGTGATGTATTTGTGGAGGATGCTCGCGATCAGCGTCTGGTACGGGAGCCCCTCCTCGATCGCCGCCTTTTGGAAATGCGCCAAATCCCGAGACGTCATGCGGATATTGACCCGCCTATCTTTGCGAACCGTTGCCCTTGCAGCGGCCTCGAGTTCCTTTTTCGCCTTGGCAAGCTGCCTGCTGCCCCGCCACTCACCGCGTTCGATCGATGCGACGAGATCGGCTTCTTCCTTCGTGAGTTTCATGAGCTCTTTCCTCCAAAATAGTGCTTTGTCATCTTCCTGCTCGGAATGATCGTTTTGAGAAACCAGACGTCGCCATCCGTAACGAACGGGACGACGAACGCATAGCCCTCGACATCGACCACCATCACCTGCTGGCCCGGATAGGCCTCCGGCTTGGGGTGGTCGAGAACATCGAGAAGGCCACCGGTAGCGACGTGGAAGACGATGTCTTCGAACGAAACGCCCCTTTCTTCCTTGAGCGTGGCACTCTTGGCATCGTTCCAATCAAAATGCATGGTCTGCCGATTCTATGCCATTGTGTGCATTTTGGCAACACTTCTTGGCGTTGAGGAAGAAGGCCATGCCGCGAAAACACGTCACACTCACTTGATCAACGGGTCCAACCCGGACCACGGTTGTAGGCTGAGCGTCGGCGTTACCTCCCCCCAGGCGGCCGTCGTGAGTTGTATGGCGTTTGTCGCGCGAAGGGATCACCAGATCGCTGGACACTCTCTGATGTGGAGAAGCGTTACCACATTCCTCTGCCTGCCCGGCGCCTTCATGGCCGCGGCGGCCGATCTCGAGACACGACGGGCGGACGTGGTGGGGGAACTCGACACGCTGCCGCCGCTGCTGGCCTCGCCCCAGACCTGCCAGCGGATCGGATTTCATGGCTTGGCCGCCGAACCGGCCTGGGTGGTCATCGACCTCGGCCGCTCAGTCACTCCCGAACGAGTCGCTTTGTTTCCAGCGCGGCTGCCCGGGGCCGGGGCTGCGCGAAGCGGGTTTCCTTCCGCGTTCGTCGTTGAAATTTCTGATGATCCGTCGTTCGCCAATAAGGTAGAGATCGCCGAGTGGCGGCAACGAGAGCCCGGGGATGGCGAACAGCTTCCCTTTTGGATGGCGGAGGGCAACGGGGCCGCGGGCCGCTACCTCCGGATCGTGGTCACCGGATTTCGCATCGGCCTGGGGGGCGACCGGTTTTTTGGTTCGGAGAGGTCGTGGTATTGTCGGAAGGAAAGAATGCCGCACTGAAATGCTTCGTACAAACTTCCGCTTCCCTCGATAGCGCTCGCCGTTGGGAGCCACTCAATCTCACCGATGGCTACTTCTGGTGCCTGCCACTGCGGGGCGCGGGCGGCTCGGTCACAAGCGGTGGCCGTACCCAGATCGACTCTTCACCGATCGTCGGGGACACGAGGTGGCTCGAGGTCGACCTTGGCCAGCCCGAGCCGATCGACGAAATCCATCTCGTGCCTGCCCATCCCGCGGGCCTGGCCGACTTGCCCGGGTACGGCTTCCCGCCGCACTTCCAGGTGCTTGCCGATTCTGAACTCCCCTCCTCACAGGTGCTGCTGAACGAACTTGAGCCCGTGCATCCCGCCGAGGCGTTGCCAAATCCTGGCGCAGCCCAGCTGATGCGGGCGACCCGCGGCCTTGTCGCCCAACGGGCTCGGCTGGCTGCAGAGACATTGTGGCGGATTGGTTGGGGAAGTTTGCAAAGCGATCGGGAATTTGTCCTCGCCCTCGCCGAACTCCAGTGCTGGCAGGATGGCCGGAATCTGGCGGCCGGCAGGCCCGTGACCATCAGTGATTCGGCCGAGGGAGACGGCTGGTCGGCGGCGGCGCGGCGGCTCACCGCCCTCCAGCGGCAGCTGGCCCGCGACCTCCACGACGAAATCGGAGCGAGCCTGAGTGAGCTTGCCATCCAGAGCGACCTCGCCCGGCAGCAGCAGGCCCGGCAACTCGACACCGGCCAGCGACGACCCGCCGATTGCCGAGAGCCTGTCGGAACGCGAGCGGGAGGTGCTGCGACTGCTGGCCGAAGGCCTGGTGAAGAAAGAGTTCGCGACTCGAATGGGCATCAGCCTCTACACGGTTGACAACTATGTGCGGCGGATCTCTGGCAAGCTGCATGTCAACACGCTTGGTGGTGCCGTCGCGCGAGCGATCCGTGACGGCATCGTGTAGGCCGGCCAACGGGTGATTCCACCGCCGTTTATCTGGCAGCGGGCCGAGGATCGCAACCGCGAGACCGCCCGGCTCTACGGCAAACTCGGCCTGCGTGCCGACCGGGAAGACATCGCCTTCGGTTGTGAACCAGTCGGCTTTTTTGCCGCTCCGCTTTTCGTACTGCTGGGCATAGCCTCTGTCATGCGGCGGATGTGCCAACTGAGAGTGACGCAGCGGGACAGGCCCGCCCTCGGCTTGGTGCAGTCTCGTTCCAGCACCGCTTCGGCTCTGCGCTCAACCAGCATGTGCATCTGCATGCCTGCGTAACCGACGGGGTGGTCGCACCGAACCACCCGCTACGGCAGGCCGTCACGGCGCTTGCCATCGGGAATCTCAGGAAGCAACGGAAAGCAAAGACGGGCGAGCAGGCCGGTGTCTCGGCTGCGGCGGGGAGCGGCGGCTGCGGTTCGACTGGAACCATTGATACAAAGCCTTGCCACCACGACACGTCGCGGATCGCCTGGGCAAAACTGCTGGCACGGCTGGGAGAGGAGTTTCCACTGGCGTGTCCCAGGTGCGGTGGTGATATCCGGCGAGTTGTAGACGGCCGGCAGGAGCCGGCTTCCTTCGAACCGGAGGTTCGCAAGCCGAAGAAGGCCAGGATGGCTTCGACCGCGTGAAACCAGATCTTGACGCATCTGGGTGAACCGCTGGATCCGCCGCGCGGGTCACCAGCCCGGGGGCCACCGGTCGACTGGGGTGAGCTGGCGCAGTCCGATGGTGCTGGGGCGTTCGTGCAACCGTCACCGGATGATCTGCCCATGATCGACATTCATCACCGCTGAAGGGCGGTGGCCACGGCGGTTCGCATGGTTACCTGACCCACGACTTTATCGAGTCGATCCTGTTCGATCGCCAGCCGACGGTGGGAATCGAAGAGACGCTGAACATGACCGTTGCCGGAATCATGTCGCACAAGTCAGCGTTGAAAGACGGACAGCGGATAGAGATCCAGCAGTATCGGCTTTGATTCTTCTTCCACTCGTCAAGTTACCTCGCATTTCGGCATTTGCCGGATGAGTCGCGACTTTTTCCGTCAGGATCGCATCTCGACATCACATGGACTGATGCTATGATGCCGACATGAGAACCACTGTCCGTATCGAAGACAGCCTGCTGGCCGACCTGAGACGCCGCGCCCACGATGAGCGATGCTCGTTGACCGAACTGGTCAATCGGGCGCTTCGGCGCGGGGTGCGGGCGCTGGGCGAAGAGGAGACGCCGCCCGAGCCTTACCACGAGACAACGCACGCGATGGGACCACCGAAATTGAGCCTCGACAAAGCACTGTCGTTGGCCGCCGCAATGGAGGACGAGCAGGCGGTCGAGAAGCTGCTGCGTCGCAAGTAGGGTGTCCATGAAACTCGTCGATCTGAACGTCTTGCTCTACGCAGTTAACCGCGACACCCCACACCACGAGTCTGTTCTGGCATGGTGGGAAAAAAACCTGCAGGGCGACGAGCCGGTTGGATTGGCGTGGGTGGTTCTCCTGGGGTTCCTCCGTCTGGCTACCAATGGTCACGTCTTTGCCGAACCGTTGTCCTGTGAAGCCGCCGTCGCACACGTTGACCGGTGGCTCGACCATCCGGGCGCCCGGCTGGTGCAGGAAACGGACGAACATTGGCGGGTGCTGCGTTCGCTGCTCGACGAGGCGGGAACGGCCGGGAACCTGACCACCGACGCCCACTTGGCCGCGCTCGCGGTCACACACGGGGCGACCCTGGCGACATGCGATGCCGACTTCGCGCGGTTTCGTTCACTGCAATGCGAAAACCCGACGCGCCGCGAGGGATGAGGCTCTGTGCGCACATAATACGTACGGTGCTAATCAGTTTCAGGCGAGGCGATGTGATCGGGTCGGTGATGTAGCTGATCAGCCGGATGTCACCACCACAGCTGGCGTGCCTATAAGTTGTGCGGGTGATTTTCGGCCGCTTGCCGACGGCCGGCCGGAGCCGGCTTTCTTCGAACCGGAGGTTCGCAAGCGGAAGAAGACCAGGATGGCTTCGACCGCGTGAAGAAAGCTCCTGTCGCACGTTGGTGAACCCCTGGAGCCACGGCGCGTGTCACCAGCCCGGGGGCCGCCGGTCGACTGGGGTGAGCTGGTGCAGCTTCATCGTGCTGGAGAGTTCGAGCAACCATCACCGGATGATCTGCCGATGATCGACATTCATCGCCGCTCGCTGTCCGTGGAAAAGCCCTCCATGGCCCTTGCCCGCGAATGCGGCTGCAGCGTCGATCGCTCGTCAGGGCGGCGGGATTGGTGGCGATGCGACCTCGCCATCGCGTTGGAAGGCCTGCCAGTCGGCGGCGTAGGCGGCGTTGATCAGCCAAGAGGCCGTGGCACGGTCACCGGAAAAATCGGCAAACGGTGCGATCGACAGATTCTGGTAGCCACCCTCTTTTGGATTCCAATTTTGGCCCAGATAGCCCGAGTTGAGATCGAGTGACACCAGTTTGACCGGGCCCTGCCGCGGGTCGGTCACGGTCGGCACCCGCGCCGTGAACGTGTGCCGCAGGAACGAAAAGACGAGCGGCCAGGTCTTCTCGCCCGGCCCGTGGCCGGTCTTGGGCTCCACTGCCATGTTCCACACCGCCTGAAACCGCTTGCGGATCGCCGGCACCACCGCGAGGTTTTCCGCGACAGACGGTCGCGTCAGAAACTGATCGTCTTCTCCAAAGATCACGAGGCCGGGAACCGCGGCCGCCCCTGGCTGGTAGACCTGAAACGTGATCCCCGGCCGCATCGATACCCAGGCCCACACCCGGTCCGGGCAGGCCGCGGCATGGACCGCCGAAAACCCGGTGCCATTGGAGTGGCCGTAGAGAAAAAGCGGAGTGTTTGCCAGCTCCGGATGACCGGCTCGCTCGCCATACGCCGCAAGCTTCTCGGCCAGCACGCCATGCGGCCAGAACCCTCTCTGCAGCGGATTGCCGAGGAACATGAAGACTGCCAGATGGAGCTCTCGGGCGATCTTCCTCAGCGCCGGGTTCCTGAAGAGCGGGGTGCCGCTGCCATGGCCCGACATCACCACGACGCCCCGCACGACCTCGGCTTCCTCGGGAATCCACAGATCAAACGTCACCTCTTCCCGCTTGCCCTCACCATGCGCGGCAACGAGTTGCCGCCAGTCATCATCGGAGACGTTCCAATCCCAGTTGCGGATGACCGCCTGCTGCGGAGACGGCGTGCCCCAGGTGGCCTCGTCGAGCGTGCCGTCCCAGCGCGCGAGGGCACCGGGATCGAGGTGGGCCTTCACCCAGCCGATCGAGTGGCACTCGGGTAAAGACACCGTCTCGTGAAGGGTCGTGTCAGCGGCAGGAGCAACGCTGGAGAGCAATACCGCGGCCAGGCTTACCACCACGGCCGCATAGATGTGTGCTTTCATCCCTCGTTGCTTTCCATGGCGGCAGCAGCCTCGCGCAGCCGGGCGATGCCATCCTTCACCGCTTTGGCAGATGGTTTTTCGGCCCAGCCATCTCTGATTTCTTTCATGAGATCTCGGTAGCCAAGGAAGGGCTGCCCATATTCCTGCGACCGGACTTCGACCGTCTCCAGCAGGATATCCAACTGCACGCTGGCCGTCTCGGGCCGCGCGGCCATCTGCTCGAAGACGGTCGTCGCGAGTTGCTGGAAGTCGCTGACAGCCTGGCTAACTATCGGAGCCGGCACCGACGTGGCCTTCGAGCCGCAGCCGGTGAGCGCACCAGGCAGCGCCAGGGCCGCACTGCACGCAATCATCCACAGCGGCCGAACTCCCCAGCAGCAATATTTGTTGCACGACATCACTCAATAGTCTCCCAACACTTGACCGTCGGCAATCGCCAACAGCCGCTGGTAGGTTGTTGGGTCGATTGTGTCGGCCAACGTTCGCACGGCGCCGTCACCGAAGACGAAGTTGCAGCCGGATGGATGAAAACTTCTCGCACCCACACCGCCACAGCAATCACTTCTTGATCGGAAATGAAAAACCGGGTTCGTGGAGTCGTTGTTCACGTAGGGAGCGGAATCCCGGGTTCCCAGCGTGTTTGGCGTGAGAATGTATTGGCCCGCACCCGCAGGACTGAGGTTGTCGTACGCGTAACCCGAAAACGTCGGGCCGGTGGCCCAGCCCCATGCGCCACGGTCATCACCATGGCCGTTAATCTGCGCCTTGGCGATTTCGGTGGCGAGAATCGTTTTTGAGGTGCCGTCGGTGATTTCCGACCACTTCGCGCCGTACACACCGCGGACACTGAAAGGCCCCTTCCTCGTGGCCGTGAAGAAGGAATCGAATTGGTGCGAGCCCACGTTCGCCGCATAGTTGCCCTTGGCGAACCCGACGAAGCCCGTGGGGTTTGCGACTCCCGTGGCAGCGTCGGAAAACAAGCGTGTCACGGGCGGATGCGAGGGGCAATCGAGTTCCGCCAGCCGCGTCTTCGTGATCGCGTTGTTCGTGGGATGCCGCGACCAGACGGAATGATCGTAGTTGGCTGCGAGGGATTCCTGCTCGATGAAGGGAAGAATGAAAACCACCCACGTCGCGCCGCTGTTCGGATCCCGTTCGCCAAGCGATGTGCCGCCGGCCACGATCGTGGCACATCCTTGCGGCAGCCGTTTGTTGGCATCGGCGTAGTTGTGCATCGCCTGCCCGATCTGGCGGAGTTTGTTCACGCAGGCTGTTCGCCGGGCCGACTCACGGGCCGCTTGCACAGCCGGCAACAGCAGGCCGACGAGGACGCCGATGATGGCGATCACCACCAGAAGCTCCACCAGCGTAAACGCGTTGCGACCGCGAAAAGTCGGACCACCAATCGAATGTGGAGTGGTTGCCATGCAAATCCCCCATGATGGGTATGAAGACGAGGGCGGATCGCGAATCGACCCACAACAGTACTGCTGCCGTTGCCACGTTGATTTGCCACAAAAAAATTTTTCCGTGCAAAAATCGGCTGTTTTGGCAAATCCACCCCCGTCGCGGAGCGTTCCTGCAGCATGCATCCCGATCCCACCCATCACGACGAATTTCTGAGGAATTTCCTCGGCAACCACGATTCCCTCGCCGGCTACCTGCGGTCACTCCTCTTCTCCGACGATGAGGTCCGCGAGGTGATGCAGGATGTGGCAGCCGTGCTGTGGCGGAAGTTCACCCCCGGCATGGAGCCGGAGGCCTTTCGTCGCTGGGCGTTCGGGACGGCCCGCCTCGAGGCGCTGGCCTTCCGCCGCACCCGGGCTCGTGACCGCCATGTCTTCAGTGAGCAGGTCTTCGCCCTCCTGGAAGCGTCGGCGATCGCAACAGTCGAGGAGACGGCCCCGCGCCGTGAGGCCCTGCGGCTTTGCCTCGCGAAACTCCCCGTCAAGCAGCGCGAACTGGTTACTGCCGCCTACACGCCGGGCGTGCGGATCGATGAACTCGCCACCTCACTCGGACGAACTGCGATGGCGGTCTACAAGGCACTGCATCGCATTCGGCTGACCCTGCACGAGTGCGTCACCCGCACCCTGAGCACCGAGGAGCTCGCCTGATGAACGCCCCTGATCGGAAGCACCAGATGGACCACTCGTTCGGCCTTGATGACGAGCGGGTGGCTCGCTGTCTTGAGGGCCGTGCATCAGCCGACGACATGCGGGCGATTGAGGCTCGCCTGCTCACCGACGCCGACTTTCGAACTGCATGGCTGCGGTTGACCACGATTGAAGGACTCTTGCGGGAGCAGGGCTGCGAAGAAGCGGCGGGTTGCGACGTGAACCCTGAGCATCTCCCGACGATATCGTCACCGCAATCATCACGTCTCGCCGAGGCTGTGGTCTCCCGCGGCTCTGCCAGTCTGCCTTGGGGCAGTCTGTTGACGGCATTGACCATCGCGATGGTCAGCGTTGCCGTCACCTCCGTGGCGGCGGCCGTCATCAGCCGTGGCTTGCCATGGAGCCGCGTGCTTCTGCAAGAAGGCTTCGAGCCGGGAACGGCGGTGAACGTCACCGGCCTGCCAGCGAGCGACGGGATCTGGACGGGTGACTTCGCCCGCATTGTCACAGTGACTGACAATGTGACGCCCAGCGAAGGCGTCGGGATGCTCCAGTTGCTTCAGGGCGACTACGAGGGCAAGCCGATGGCGCGTGGCTTCTCCTCGAATCAGCATCGGCTGATCGACCTGCGGCCCTACCGTGACCGTATTGCCAGCGGCCTCATCACGCTCGAATTTTCAGCGGCGTTCAACCGCGGGGCCGCAGCCCCCGATGGGTCAACCGAAAGTTGGGATCAATGCAGCGTGGGCCTCTTCGCACTCTCCTCGGCAATGGTGAACGACGCCCGGCTCTCGGAGCCGGGGCGACTCCGCGACCTGTCACTCGCCTATGCCCACTGTCGGCATCTCGACCTCGACGGCGACCCCCAAACCTGGCAACCGACAGTGACCGAATTGCGGCTCCCCCCGGACACCGACTTTGTCTTGATGCATGTCGGAGTCAACGAGTATCCGCCGCTGGAACGGGATGGCGCGGCCGTGTTTCCGGCCCATTTCTGCGACGACGCGCGGGCCACGCTTTACGAACGGCCGGGGACACCATGAAGCGTTCGCTGGCCCTGCTGATCGTGCTCGGGCAGGCCATCTCAGCCGCAGCGGGCTCACGGCCTGAACCGCCACAGATGTCGCCGCTCCATCGCGAGATCTTTGCCCGCGCCTGCCTCGATTGCCATTCGGCAGAGCAGCCTGAAGCAGGCATGCGACTCGACAATATGCCGCTCGCGCTCGACTCGATCGAGGCCGCCGAACGCTGGCAGCGGGTTCTTAATGAGCTCAACGCCGGCACGATGCCGCCGAGCGACGCTCCCCAGCTCGCAGCCGATGAGAAGATAACGCTGCTCGACGAACTCTCCACCAGCCTTGCCGCCGCCCGCCGCCTGCTAGCCGATGCCGGCCCACGTGTGCCCTTGCGGCGGCTCAATCGCCGTGAGTATCGAAACACGATCCTCGCCCTCCTCGGCGTCGAGGTGGACGTGCGTCCGCTTCCCTCCGACGATGTCGCCGACGGGTTCGATACTGCCGGGGGCGCGCTCTTCATGTCGAGTGAACAGGCACTGCTCTATCAGCAGCTCAGCCGCGAAGCGATCGATGCGGCGTTCGAGCAGGTGCAAGGCCTCACCAAGCCGCAGAGAATCCACATCGAGGCGGAAGTCAAGACCGCGGAGATCATCAAGCAGCTCGCTGACACGGTCGACTGGCGGCGACGCAACAAATCGTGGATGTCTTCCGTGGATGCCGCCGCCGCACAGCCGCGACACGCGAATCACGTCAAAGAACTCAAGGCCAAAGCGGGATCGAAGTGGTGGGAATTCTACTGGCACTGGGACGAGTTTGAGGGAGCGCCGTCGCCACAGTCCTACGGGTTCAAGGACGCCCTCGACGCCTACCACGGAGACAGGCTCTGGGAGACGATCATCACGCAGGGGGCCCACTACTTGAGCCTGCCTGACGTGAAGACCGGGGCGTATCTGGGCCTGTTCAGCAGCGTGCGAAGCGTCGCGCACTCCGTGCGGATCGCCGCGCACTGGCCGAGGGGCACCTATCGCCTGACCGTTCGCGCGGGAGTGACAGACGCGGCCCCGCCCGAGCGACGGTTCATCGAAGTGTTGGGCGCCTCGCCCGTCCCCAACTTCGCCCATTCGCACATCAGTGCCCACCACGTTGTAGGGACGGTCAAAGAGCCACAGGAAATTCAAGTCTTCCTCCCCAAAACCAAGACAAGTCCGAAAACGCTGCTCGTGATGGAGAACCGCGTCAACGAAGGGAGCGGTCGCGACTTTTACAACGCTGAATTTGCCCGCAATGGCGTGGGGCCCGATTACGCCATCTGGATCGACTGG
>CBFIHA010000113.1:0-12068 GCA_965662195.1 uncultured Pirellulales bacterium
AGCCTCGGCAGCCTCCGACCCCTTGCCGCAGAGAGTTTCCCTGCCGGCAATCGACTGCTGCTGCGGTCAGCCGCCGACGAACTGGTGGTCTGGCGGTTTGATGCAGCATGGCAGTTCACAGACGCCGAACCCGGTGTCGCCAGCGACTCGTTGGCAGGCTCACTCCTTAGCCGAATGTTCGGGCTGTAAGGCGATTTCAGACGCAGGCTGCAGCGCGGCTGACGACGCTGTGACTGGCTGTTCCGCGATTGGCGGCCTGAAGAAGGCATCGTAGCCGGTCTTGAGAATCAGGCCGGCGACGATGACGAGGAACACGCGGCGGACAAAGCCGCTACCGCGGCGGAGTGCCAGCCAGGTACCAAGACTCGCCCCGAGAATGTTGATCACCGCCATCGGCAGGGCAAGCTTCCACCAGACGGCACCGGCGGCGGCAAACACAACGATGGCCGCGAAGTTGGTGGCACTGTTGAGCAGTTTGGCGGCGGCCGAGGCGTGCAGGAAGTCATAGCCCAGCACCCGCACAAACAAAAACACAAAAAAGCTGCCGGTGCCGGGCCCGAAGAAGCCGTCGTAGAGGCCCAGACCGAGGGCAATCAACCCTGCCCAGAGCGTTTCGCCGCGGGACGAATGGGCCGGGGCATGGTCCCGGCCGAGTTGCCGGCTGGCGAGCGTGTAGCCAAAGACCACCGCCAGCAGCAGCGGCAACAACCGTCGCAGCCACTCCGACGGAAACTGCGTCAGCAGCCAGGCACCGGCCACGCTGCCGATGACGGCCATGACGACCGCCGGCAGCAGTCGCCGCCAGGGCAACGCGACCTGCTGGGCATAGGAGCGGGCGGCCCAGGCAGTGCCCCAGACCATTGCTGCCTTGGTGGTGCCAAACAGGTTTGCCAGCGGGGCGGTCGGAAAGACGCTCACCATCACCGGCAGCGAGACCAGGCCGCCGCCACCGGCGACGGCGTTGAGAAACCCGCCACAGAACGAGCCGATGAGGACCAGGATGATGTCAGATGTTGTCACGTCGTGTTCGGTGGGCCTTTGTCGGTGGCTCGGCCGGGGGCTTCAGCCCCACCTGACCACCCACCAGGCACGCCGCGGATGATTCCACGACGCAACCACCCGATTATGCATCAGTGCGGTAGACGTGCACATCCTGCTGCGGATAAGGAATCGAGATGCCGGCGGCGTCGAACTCACGCTTGACCGCCGCGGTGACTTCCCAATAGATCGTCCAGTAGTCGCCCGTCTTCGACCAGGGGCGGACGATGAAGTTGACCGAGGAATCGGCCAGTTCGTTCAGCCGGATCACCGGGGCCGGATCCTTCAGCACCAATGGATGGCCGGTGACAATCCGCTCGAGAATTGCCTGCGCCTGGGCGGCATCATCGCCGTAGCCAATACCAAAAGTCATGTCGACACGGCGGGTTTCACTGGCGGTGGCATTCGTGATGGTGTCGCCGCCGATCTTGCCGTTGGGAACGATCATCAGCTTGTTGTCGAAGGTGCGGATCGTGGTCGAGAGCATGTTCATCGAGTCGACGATGCCACTGACGCCGGCGGCATCGATGCAGTCGCCAACGTCAAATGGCCGATAGGCGAGGATCAACAGCCCCTGGGCAAAATTCGAAAGCGTCCCCTGCAGCGCCAGACCGATCACGAAGGCGGCCCCGCCGATGAGAGCCAGCAGCGGGCTGGTGTTGATCTCGAGGGCTGAAAGGGACATTACCAGGCCGATGATCAGCGTCGCCTGCCGGACAAAGTTGACGGCGAAGCTGCGAAGCAATGTCGACGCTCCCTTGACCCGGGAGAGGGCCTTGCCGGTCAGACTACTGAGCAGCTTCGAAAGCACCCAGGATGCAAAGAGGATGGCGAGGAAGGTGACGATGTTCACCGCCCAGCGCAGCCCCCCCTGTGGTGAGAGCAGCCAGTCCTTCAAGAACTGCAGCGTGGCCCCGGCATCCTTGACATCGACCTCAATGCCGCTGACAGCGGTCGCGTAGAGCCGGTACTCTTTCGGGTCTCCGCCCTTCCGCTCCCATTCGTCGAGGACCAGCCGCAGCCGGTCGATCAGGACTGTCCGCTCCTCCTGAAGTCTGGCAAGTGCTGAGCCTGGGGCTGCCGCGGCGTCGCTGTCTTTTCCCATCCGCAGGGCACTGATCTCAGCCACCTTTTCCTGCAGCCGATCCCGCCAGCGGGTTGCCTCTTTCGCCAACTCATCGGCGGTGAGCGGCCGCAGGCTGAGGTTCAGATGCTCATGCGAGATCAGCGGAGCTGCCTCGCCGCCAGCATCTGGCTTGCTGCCAGCATCTGGCTTCGCTGGCTGCTCTGCTGCTGCCGACTGCTCGGCCTGAGCCGTGTCAGCAGCAGAGGCGACAAGCGGCAAGGCGGTGAGAAGAAACCCGGCCACCAGCAGGCCGCAGAGACGAGGCTGGGGGCCACAGAGCAGATTCACGAGTCGCATCGGTACTTCTTCGGGGGTGGTAGGGAACTTCTTCGCGATACATTACTGTTGAGCGGTCAACGGACACAAACCAGTCGCCTCCGGAGGGTATTTCCTCCAGCCATACTCCGCTTCGCCGATGCCTGACCTCCCGCTGATGTCTTGGTTGCTGCTGACGCTCGGGGCGGCGGGCGTGGGCATTTCCAAGAGCGGCCTGGCCGGGGTGAGCCTGGTGCATGTGCTGATCTTCGCCCACGTCTTCGGGGCAAAAGCCTCAACCGGGGTGCTGCTGCCGCTGCTGATTGTGGGCGACTGCTGCGCCGTCTGGCTGGTCGGCCGGGAGGTTGACTGGCGGTACGTGCTGCGGCTGCTGCCGCCGGCAGTGGTCGGCGTGATCGTCGGCTGGGCTCTGCTCGGCCGACTCGACGAGGCTGCCTTCCGGCCGCTGATCGGCAGCATCATTCTGCTGCTCTGCGGCGGCCAGCTGGCCCGCATGTGGCGGGCCGACCTGTTTGCCAGCGTGCCGCACACGCACGCCTTCGCCTGGTCGATGGGCGTGCTCGGGGGTGTCACCACCATGCTGGCCAATGCGGCTGGGCCGGTGATCGCCCTCTATCTGTTGTCCGTCAGCCTGCCGAAACTCCGGCTGGTGGCGACGGGGGCCTGGTTCTTCTTCGTACTCAACATCGGCAAGCTGCCTTTCAGTGCCAGCCTCGGCCTGATCGACCGTGACAGCCTGCTCATCGATCTGGTGCTGGCCCCCTGCGTGGTCGCCGGGCTGGTCTTCGGCCTGCTGGTGGTGCGGCGGCTGCCCCAAAAGTTGTTCGACACCCTGCTGCTGGCCTTCACGGCGGTGGCTGCCGTGCGGCTGATGGCTGGGTGAGATAGCGTGATGGCCGGACCTGCGGGAGGGACGCCATGCGACTCTTCCGCAGCAGCCTCAGCCGTCACGCTCGAGGACGCCGAGCTGTCTGAGGGCTACGGCTGCGGTAACGATTGGAATTCCACCGACGGAATTGAGGGTCAGCAGGTGCCGTCGATCACCGGTGACAATCAGGTCAGCGTGACAGGCCAACGCCGCCGCAACCACATGGTCGTCATCAGGATCGTTTGGAACTATTCGCGGAACCTCTGCAGGCGTGACTACGTGTGCGATCGTCTCAACATCTCGCACGATCGCTGCGGGGGCCAGACTACACCGGTTCAGTCTGGCAGCGATCTTTGGTCTGGCGAGGACTGTCTGTAACTCGGTGAGCATCACCTGGCTGATACACAACCGGTAGCTGCCAGCCAGCGCTGAGACAAATAGTCGTCTTGGCACACCGGCAGAAAGAATGGCAGATATGAGAACGTTGGTATCGAGCACCCAGCGGCGCATCGTCACACGCTCTCTCCCTCTACACCAGTGGAGCGGACAGCCCGTCGTTCTGCGTCAACTTCTTCTTCAGAAAGCGGTGGCAACATCGCGGCATCCAAACGACGAAACCCGTCAGTCAGCCGGCTGACTGCTGCTATCCGCTCTTCTCTGCTGACCAAGAAATCGACGAAGTCGGCGACCTCGGCAACGCGAGTTGGCGGGAGTTTGCGGAGCCGGTCGAGGAGGGTGCGTTCGCTGGCTGTCATGAGAATCTGACCTCCTGTCGATGGTTTAACTTGTCGCCATTCTATCGAACGCTGTCCCTCGTGGAACCTTCAAAAGTTGCCCGGCATGTGAAGTCTCACTCCGGCAGCCGGCCAGTCTCAACCTGGGGCAACGGGCCGCCGCAGGCTTCGATGAAGGCGACCAGATCGGCCTTGTCCTGCGGTGACAAAGAGCCGGGCTCGAGCCAGCTGAAGCGGTAGTCGAGGTTGCGGTTGGGCCGGCCGCCCTGGGCATACCAGTCAACGACTGCCGCCAGCGTCGGTAGGCTGCCGTCATGCATGTACGGGGCCGTGGCCGAGGCGTTACGAATGGTCGGCGTCTTGAAGGCAGCCCAGTCGGCGTCGCGGCCGGTCACCAGAAAACGGCCCAGGTCGGGGCTGGGCCCGTCGAGGCCGATACCGATGTTGTGAAACTGCTCGTCGGTAAAGTTCACGCCGTTGTGACAGGCACTGCACCAGGCCCGGTTACCAAAGAACAGCTGCTCGCCCCGCCGGGCCGCCGCCGACAGGGGCTGGGCGGCGGTTGCCTGCTGGGCGGCAAGGAACCGGGCCGAAAGCTCGGGGTCGGCAGCCAGCAGGTCTTCCGGCAGCCGCTCGTAGGTTCGCCACTGCACCGCCCGATCATAGGGTGAATCGCCAGTAACCAGGCAGCGGACAAAGCCGCCCAGCGCGTCACCGATGGCCGGCCAGGAGACACCGCCATAGAGCTGGGCAAACTGCAGCCGGTAAGGCTCAATCGCCTCGAGCCGGGCGATCGTCACGGTGGGGTCGGCACCCATCTCACGTTCATCGGCCAGCGTGTGCAGCAGCGCATCCTCCACTGAGCTGGCTGAACCGTCCCAGAGCTGCCGGTCGTCACCCACGGCCAGCATGATGCGGTTGAGCAGCGTCGGCGGATGCCGGCGGCCCGGCTCACCCCCTACGCCGCTTGCCAGCGGCCGGGGAAAGGCAAAGCCATGCTCAGGCTGATGGCAGCCGGCACAGCTGAGCGACCCGTCGGCCGACAGCCGGGTGTCAAAAAAGAGCTGCCGGCCCAGTTCGATCTTGGCCCGCGACAGCGGATTGTCAGACAGATCCTTGAGCTGCCCTGCCCCGGGAGCAAGCCAGTCGGGCAGTTCGATGGCAAGCGCCGCGAGGCTCGTCGGCTCAGCAAGCCAGTGGGAGACTTCGGCCGCGGTCAGCGGGCCGTGGCCGGGAATGCCGGCCAGCAGGCTGGGGTCATCAAGCCGGACCGTCTCGCGGGGGTCCGCCGGCGTGGCAACCGGTTCGACCACCGCTGCCGGGTCGGCCTCGACCCCACGGTCTGCACAACCAGCAGCCAGCAGCAGGCACGAGCAGGCAATGAAAGACGTGTGAAAAAAGAGAGCTGAGAATGAAGCATTCGCCATGGCATGTCTCCTGGAAAGTGGAGGCCGGTCCGTGGCGTCGGGGCCAGATTGACAATATGGAAATCGGCTGGGCAAGGACGACGCGGCTGTTCAAGCCGCGACGGCGGCAGCATCATCGTGACGCTGCCGACCATCGCGATCAGGCTCATCAGCAGACCGCCGATGACAATCCAGGCCAGCTCGGACACTACAGAAACCTTCCGCCAACCGAAGGAATAAGCCTCCACAGCGACCATGATTGGCGCGACTGTTGCAGGATCGCATCAGCCGTCGCTTGTGCCTGAGCTGCCGCCCGACGAACCGTACGAACCACCGGACGAGCCGTAGCTGCCGCCGGATGACCCGTAGCTGCCGGCCGACGAGCCGCCGGATGACCCGTGCCGCCGCGCTCGCCGAGCCGCCCGCCGCGCGGCCCGCCGACCGCCGTGGCTGCCGCCCGACGAGCCGTAACTGCTGCCCGAACTGCCGCCGCTCGAGCCGTAACTGCCCCCCGACGAGCCACCGTTTGAGCCGTAGCTTGACTGCCAGCCGCCCGACGAACCGCCGGACGAGCCGGAGACGACTCCCCCAGACTCATAAGACCACTCGGCCCAGGCCGAACTGGGTGCACTCATGCCGATTATCACGGCGGCAGCAATGCCGACGCGACGCGCGCCGGTTCCAAAAATGTTTCCAAAGCACATGACGCAGGACTCCTCGTCTTCAGATAGGACCTTCTGGTGAACATCGAGTGAGTCCTTCGTCTCGATGGTGAAACGACCGTTCGCGGGAACGCTAACGGCAGTCGGCCAGAAGGCAAGTGCCGATTTACTCCAGCTCCGCATGCCGCAACAGTTCGGCCACCATCAGCGGGACACCTTCGCTGGCCGGCTGGGCCAGACACTCAAAGCTGGTCCGCGTGATCGTGTCGGGAATCTGCGGATCAATGACGATTCGCCGGGCCTCGTCGGGGGCCAGAAAGACCAGCGACGCCGCCGGATAGACCTGCAGCGAGGTGCCGACGCACAGCAGGATATCGGCCTGCCCGACCAGGTCAGCCGCTGCTGCCAGGGCCGGAACCTCTTCGCCGAACCAGACCACGTGCGGCCGCAGCTGGCCACCGAGCGGGCAGGCGTCGCCGACGGCGATGTCGCGGTCGCCCAGCGGCACCAGGTGGCTCGCGTCAACTGTGCTGCGGGCCAGCATGATTTCGCCGTGCAGGTGCAGCACCTGGCGCGACCCGGCCCGCTCGTGCAGGTCGTCAATGTTCTGGGTGACGATATCGACCTGATAGCCCTGCTCGAGCTCGGCCAGCGCCCGATGGGCGGCGTTGGGTGCAGCCAGCCGCACCTGTTTTCGACGTTCGTTGTAGAATCGGAGCACCCGGGCCGGGTCGGCCGCCCAGGCGGCGGGCGTCGCGACCTCTTCGACGCGATGCCCCTCCCAGAGGCCACCGCTGCCGCGAAAGGTCTTCAGGCCGCTTTCGGCACTTATGCCGGCTCCGGAGAGCACGACGACACGTTGCAGGGAAGGCGACGAGGAACCGGACATGGATGGACCATCACGGCGGGAGGAAACGCCGGCTGAGCCTGTGGCTGCATCGGCCCCGGGCAAGCCGGCTGCACGAGCAGACGACGCCCCCGAGTTCTACCTGGAAAACGGCTGTGTTGTTTTCACCGCCGCCTGCCATCTGAAGCGGGGAGCCTGCTGCGGCTCAGGCTGCCGGCACTGCCCGTTTGAGCCGCGGCATCAGCTCGGGGCGACCACGGTGGCCACGGGCGGGGGACGACCGGCCCGCCGATCAGCCTGACACGCTCACCACAAACCTCTCGGAGATTGCTGACGTGCACGACGAAACCGATGATTGGGGTGATGATGGGATCGACGCCGATCTCGCCGAAAACGGTGAGCCGGCTACGCTCCCCTGCCCCTACTGCGGCGAGGAGATGCTGGAGGATAGCCCGCAGTGCCCAGCCTGCGGCAACTATATCTCGGCGGAGGAGTTGCCCTACTACCGCCAGCCGTTGTGGGTGGTGGTGACGGCCGTCATCTGCCTGATGGTCGTCCTCGGCTGGCTGCTGCGGGGCTGATGAATAACTGTTGTTCTGCATTCGCCGATTGATCCCCCGGCTCGCCGCTTTTGATGGTGCGCTGAGCGGTACCGAGCGTCGGGAAGCTAGAGCCGCGACCCGAGGGAATGCGGCTCCTGGATCAAAAGCCGTTTCCCTCAGCTTGCGCTTCGGGCTTCGAAGCAGTGCCGTTTCCCTCAGCTTGCGCTTCGGGCTTCGAAGCAGTGCCGTTTCCCTCAGCTTGCGATTCGGGCTTCGAAGCAGGTCTTCGCGTGGGCAGACGCGAAGACGCACCATCAAGAGCCGTAAGCGCGGGGATCGTCGGTGCTTTGGGCCCTACAGCACCAAGCCGGCGCAGGCCAACCCCGACGCTACCAGCATCACCAGGCCCGTCTGCCACGGCCGCTCGGGAAGCCAGCGGCAGCCCGCCAGGATAATTACCAATATGCCGCCGGCCACCGCCGCTTCAGTGGCCAGCACCTGCCAGGTCGCCTGCTGGGCCAGGCGGATGCCCAAGAAGGCGAGCACACCGGCCACAGCCGCCCCGCCCGCGGCAGCCAGCGACCGCTGCCGCAGCCGGCAGGCCATGAACGCGGCCACGGCGATCGCAAAGGGAAAGAAAAGCTCACGATTGGCAGTGAGGCTGGCTGCGGCCAGCCAGGCGACCGCCGGCACCAGCCAGGCGAGCCCGGCGAGCTGACTGCCGGCGGCAACTTCCGCCAGCAGAGCCAGCACCACCATCCCGGTCCAGGCCGGACCTCCGGCTATGGCGGCAACCGCCAGCAGCACCGCCTCAAGGGTGACAAAGACAAGGCTCTTCCAGGGGCGTTGCAGCATTGAGACGCAAAGGGGGGGAACGAGGAACTTAAAAGCCTACCAATTCGCCTGATAAGTCTGGTGTCTCTGGGCCTGGCAGATCGCCTCATGGCATTCCACTCGGACTTTGTTATTTTCTGATAACGGTTCGAGAAGACGCTCTACGACGCAGGCCGGGCGGTTTGCCCGGGAATACTGCCTGCTTCGGCTCGCCTTGATCCTCCGGCGGGTCGACGTTTCTGCCCCTTTCGCCCGCGTCCCCGAAAGCATGATTGGGACGCCACGCCTGAAAGGGCACCACAGTGAAGCAGCGAAAAATCAAGAAAGTCCACAAGAAATCTCGGGCGGACACCGGCACTGCCCCCGACCGTGCCCCCGACGCTGGTCCGGAAGAGTCAATGCCAGGGCATCTCCCCTTTGAGCAACTGGGCCTGTCTCCGGAATTGCTCAAGGCGGTCCGCCAACTGGGCTTTGAGGAGGCTGCACCGATCCAGACAGCCGCCATCCCGCTCCTGCTGGAAGGACACGACCTGGTGGGCCAGTCACAGACCGGCTCCGGCAAGACCGCCGCGTTCTGCATCCCGGCCATTGAACGGGTCGACCCGCAGCTGGCAGAGACGCAGGTGCTGATTCTCGCCCCAACCCGCGAACTGGCCACGCAGGTCGCCGACGAGGTGCACAAACTGGCCGCCTTCAAGAAAGGCGTACGGTCCTTGCCGATCTATGGCGGTGCGGCCTACGAGCGGCAGTTTGCCGAATTGAAGCGGGGTGTGCAGATCGTGGTCGGCACGCCCGGGCGGCTGACCGACCACCTCAATCGGGGCACCCTCGACCTGTCGTCGGTGCGGGTGCTGATTCTCGACGAGGCCGACCGGATGCTCGACATGGGCTTTCGGGAGGACATCGAAGCCATCCTGGCAGCAGCTCCGGCAAAGCGGCAGACTGTGTTTTTTTCCGCCACCATCAGCCCGCTCATCCAAAAGCTCGTCACCGCCTATTCCCAAAATCCCCGAACCGTCACCATTGAGCAACGCCACCTTGATGGGCCGCCACTTGTCGACCAGCTGTACTACGAGGTGCGGCACCATGCCAAGTTTGACGCCCTGGCCCGGCTGATCGATTATTTTGATGTGAAGAGTGGGGTCATCTTCTGCAACACCCAACAAATGGTCGAGCAGCTGGCCGACCAGCTCTCGGCCCGCGGCTGTTCAGCTGAGGGGCTCCACGGCGGGATGGCTCAGACGCAACGCACCCGCGTGATGAATGGCTTCAAAAAAGCCGCCTTCCAGTTTCTGGTGGCCACCGATGTTGCCGCCCGCGGCATCGATGTCAACGACCTTGAGCTGGTCGTCAATTACGACCTGCCCTATGACCCGGAGGACTATGTCCATCGCATCGGCCGGACCGGCCGGGCGGGCCGCAAGGGCCGGGCCATCACCCTGGTTTCGGGGGCGGGGTTCTACAAGCTCCAGTCCATCGAACGATTCACCCGAACCAGTATCCGCCGCGAGCGGATGCCGACTGTCGAAGCGGTGGAAAGCCGGCGGACCGACACGCTTTTCGGCAAACTGCTGGCAAAGCTCGAAGGCGATGAGTCTGAGCCGTTCCCCCGCGAGGCCCCACTAATCGAACGACTGATCGAAGCAGGCCACCCACCCACCGACGTGGCGGCCGCCATCCTGCACCATTTTGCCCCGGCGCCGCCGCCGGCATCGGCGGTTGACAGCATTGACCGGCCCTTTCCGACGAAGCGCCAGGGCAAGCGGCCCGGCCCCCCCCGATTCGATCCCCGTCGGGGCCGCGGCAATGCCCAGCGGCCAAAAAAAGGCGGTTTTCAGAGGAAAAAGCCGAAGCCCCAAGGTTAGAGGTGGCGATGAAAGAAAAGGACAAAATCGGCCTGCCCACAGGCGGAGGAGGTTGCTAGAACCCACGTCCTACCTGCGGTCCCCAGTGGTCGGCAGCGACGTGTCGCCCCCCAACCCCCAACAGACCGGGACCATCAATGTTGCTGCAAGTTTTCTCCTTCATCGGCTGGTTCGTGGTGATGGTCATTTTCATGTCGATGGTTGAGCATCAGGTGCACTGCAAACTGATGCACAAGATGCCGAAGCTGAATTTTCTGCGAAACCTGTCTGCCCGAAAGCGGATCTTCACCAGTCATGCCGTGGAACACCACAGCCAGTACCGCAAGGACTTTCACGATGACCCGCTCCCGCCGGGTGAGGACCGGGGTATCCGGCTCAATGTCATGGAGGGGCTGCTGGAAAGCCTCCCGCTGAGCCTGCTTCTTTGGCTGGCGTCGTTTCTCACCGGCTATCAGACCTTTCTCATCGGCGCAATCGTCTGGCCTGGGGTGGTCTTCCTGCACCACACGATCTGGAACCAGATTCACCTTGAGATGCACCAGCCGAAGCAGCGGTTCTTCGCAAACTGGCAGGCCTACAAGTTCGTGGCCCGGCACCACTTTTTGCACCACCGCTACCCGGACAAAAACTTCAACGTCGCCTTTCCAGTGGGCGACTTTCTCTGCGGCACAATCGCGCGGCCATCCGCGGCCGACTGGGAAGCGATGCGGGCCGAAGGCATTGCCTGAGGCCGGCGGATCGCAGAGACGCATGCCTCGTCAGTCTTCGGCGGCGGCCTGTCTGCTCTGGCCAGGGGGACAGGGAAGGCCCCCACGCCGCCCTGCTTCGCCAGCTTTCGCGGCTGGTAGGCGGCTGGTCATTATTCCTCAACCGGTTCCTTCAAACCGGCCGACTTCTCTACCAGCAACTGGCAGAGGGGTTCACTTGGGTACAGATCTCGCGGTTATCGTGTCGACCTTTGAGCGGCCCCGTCACCTGCAGCGGTGCCTGGAATCGCTGGCAGGCCAGCGGGGTGTGGCTGGCCGGTTCGAGGTGGTCGTCACCGATGACGGCTCCCGTGACGAAACGCTGCCGCTGCTGGCAGCTGCGGTCGGCCAGCTACCGTATCCGCTCACGTTCACGACGCATCAGCACGACGGCTTCCGCCTCGCCCGCTGTCGCAATGAAGGGGTCGCTGCCTCGAACGCACCCTACCTGCTGTTCACCGATGGCGACTGCATCCTGCCACCCGATCACCTGGCCATTCACCTGCGGACGCGGCAGCAGGGTCGGGTAGTGGCGGGCGACTGCGTGCGATTGGATGAGGCCACAACAGAGCCTGTCGACGCTGCGTCCCTCCGTGCCGGTCGGTTTCCGCAACAACTTCCCGCCAGGGAACTTTTGCGCCTGCGACTGAAGGGCTTGCGGGCGAAGGTCTATGAGTGCTGCCGCACACCCATGCGGCCGCGTCTCTCTGGCAACAACATCGGTCTCTGGCGAAGCGACTACGAGCGGATCAACGGGTTCGACGAGCAGTATGTTGGCTGGGGCTTCGAAGACCGGGATCTTCAGCATCGGCTGGAACGAATCGGGGTGCGGGCGGCTTCAATTCTGCTGCGGACAGCGGCGGTTCACCTCTGGCATCCACCGGCACCGACCTTTGCCCGCAACGGCACCGGCACGGAAAACCTCGCCTACTTCGAAGCAGTCGCCAGCCGACCAACTTTCTGCGTCGATGGGCTCGCCAAGCCATCAGCCGACTGTGGCAACAGTCTGCCGCCGCAGGATGCGGCGACCGGCAACCCCGAAAATCCTCCGCTTTTTGGGGTGTTGCCCAAGTGGGCAGGCGTTCGTCCGCCTTCGCGGACAGAGGCCATGGAGGGCTTTTTCC
>CBFIHA010000114.1:0-12066 GCA_965662195.1 uncultured Pirellulales bacterium
AGCCCGAGGCGTGAGCCGAGGGAATGCGTTTTGGGGATCACAAAGAGCCGTTTCCCTCAGCTTGCGCTTCGGGCTTCGAAGCACGGGTCTTTTCGGGGAGGGGCGAAGCCGCACCAAAAAAACGACTGGTTTCCGGCAGCAGATGGTTCAATCGATCGGCAAAAAGGCCCAGAGGGCGGGGCGGCCGCAGTTGCAGTGAACTGCCCGGCCAAGCAGGCCGAGCCCGGCGGCGCTTAAAAAGACTGCCGTGCGGGCCGCATCCCAACAGCCCCGCATGCCGGGAGCGTGCGGCCCCCGCAGCCGGGCCTCGACGCTTGGCACCGGGTGGAAGATCGTCTCGATCACCGGTGGCCGCTGGCGTTCGCGGTCCTGCAGGTCGTCCAGCAGCTGAATCGTCCGTTCGAGATTGTCCCGGTCGCAGCCCGTCGCCAGCAGATTCCGGTCAACGTCGGCTACGCCGCGGCGACTGGGGGTCGGCAGCACCAGCAGGCCCAGAAACGACCAAAGGGTAAAGATCAGGCTGAAGCTCACGATTCCCTCTGCCGTCGCCAACCGGTCGCCACCGACGAGAACCGCCGCCAGACCGACCCCGACCAACGTAAAGCCGATCGCTAGCAGCCGGCCCCGCCACCAGCCGCCGGTCTGGATCGCCAGCTGCCGCCGCTGCACCGCCACCGTAAACGCTTCCGGGTCGAGGGTTTCCTGCCACCGCATCGGCAGGAGCTGCAGCCGGGGCCGGAAGATCCCGACCACCGCGCCGGTGAAGCCCTCGTCGGCCGACTCGGCCATATAAGTCGGTAATGCGGGCAGGGCAGGAGCATCGCTAAGCACCGGGGACCTGGGCGTCAGTTCCAGTGGTGACAAGGCGGCGGCAATCGCCACGCGGCCTCGTAACAGGACCAGCAACAGCCCCATCGCTCCCAGTACAACCCCGAGCCCCCCCGCCGCTCGTCCGGCCAACAGCAGCACGGTGCCGGCAGCCAGCAGCAGGCCGCCATGCACGGCCACGCCGCGGGCCAGCCCCACCAGAAATTCTCCCAGCGGCGGATGCCGGCGACGGTACCACTGCGGCAGCAGGTAGCCGCCAAAGCAATCGAAAGGGAGTTGAACCGCGGCATAGGCGAGCACGAACGCGGCCAGGCCGCCCAGATGATCCGCCAGCGGCGCGTCTGCCGCTGGCAGCAGCCGCCCCGGCAGATCAAAAATCAGGCCCAATGCCGCCAGCACCACGATGCTGCCGACGCCGCTCATGCCCAGCCAGAGGCGGGCCCGGCCGTAGCCAGGGGCTTCTTCACGAGCATGAGAAGGCTGCTCGACAACGGTGCTGGTGCGGTGCAACGCCTCAGCCGTCTTGCGGATGCCCCGTAGCATGCCGCCGAAGACCAGTTCGTGCAGCGGCACCACGGCGTACCAGTAGAGTAGGCCGAACAGCCCCCGGGGCCGGTAGCGGGCAGTCATCACCAGTCGGGAGAGTGGTTTCTCGGGCGACTCGGCCAGTGGCTCGATCTGAAAGTCAAGCTGGGCCTCGCCCGGCAGCTTCATCTCGGCCCGCAGGGAAAGAGACCGGTCACGGTCGATGCCGACGACCCGCCAGAAGTCGAGGGTCTCACCAAACTCGACCGTCTCGGGATGCCGCCGGCCCCGCCGCAGGCCCGGCCCGCCCACCAGCGTGTCCATCCAGCCTCGCAGCCGCCAAAGGATGTCGCCGGCATACCAGCCGTTGCCGCCACCGATGCGGCAGACGGCTGCATAAACGCTGGCAGGGTCGGCCTCGATCTCGACGGTCCGCTTGTCGGTGAAGACGGTGCCACCAGCCCAGGAAGGATCACCGGGAACCGGGCCAGCCACACTCCAGCGGGTTTCCACCGCCTGCCGTTCGATCTTGGCCAGCGCCCGGTGAATCGCCTCCCGGGCCCCAAGCGCAGCATGTGGCATCAGCTGCTGCGTGGTGTCGTCAGTGACCACGACCCGGTTCTTCAGGCCCTCAGCCAGTGGCCGAGCAATTCGGTACGAGACTGGCGTTACCAGATTGATCCAGAGCGAACTCAGCCGCGGGGTCAACACTGGCACCGGCAGGATGATCCGCCGCGGCAGGCCCAGCTCTTCGGCCATCACTCGCATCAGTTCCCGGTAGGGCAGCACGTCGGGCCCGCCGATCTCCAGGGTCTTGCCGGCGGTCTCCGGTACCTCCAGGCAGCGGACCAGCCAGTGCAGCACATCGGCGATCGCCACCGGCTGGCACTGGGTGGTGACCCACTTGGGCGTCACCATGATCGGCAGCCGCTCAACGAGGTAGCGAAGGATCTCGAACGAGGCCGAGCCCGAGCCGATGATCATCGCCGCCCTGAAGGTGGTCACCGGCACACCGGAGGAGGCTAGTTCCTCTTCCACCTGCCGCCGCGAGCGGAGGTGCTCGCTGAGGTCGGGGCCCATTTCACCCAGGCCGCCCAGATAGATGATGCGGCCAACGCCCGCAGTCCGGGCTGCCTTGGCAAAATTCCCGGCCAGGTCGCGGTCGCGGTCGGCATAGGTGCCGCCGGTGGCCACCATCGAGTGGACGAGATAATAGGCCGCCCGGCAGCCCACCAGGGCCGCGGCGACCGCCTCGGCGTCATCGAGGTTGCCGGCCACCACCTCCAGCCGGTCATGCTGCCGCCAGGGGCGGGCATCAAGCTTGCGGGGCTCTCGCACCAGGCAGCGGACCCGGTAGCCCGCTTCCAGGAGGGCCGGCACCAGCCGGCCGCCGACATAGCCGGTGGCCCCGGTGACGAAGATCGTGCCGGCGTGCTGGGGTGGGAGTTCGTCGGTGTACATCAGTTTTTGCCAGCGGGGTGCAGCGTCGGTGGGACTTGGTTTAGTGTAGTGGTTATCAGGTGAGTGGCGTCCCGTAGACTCGCACCAGGTTCTGTCTAGAAAGGCTACCGTTGGCCCGAGAGCGAGCTGCTTTGGTCTCTGGCAAGGATGGCGAAGCAGCCAGATTTGCGGATCTGGCAATGGAGCCGGACGTAGTCAGAGAGCAAATGAGCCGCTCGAAGCCAGGTAGTGGGTTTTCAGACAGAGCCTGGGAGGCTGGTTACGCACAAGGCACCGAGGACAGCATGACACAACTGGCGGAACGACACGGGATGCAGCAATGGGTGGGACGAACGGCACTGGTCACCGGGGCGAGCAGTGGCATCGGGGCGGCGATTGCCCGGCGGCTGCTGGCCGACGGCATGCGGGTGGTCGGCTGTGCCCGCCGGCAGGACCGGGTGGCCGAAATTCTCGCCGGGGCCGACTGGAACGCTGAGAGCACGCTGGCGGTGGGCTGTGATGTCCGTGATGAAGCCTCGGTAAAGGCAGCCTTCGCCGCAGCCCGTGAGCGATTTGGTGGCGTTGATGTGCTGATCAACAACGCCGGCCTCGGCCATGCCGCCCCGCTGGCGGCCGGCCGGGTGGAAGAGTGGCGGGAGATGCTCGAGGTGAACATTCTTGGCCTTTGCATCTGCACCCGCGAGGCCCTGGCCGAGATGCGGGCCCGCAAGGTGTCGGGCCAGATCATTCATATCGGCTCGATGGCGGGCCAGCGGGTGCCGGCGGGGGCGGGCCTCTACGGTGCCACCAAGCATGCGGTGCGGGCTCTGACCGAGAGCCTGCGGCTGGAACTCCGCGAGGCCGGCGACCCGATTCGCGTCGGCGAGATCTGCCCCGGCTACGTTGAGACCGGCTTTGCCAGTCACTATCTGAAGTCCGAGGAGCAGGCCCGCGAGACCTATTCACGGTTCAGGGTGCTTGGGGCCGATGATGTAGCCGAGGCGGTTATCTACATGCTGGCCTGCCCGCCGCACGTGCAGGTCCACGACATCCTCATCCGGCCGACCGAGCAGCCGACCTGAGGGCTCGGGCTCAGCCGTTTTGGAAAGACAGGCGATGCCCCGACGATCAATGCCCGGCGGTGAAACCCGCCGAGTCTGGCTCTGCGTGCTCAAGACAGACGACCTGGCCGGGCCGCGGCGGCATCCCGACCGGCCGCGGGTGGTGGTGAAGACGTTGCCGCAGCGGCCCGGCCTGGAACTCGACCGCTGGGTCAAGACTTCACACCGGGCCCGCCGGCTGCGGGTGATGAATGTCGTCTATGCGGCGATGCCCGCAGCTGACCTGCCCGGGGGGCGTGACCAGCCCTTCATCAGCCCAACGCAGCAGCAGCGGATCAAGGCGGCCGAAAAAATCCTCCGGCAGCGGCTTCGCTGCGACGGCTACACGGTCAACGGTGACCTGACGGTCTGGCATCTCTACGTGATTGAACTCGATCCGCGGGCCGCTGGCCGGCCTGCCGCTGGGTATCTCTACGTCGGCCAGACCAGCCAGCCGGTGGCCGACCGGATTCGCCAGCATCGCGAGGGGCATCACACGCCCAAAGGACAGCGACTGCACAGCCAGGTCTGCCATCGTCACTTTCTTAGGCCCCGGCTCGATCTGCTGCCGGAGGACTATCGGCAGCCCCTCTTTTGCGAAGACGATGCCCTCACCGCCGAGGCCGATCTGCGACTGGCCCTTGAGGCCGAGGGCTATTGCGTGGAGGGGGGAACCGAACGCTACGACGAGCGGCGTCAGGCCCTCGGCCTGGCCAATGGAGCATCTCGTCAATGAGCTGTTCCTCCGCCAGATGCAACTGCGGTTCTCTCCGACCATGGAAGCAGCGGCAATCGTGGTGACGGAAGATTGCAGGAAGCCTCACACGCGATCTTTGATGGTGCGCTGAGCGGCTACAAGCCAAAAATTCCATGCTTCAAAGCCCGCAGCGCAAGCTGAGGGAAACCACGTTTGTGATCCACCAACCGCATTCCCTCGGCTCGCGCCTCGGGCTTCCCGGCATGGGTGTATCGCAGTGCAGCTAGTCACTGAGCAGAAGTATTCGATCGCGGCAGCAGCTCTTGCTGTCGGCGTGAGTGAGCCGACCCTACGGCAGTGGGTTGGCAAGCACGGCGGCACATCTGGCGAGACCGGTCCAGCGTCCACGCTGGAGGAGTTGAGGGAAGAGAACAAGCGGCTGAAACGAGCACTCAAGCGGGCCGATATTGAGCGTGAGATCTTAAAAAAAGCGACGGCGTTCTTCGCGCAGGAGTCGCAGTGAAGCACGCCTGGATCCATAAGCATCGCGACACCTACCCGATTGCTGTCATGTGCCATATCCTCAGAGTCTCGAAGTCTCGCTACTACGAGTCAGTGGGGCGGCCACCGAGTGCCCGCTCGATGTGTCGAGAGCGAATCCGAGAGGCTGTGAGGCAGGTTCATTCTGAATCGCACGGCGTCTACGGAAGCCAGAAGATCGCCAAGGTCTTAGCAGGCTGTGGATAAAGTCTGCCGCCGCAGGATGCGGCGATCGGTAACACCGAAAACCTTCGGCGTTTTCGGGTGTTGCCCGAGTGGACTATCGTTCGCCCGCATTCGCGGGTACGGGGCCATGGATGGCTTTTTCCACGGACAGTTGGCCTCTTGAGACGATCTCGAGCGGGCCTGCCGGAACACGGTGCAGCGAGCGATGCAGGAATGAGGGCTCCGAAGCCGTGTCCCCAAGGTCTTCAGGCCGACGACGACCAAGGCAGACCCGACGAAGCAGGCGGCACCCAATGTGCTCGCCCGGGACTTCGTGGCTGAGGCACCGAACCGGAAGTGGGCGACGGACATTTCCTATCTCTGGACGGCGAACGACTGGGGCTACCTAGCCGTCGTCGTCAATCGGTTCAGCCGCAAAGTCGTGGGCTACCGCATGCCGGGAAGCCCGAGCCGCGAGCCGAGGGAATGCGCGGTTCGTGGATCACACACGTGGTTTCCCTCAGGGTGCGCTTCGGGCTTTGAAGAATGGTTTTTGCTGGAAGACACGAAGGCGGACCGTCAAAAGGCGTGGCATGGCGCTGCCGGGGTGAATCGAGTGAGCAATGTCGCTGATGCTCCTGCCAGCCCAAACCTCGGGGGTGTCCATCGCAACGATTCGCACTCCAGAGCCTAAGTTGCCCGGTGGCCAACCACGCGACTATTTTTCGTCCGCGTGTCGCGCTGGACGCGGGGCTGGGGCAGTGACGGGAGACGCCGTCGGGACGCCCGTCGAGAGGCGGCAGGATACCCCCTCGGAACGATTCGCCGACTGCTTTTCAGGAGTCCCGTCCAGAGGTCTGCCGGCCATGCGAATCGCCCAGGTGGCGCCGCTCCACGAGAGCGTGCCGCCCAAAAAGTACGGGGGCACCGAACGTGTCGTCCATTTTCTGACCGAAGAACTCGTCAGCCGCGGTCATGAGGTCACGCTGTTTGCCAGCGGTGATTCCCAGACCTCGGCCGACCTCCACGCCTGCGTGCCACAGGCGCTGCGGCTGGGCCATCAGCCGGTCGACCCGACCGTGCCCGAAACGCTGCAACTCGAGGCGGTCTGCCGGCAGGCTCATCGGTTCGACATCATTCACTTTCACACCGGGCACCTGCACTTCCCACTCTCGAGCCGGCTGGGCGTACCGCACGTCACCACGCAGCACGGCCGGCTCGACCTGACTGACCTGCCCGAACTCTACCGGGTGTTCGCCGAGATTCCGCTGGTCTCGATCTCAGACCACCAGCGGACGCCGCTGCCACGCGCAAACTGGCAGGCGACGATTCATCATGGGCTGCCGGCTGATCGCTATGCCCTGGTGCCGGAAGCCGACGACTACCTGGTCTTCATTGGTCGAATCGCCCCTGAGAAGCGACTTGACCGGGCCATCGCCATTGCCACGGCGGTCGGCCTGCGGCTACGGGTGGCGGCCAAGATCGATCGGGTTGATCGGGACTATTTTCAGATGGCAATCCGGCCGTTGATTGCCGACAACCCGCTGGTCGAGTTCGTCGGCGAGATCGACGACATCGACAAGCAGGAGTTCATCGGCCGGGCCCGGGCCTTGCTCTTCCCGATCGACTGGCCAGAGCCCTTCGGCCTGGTGATGATCGAGGCGATGGCCTGCGGGACACCGGTCATCGCCTGGCGAAACGGTTCGGTGCCCGAGGTGATGCACGACGGGGTGACCGGTTTTGTCGTCGACTCGCACGAGGCGGCCGTGGCCGCGACCCAGCGGGTGGTGACGATCGACCGGGCCGGGGTCCGGTCCATGTTTGACGCCTGCTACACCGCCCCGCGGATGGCTGACGACTATGAGCGGCTCTACGGCTCGCTCAGCCAGCCAAAATGGACTGGTTGTTGGTGGGAAAAGCCTTCCACGGCCTTTTCCCAACAAGGCGAACCCCAGAAAAGCCAAGGTTACTGTGGGGTCGCTGCCGCCGCATCCGGCGACGGAACACCTGATCGATAGCCTGTTCTCAGGAGTCTTGCCTATGCCTGACGAGGGCCTGCCGCTGCACTATGGCGTCGTCGCCCAAGCCTCACGGCCGGGGCCGCTGCCGTTCGTGCTGAAAGATGGCGAGACCTTCGCGGTCCTGACGGCAGCTGGAGACATCCGGCGGCAGGAGGGCGACCTCGGCATCTTTCATGAGGGGGCGCGGCAGCTGTCGCGGTTCGAACTGTTCCTCTGGAACCAGCGGCCGCTGCTGCTCAGCTCAACCGTTCGCGAGGACAACTGCATGCTGGTTGCCGATCTGGCCAATCCCGACTGTGAGCAGGTTGGCGTGCCCGATGGCACGGTCCACATCAGGCGGACCAGTGTGCTCGGCCCCGCAGCGTTCCACCAGCAGCTGGTGGTGACCAACTATGCCGACCGCGGAATCACCGTGCCGGTCTGCCTGCGATTCGACGCCGACTTCCACGACATCTTTGAAGAGCGGGGCATGCGGCGGCCCCGCCGCGGCGAGGTCTCGCGGCAGGTCCGGGAACATGGGGTTATCCTCCATTACCGGGGACTAGACGGCCGTGAACGGGTCACCAGCCTGAGGCTCGACGGAGGGGCTGTTCGGTTCTCCGCCGATGTTCTGGCGGTCGATCTTCAAATTGGGCCACGGCAGGCGGCCCGGGTCTGCTGCTGCATCGACTTTCGGCAACCACTGCGAGACAGCCTAGCGGGAGCCCGCTTCGATACCGCCGTCCGGCGGACAGTCGACCGCTTCCGCACCGCCCGCCGTTCAGCTGCAGCGATTGACACCAGCAACCCGCAGTTCAACCAGTGGCTGCAGCGGTCGTTTTCTGACATCCATCTGCTGGCCACCGGCACGGCCACCGGGCTCTATCCTTACGCTGGCGTGCCCTGGTTCAGCGCACCGTTTGGCCGTGACGGTATCGTGACCGCCCGGCAGCTGCTCACCGTCGAGCCGCAGCTGGCCCGCGGGGTCCTCGGCTATCTCGCGGCCCGGCAGGCCACCGCGGTCGATGCTGCCACCGATGCCGAACCGGGCAAGATTCTGCATGAGTCACGGCTGGGTGAGATGGCGGCAATCGGTGAGATTCCCTTCGGCCGTTATTACGGGTCAATCGATGCGACACCGCTGTTTCTGATGCTGGCCGGTGATTACCTGCGGCGAACGGCCGACCTGGCCTTCGTTGAGTCACTCTGGCCGCAGTTGGAGGCCGCCGCCGACTGGATGCACCGCTGCGGTGACCGCGACGGCGACGGCTTCATTGAGTACCAGCGGGCGGCCGACACCGGGCTGCGGAACCAGGGCTGGAAGGACTCGTGGGATTCGGTCAGCCATGCCGACGGCCGGCTGGCCGAGGGGCCGATTGCGTTGTGCGAGGTGCAGGCCTATGCCTATGCCGCGTTGCAGGCAGTCGCGACCATTGCCGCCGCCATCGGCCGGCAGCCGCAGGCCGATGCGTTTCTCGCGCGGGCGGCCCGGCTTCACCGGCAGTTTTCCGACAGCTTCTGGCGGCCGGAGCTCGCGGGCTACGCGCTTGCCCTCGACGGCGTTAAGCAGCCCTGTCTGGTGCGGAGTTCGAATGCGGGCCACTGCCTGTTTGCCGGCATCGCCTCGGCCGATCAGGCGGCGGCTGTCGCCCGGTTGCTGTTGGGCCCGGCCTCGTTCAACGGCTTTGGCATCCGCACCCTCGATGAGCGGGAAGCCCGTTACAACCCGATGAGCTATCACAATGGCTCGGTCTGGCCGCACGACAATTCACTGATCGCCCTGGGCCTGGCCCGCTACGGCTTCAAGGACGAGGTGCTGCGAATCCTGCAGGGACAGTTTGAGGCATCGCTCTTCATGCCGCTGCACCGGCTGCCCGAACTGTTCTGCGGCTTTGCCCGCCGCGAGGACGAGGGGCCGACGCTTTATCCGGTTGCCTGCATGCCGCAGGCCTGGGCCAGCGGCGGGGTGTTTGCGTTGCTGGAGGCGGCGACCGGACTTTCAGTCTCGGTCGACAGCCAAACCGGCCGGCCAACGGTACGGTTTGCCCGCCCGGTACTGCCGCCGTACCTGGAGCATCTGCGGATCGCCAACCTGCGGGTGGGCGATGAAGAAGTCGATCTGGAACTGCATCGGCATGAGACAGATGTTGGCGTCCAGACCACCCGCCGGTCGGCCGCGGTCGAGGTGATCGTTACGGCGTAGCTGCTGGTGGGGCGGTCACGATTGTGAGCCGGCCGGGCAGCACCCGGCCGCTCGTAGCGGTATCGTCAGCAGCGGCCGCGGGGGTTCGGGGGCAGGTCACTGCCGCTCGAACACGATCAGGACGGCGTCGGTGCCGGCGGCTCCGGAGAATTCACGGGGCCGCCAGCCTTTTCCGCCTCGAAAGCAGAGCCTTCTGGTCTGCTGGTTGATGTCGTAGATGCCCCGCAGGATGCTCCCGTTGCCGTCGCCGGCGGTGATTTCGATGTCAATTGCCTTCGGGGTGGCGAGGGGATCCATCTCGCTTGTGCCGCTGGCGACCTTTCGGCCATCGATCGTAAGGCTCCAGGTACCGTCTGGCTGATTGTTCACTATCACCTGCCGATCATCTTCCTCGTTGACCTCACCGCTGGCCTCAATTGAGACCACTCGCCAGGTGCCCGCGTAGCGGTCGCGTTCAGCCTGCACGGTGGATTCGGCGCTGTCGGCCTCACTGCTTTCCGCTCCCGGCTGAGCAGCTCGGGTGACCGCGAATGTCACGCTGGCTACGAGCATCAGGCATAGAGAGGACAACCTACTCGTCTTCATCCCGCACCTCGCGTGGTTCGTCGGCGTTTGGTTCGGCTGGCTCGTCCCACGATCGTAGCCGGGCGTGCAGCTTGGCCACCTGCCCCATGTAGTGATCCATGCCGTAGGGGCCGGCGGCGAGTACGATATGTTCTTTGGCGGCGTCGCTATCGTGCTGCGATTCCGCGAAAAGGCCGAGGTAGAGGTGCGCATAGCAGAGTTGATTCCGCCGCTGGCTTCCCGCGCCCTGTGAAGCTGCTGCCAGAACAGCTGCTGGTGTGCCCTCACCCTTGAAGAGGGCGAGAATTTCCCGCATCGGTATCCGGCCGTCAGCGCCGACCGGCAGCATTTTTGCGCGGGCCTTTTCAGACGATTCGGCATGCGCTACGCAAAGGTAGTGCCAGGCCGGGTTTTCGATATCGTTGGGATTGACCGTGCGGTGAAGTTCAAACTGCCGGCGGCCGTCGTCGTACCGTCCGGCGTAGTAAAGGGCGAGTCCCCGCTGCCAGAGGCCAGGGGCCAGGTCGGGCCGCATCTCGATGAGCCTGTCGAAGGCCCGGGCCGACTCGGCCGGTTGGCCAGCAAAGAACAGGTCAATGGCCTCCTGGAACAGAGCCTGCGGTGTGGCCAGCCGGGTGCCTGTCGGCGGCGCAGCGGCCACGGGCTCATCTGCGCAAAGACCTCCAGTGAGTGGTACCAGCACGAACCAGGCCCAACCAACCAGTAGTCGGCAACGAGAACCCACGGCGTCCCGCAATGGCAGCGTCAACCAGCGGCCCGTGGCCGGCTGGTTCTCCATGGAAAGTGGCCCTGCAGAGTGTCGAGTCAGTGGCGTTGCCATCATCTTTTCCCAGGCACAGCTCCCTCGTCCCAACTTCTTTCATCTTTGCATCCCTCGTGCACACCCGCAATCTGGGCTGCCGGGAAATCGGCTGGAGGCAACACCCACCGGTCGCTTCGGTTGCCTTTCGTCCTGGTGATCGCGGTGGCAGCAGTCGGCGAACCCCGTCCCTTGTGAGCAGATCTCGATAACCGAGGGCTGCGGGTTTGGTGCTCGCCGGCCATGAATATCGAACTGACCACAGCGGAGCCTGCCACCGCGGGAGGCGGCTACCGGCGGCTTCGAAAGCTGTCGGTATTTGCGGGGCTGCCAGCTTGGACTCACTATCGAAACCATGTTCGGGTTGAGTCCGTGGCAATTTTTTTTGTTAAGATTGTCGGTCAATCCGACCGGTTCGGATCAATCCATATGTGCATGCGTGCACGCAAAGGAGAATAGTTCTATGCCAAGTCGATCCTTTTGGTTCATGGCGGCGGTGGCTCTGATGGGGCCTCTTGGTGGTGGTGTCACCCTTGCGGCTGAGGCAGACGTGGCTGCCGTGACGCGGGCCGTGGCTGACTTTCACGACGCGCTCAATGCCATGTTCACCGGTGCCTCTGCACCAATGAAATCACTGTGGTCGCAGGAGGAAGACGTTACCTACATGGGGCCGATGGGTGATTTGCATGTCGGCTGGTCGAAGATCGGACCGATCTGGGAAGCGCAGGCTGCCAAGAAACTTGGTGGCAGGGTGCATGTGGCCGAATTGAGCGTGACGGCGGGACCGGAGGTTGGCGTAGCGACTTATTACGAGAAGGGCGAGAACATCGTCAACGGAAAGCCGCAAACGGTATCGATCCGTACGACGACCAGTTTTCGCAAGGAAGCCGGCCAATGGAAAGTGATTGGGCATCACACGGACACGCTTCCCTACCTGAAGCCGTAGCCGCTGTCCGCAGCACGCTGGACAACACGGCGGCAGGAGGCCGCCGAAAAAACAGCCCGCAGGGGCCAGGATGGCCCTGCCCCTGGAGCACGCTGGACAACACGGCGGCAGGAGGCCGCCGAAAAAACAGCCCGCAGGGGCCAGGATGGCCCTGCCCCTGGAGCACGCTGGACAACACGGCGGCAGGAGGCCGCCGAAAAAACAGCCCGCAGGGGCCAGGATGGCCCTGCCCCTGGAG
>CBFIHA010000115.1:0-11624 GCA_965662195.1 uncultured Pirellulales bacterium
TCGGGTGGCTCGACCGCGGCCAACCGGGGCCGCAGCCGCCGCCGCAGACGCTGCTCGCCGAGTGGCTTGCCAACCTCGGGCCCGCACCGACCGGCCGCACACCCGATCCCGTCCAGATTCATGCCGCCCGGATGATCGATCGCTGGGTCGATGTCCGCACCTGGCAGCTTGCCGGCGATCTGCCTCTGCAGCTGTTGCGGCTGATCGGCCAGTCGCGGCGGGTCGCCTACCCGGCTGACGTCCGGGTCGATCGCGTCATCGAGCTCTCGGCCGATCGCCACGGGCTCGACCTCCAGCTGCGGCGGGCCTGCGACCTGCTCTTTTTGGGAACACCGCTAGCCCTCGGAGAGGTCGAGCAGCTCGCCGCGGCAATTGCTCCGGCCTACGCCGAGCTTGAGGAACTCGCGGCGGTCGCCTCAGAGGCGATTCGGTTTTCCGATCGGCTGCACGACGAACTGCCCTGGCTTACCAGCTGGGCGGTGGCGGAAGCCCGGGCGGCTCGCCAGGCCGACGCCGATGATCAGCCGACGTCTGGACGCCCGGACGCCAACGTCGACTGGCGGGCACTGATCGACGCCAGCTTCCAGTTCGACCAGGCGATTCACGACGTGTTCCGGTCGGCCGAAGGCAAAACGCAGCGGGAAACCGCCCGGAGTGCGATCGACAGCCTGCGGGAGGCGCGGCAACTCATCGGCGAGCCCCTCGACCGGCTCGTCGAGGCTTTCACCGCCACCTGCGACCGGCTGGCAAACGCGGCCCCGCAGGCGCCGGGCACCGTTGCCGGAATCGAACGGGTATTGGCCACCCCGCTTGTCCGCGGCCAGCGGCGGCTGGCGTTGCTCCGGCGGGCCGAGGCAGCCCGGAACCAACTGCTGGCGGTCCCGATCAGCGCAGGCCCCAACGAACCGGCGACCGTCGCTACCGAGGCGGCAGCGGTCGCTGGCTGGATCGAGTGGCGGGACAGTTTGCTGCATCCGCTCGTCCCGATCCTGGCGGGTGAACGGGGGGGCGTCCTGGCCGCGCCCAGCCAGCACTCGGTCGCCGCGGCGTCGGTCGGGCAGCAACTCGACATCGTCCGGCGAACGCTCGCGCGGCTGCCGGAGCAGTTCGCCAGCTACCGCGAACAGGAAGCGGTGGCCGACTCGACCACGGTTCCCAGGGGCGGTAGCGAACGCAGCTTTCTCGAAAGCGGCGAGTTTCTGGCCCGTCGGCTGGCGGTGCTCGCCTGCAACCGGGACACCGTCGGGACGACCTCGTCGGCCCGGGCAAGTCTGGTAGCCGCCTGGCACGACCGGCTGGTCGCCGCGGCGAGCGACTGCCTCGATGACTACTATGCCGGAATTGAGCCCGATGATCCGGTCTGGTGCCTGCGGGCCGCGGCCCTGTTTCTCGAGGGAGCCGACGAACTCCTCCGGCGGACCCGGGTCACCCATGCCTCCGCCGCCCGGCGGGCGGCGGAGCGGCGGCTGGCCCGGCTGCCGGCAGGCGGGGGCGTCGGCAGCGTCGCCACCAGCCCCGAAACGCTCACGCTGCTGCCGGCCGACATCGCCGCAGCGACGCCGCCGCTGCGGACGACGATCGAACCCGACACTGGTGTCCCGCCGGGCGTGGCATCGGTCTGGTTCGCCCGCTCGCTTGATGGCGAGCCGTTAGCGATCGCCCGCCCTGTGGCGTCGGCCGGTCTCACCGGCCCTGCGGCCGACGCCGCCGCCGCCCTTCGCCTGCCGCTGGAACTCAATCAGCCAGCCGCCGCCACCAGCCTGATGTGGACCGCTGTCGCCACCGGCCAGCAGCAGTTCGGCCGTCTCGCAGACCGCGACACCGGTCGCGGCGTCATCGACCTGATCGTCTGGTTTCGCGGACATCGCGTGGTCGCCCCGCTGCCGGTGCTCACCGCCACTTCGATCCGAACGGTTCGCTGGAACCCGCGGCCCCCGGCCCGGCCGACCGTTGTGGTGAAGGGTGATGTCGAACGCAACCGGTCGGTGGCCATCGTCTTCGACTGCTCCGGCAGTATGGGCGAGCGGCTGCCCGACCGCCGCACCCGGTTGGAGGCCGGCCGCGAGGCAGTTGCCGAAATTCTCGGCATTATGGCACGGGAAGGGGGCTGGAACGCCTCGCTCTGGCTCTACGGCCACCGCACCCGCTGGTCTCGGGACCGCCGGGGCCGATTTCAGGCCGGGCTGACTGCCGAAGGCGAGCGGCAACGCGACGCCGCGGTCGCCGAGGGCGGCGGCTTCCGGCTGCTGCCGGGTGACGATGTTGAGCGGGTGCTTGACATGCAGCCACTCTCACCGCTGAGCGTCCTGCAATTCCGCACCGTGCTCGACCGCCAGCAGCCCGGCGGCGAAACCCCGCTGTATCGGGCAATCGCCGAGGCGATCCGGGTCGATCTCGGCGGTCGCGAGCCGGGACCAGCCCATGTGGTGGTGGTAACCGACGGGGCCAATGATCAGACCGGCGGGACAATCACCGGTTCAGGCGATGTCCGCAGGATCTTGGCCGAGGCGAACTTCCGCCGCGACAAGGCCGATCAGATCCGCGTTGACGTCATCGGTTTCGATCTGCAGCCGGGCGGCTATGACCGCGAAATGCGGTTGCAGGATCTGCAGAGCCTCGCGCGAGATTCCGACGGCACGTTCTTCGATGCCGGCGATCCCCGCAGGCTGGCCGCAGCCTTACGGCAGTCGATGCGAATCATCCGCTGGCGGGTGACCGGCGGGGCAGGCGGGCCGTCCGACGCGGCCATCGGCGAGCCGGTTGTCCTGCCGCTGCCGTTGCCGGGTCAGCCGGAGACCTACGACATTCAGCTGGAAACCGGCGGCGCGACCCGGCGGGTGACACTGCGGGGTGACGAGGCCATCGAGCTGTTCATCGGCGGCCGCGGCAGCCGGCTGGCCTTTGGGCGGTACACTGGCGGATTTGAGCAGGGGCTCCGCGACAGCCACGACAATCTGCCTGACCCATTCAATCCGGCCCGCCGCTGGTTCATCGGAGCCCACCTTACCCGCCGCGAGGGCCGCCGGGTCGAACTGCCGCTCTCGGTCCAGAACGGGCAGGCCGATGAGTTTTCACCGCGGCCGGTCGAAGTCTGGGTTGAGGTCACACCCTGCGACGATCGCGGGCCGGTCGGCCTCTCCTATGTCTTCACCGACCTCGCGATCCAGCCCGGGCGTTCGGTGCCCGTGCTCAGCCTTGCCGCTGACGACTGGCCCGCCGAGGCGACAGCCGCCCGCATCCGGCCCTGGGTACGGTTCGTGGCCAGTGAGCCGGCGGTGCGGCTGCCAGTGTCGCAGCTGGTACCCGGCCGGGAAGAGCGGTTCAACGTGCCCCGGCAGCGCGGCGTCAGCATCCGCTGTCGGCTGGCCCGCCAGACCGCTGTCGATCGGATTCGGCTGACGGTGATCGAGGAACATCCTGCGGCCGTCGCCGGCCAGCTGCCGCTGTTGCGGGTCGCGGTGGGACCCGGCTGCCTGCAGGCGGTTCACCTGATCGAACCGGGAACCGGTCGGGTTCGACACGAGTTCGACCTGCCGCTGATCGATGGCCAGCTCGCGGGTGACCTCGAACTGACCGTGACCGATCGTCAGACGCTGCTGGCCGGCGCAGTCGGGCCGGCCGTGCTCGGCGGGCCGGTCGAGCCGCTGGTGGTGCCAGTACCGCCGCAATGACGTTCGTCGAGAACCGCGGCTCAGTCAGCAACTGCTCGCTCCGATGCTCACAACGATGTACCATGTCGGCCGTTGTCGCCGACCGTTGCCAGCTGATGTCGGCGTTCCTCTCACCCTCAGGTTTTCGCCGTGTTTTCCCGTCCACCTTATGCGAAATCCGGCAGGCCTTGCCGACGCCTGCTTGCTGCCTCGACCGCCATGGTGCTCCTTGCTGCTTCCAGCCTGCCAGCGGCGGACGCCGTCCCCGCGGCTCTCGCTGCGTCGGCCGACTACGTCACCGCCTTCAATGACCGCGACTACGAAACGCTGGCAGCCCAGTGGACCGCCGACGCCGAACTGGTGGAGGGGGGCAGCCGGCTGGTGGGCCGCGAAAACATCATCGGCTCAATCCGTGGCTGGCTGGAACGGCATCCGGAAGCCCGCATCGGTATCGAAGTCGGTACGGTGACGCCGCTGGCCCAAACCCTCACCCGGGTCGAGGGCATCATGACCTTCAGCCGCACGGCCGACGCCCTGCCGGTGGTCTCACGGTTCATGAGTCTGCGGGTGCATGAAGCGGGATCCTGGAAGCTCGCCGAGTCGATCGTTGAGCCCGCTTCGGCGGCCGCCGTCGAGGATCTCGACTGGCTGATCGGCTCGTGGTCCGCCGGATCGGCTGATGGCGGTAGCGGGAGCGTTCGGGCGACCTTTGAAAAGGTGGTTGGTGGCCATGCCATCCTCGGCCGGATGACGGTCACCGCCGCCGACAGCTCAACCCTTGAGGCAATCGAAATTATCCACGCCGACCGCATTGCCCATGCCCTGCGTTCGTGGGTGTTTGATTCGCGGGGGGCGACCGCGACCGGGCTGATTGAGTCGGACGGCATCACCCTCAACCGGACGCTGGTCGGCACCCCCAGCCCCGCCAGCGGCGGCCGCCGGTCGAGCTGGGTGCAGCTGATCATACCGGGCGGCGCCGATGCCTTCACGCTTCATTCGATCGAACGGTCCATCGACGGCCGGCGGCTGCTCGATGCCAATCCGCTGCATTTTCGCCGCACGGCCAGTGAGTAGTTGCGTCTGATCTTTCAAGCAGCCTCGTTCCACCAATACCCGGAGTTTCAGCCGATGCCAGCCTCACCAAGACACCGCCTGTTCTCTCTGGCGATCGTCGCGACCGCCGCCGCCATCGGCTTGCAGCTCTCGTTGCCGGTGACGGCCCTGGCCCACGGCGGCGGAGGCGGCCACATGGGCGGCTTTGGCGGCGGCGGCCGGATGGGCGGCGCTGGTGGTGGCGGTCGCCCGATGGGCGGAGGCTTTGACGGCGGCATGCCACGTGGCCCAGCTGGACCAGTCGGTCGCCCGGTGGGTGGAAACGGGCCGGCCGGACCCGGCAAGGCTGCACCGTCCCGCGATGACGGCCCCGGCCACTTCGCCGGCCCGGGGCAGATGTCGCGGGACGACTTTCGGCAACTGGCCAATCGTTCGCTGGTCGGCGGTGCTGGCCGCGGCGGCGTGCGAGCCTACTCGTCTGCTGCCCTCGCTGCTCGGGGCGAGGCGATTCGTGGCAACTTTTACCGCGGCGGCTGGTACGGCGGTGCCGGCTGGTATGGCGAACACTTTCGGCCCTGGTGGCCAGGGGCCTGGTGGGGCGGCTACGGCTGGGGCGTCGGCACCGGGCTGCTGGTGGGCCTCGCCTGGGCCGACCTGGCCCGCTGGGGCGGCTACGGTGCAACGCCAGTCGCCTACAACTATGGCAGCACGGTCGTCTACACCGATGAGGGTGTGAGCGTGCAGGGGGAAAGTGTCGGCTCGGCTGAGGAGTATGCCGATCAAGCAGCAACGATCGCGGCCGCCGGCGCGGACGATGCTGAACTTTCCGACAAAGCCGAGTGGCGGTCGCTCGGCGTCTTCGCCCTGGCCCGGGACGGCGAGACCAACCCCAGCACGTTCCTGAATCTGGCGATCGATCAGCAGGGCCACCTGCGGGGCACCTACTACGATGCCGTTTCCGACTCGACAGAAAACGTCAGCGGCAGCGTCGAGAAGAAGTCGCAGCGGGCCTGCTGGACGATTGCCGGCAAGAAGACCCCGGTTTATGAGGCAGGGCTGGCCAACCTGACCCAGCAGCAGACAACGCTGCTCGTCCACCGTGACGGCGGCAAGGTTGAGCAGCTGCTGCTGGTCCGCGTGGAAGATCCCGAGGCTGCCGGCAAGACTCCGCAGCCGGCGGGCTGAAGCATTAAGCACGACAGTCGGCGGGAGTACCGATGCCCGAGTCCACCGCCACGCTGGCCGATCGACTGGCGTCGGCAGCGTTTCGCGACACGCATGACCGAGCTGTCGAACGACTGCTGGCTGCCCGTAATGCCAGCGGTCATTGGACCGGCCAGCTCTCCTCGAGCGCTCTGTCAACCGCCACGGCCATCAATGCCCTGCGGCTGGCCGATGCAGCCGGGACAGCGGCCGGGCAGCAGCACCGGTTCAGCAGCCTGATCCGTCGGGGCTGCAACTGGCTGACTGCCACGCAGCTGCCCGACGGCAGCTGGGGCGACACCACCAGCAGCCGGGGAAATCTCTCAACGACCCTGCTGGCCTGGTCGAGCCTGGGTGCCGTCGCCGCCGCCAAGCCGCTTTCACAGCCGGGGCTGGCGGCCGCAATCGACCGAGCCGCCCAGCGGATCTGCGACTGGACGGGAGGGCTCTCAGCTGAGTCAATCGCCGCCGCCCTCGCTGCCGCCTATGGCCGTGACCGCACCTTCAGCGTGCCGATCCTGACACACATTCTGCTGGCCGACCGGTTCGGCGACCAGCGCACGACCGCTGCCTGGGCCGTGGTGCCGCAGCTCCCCTTTGAGCTGGCGGCCCTGCCGCAGCGGTGGTTTCGGCTGGTCGACCTGCAGGTGGTCAGCTATGCGTTGCCCGCCCTGATCGCCATCGGTCAGGTGCGGCATGCCTTCCGGCCCGTGGTCGGCCCCGCCGGCTGGCTGCGGCGGGCGGCGAAAGCCCGCACGCTCGCCACTCTCCAGGCGATCCAGCCCGCCGGCGGCGGCTTTCTGGAGGCGACGCCGCTGACCTCATTCGTGACAATGAGCCTGGCGGCGATGGGCCTGGCTGCGCACCCGGTCGCCCGGGCGGGGTGTGAGTTTCTGGCGGCTTCGGTTCGGCCCGATGGCTCGTGGCCGATCGACACCAACCTGGCCACCTGGAACACGACAACCGCGGTGGCCGCCCTGGCCGCCGGCGACCGGCTGGCTGAATATCTCTCTGCCGCCGAACAGACCACGATTCGGGACTGGCTCCTCGACCAGCAATGGCGGCAGGTCCATCCCTACACCGGTGCCGCCCCCGGTGGCTGGGCCTGGACCGACCTGCCCGGCGGCGTACCCGACGCCGACGACACCAGCGGGGCGGTACTGGCCCTGTCCGCGCTGGCCGGCGGGAGCGGCGCAAATGACCCGACCGCCGGCATCGCCGCGGCTGCCGGCCTTGACTGGCTGACGGGGCTGGCCAACCGCGACGGGGGCCTGCCGACCTTCTGCCGGGGCTGGGGGCGGCTGCCGTTTGACACGTCCTGCCCCGACATCACTGCCCACCTCCTGCGGGCGGCGGCCGCCTGGCCGGCCACTGCCCAGCGGCATCGCCGGGCCATCGACAAGGCCCATCATTACCTGGCCACCACCCAGCAGGCCGACGGCTCCTGGCTGCCACTCTGGTTTGGCAATCAGGCCCATCCCGAGCAGGCCAACCCGACCTACGGTACCGCCAAGGTGGTGCTGGCCACCGGCGACCACCGCGGTGTCGAGTGGCTGCTGAGAGCGCAGGCTGCCGACGGTGGCTTCGGACCGGCGACCGGCCTGCCAGCATCGGTCGAAGAGACGGCGTTGGCCGTCGAGGCCCTTGCCACTGCCACCATGCTGGCCGACCAGGAGCTTGCGAATCGCATCCGCGGGGCAGTCGCTCGGGGCCTCGGCTGGCTGATCAATACCACCAACGGCGGCACCGAGTTTCCAGCCGCTCCGATCGGCCTCTATTTCGCCAGGCTCTGGTACTTCGAGGACCTCTACCCGCTCAGCTTTACCGTCGCCGCCTGCGAACGAGCCGTCACCTCGGTCCGACAACCTGTCGTGGCCCAAACTCGATGACCATGGCAGGCGGTATCCTCCCCACGTCCGGCCCGCCGCGGGGCCGGCAGGCGATGGCCGGGCCATTGATTCAGACAGCGAACCAACTATGATCGACCTCGTTGGTAAGCATCCAGAATCTCAGCGAGACGGTCGGGCTCCTCGCCGACTCACAGGCATCGTCTGATGCCGCTGGCGATCCAACTGGCCCCACCCCATGCCGGGGCGTTGGCCTCCGCCCTTGGTCGGCGGCACCGTGCAATCAGGAACCGGTGCCGCACCCAATCGTGCTGCTTGCCTGACCGCCGCCATCCCCTGGCGGACGCCCGATTGGCCGCGTGAAGCAGACGCGACCACCACCCGAACGGCCTCTACAGCACACCCGCCGCCTGCGGCTTTCCCACCCCACGGTTCTTCATGCCCGATATCACCATCCGACTTCCTCCCTTCGGGCCGCTCGGCCCCCGCATCTTTGATCTTCGTTCGACGCTGAGTGGCTCGCCGCGGTCAGAAATCCTCTCGGGGCTGACCGTTGCCCTGGCCCTGGTCCCGGAGGCCGTTGCGTTCGCCTTTCTGGCGGGCGTGCCCCCCCTCGTCGGGCTCTATGCCGCCTTTTTGATGTGCCTGATCACCGCGACCTGCGGGGGCCGGCCGGGCATGATCTCCGGCGCAACCGGAGCGATGGGCGTGGTGGTCGTCTCGCTCGTTGCTGACCACGGACTCGGCCATCTGTTTGTGGCGATTGTGCTGTGCGGCATCATGCAAATTGCCGTCGGCATGCTCCGACTGGGCAAGCTCATCCGGATCGTGCCCCACCCGGTGATGCTCGGCTTTGTCAACGGACTGGCCGTCGTGATCCTGTTGGCCCAGCTTGGCAGTTTCAAAACGCTCGGTGCCAGTGGAACCATGCAGTTTCTCTCCGGACCGCGGCTCTGGACGATGCTCGGCCTGGTAGGCCTGACGATGGCGATCATTGCCCTGCTCCCCCGATTCACCCGGGCCGTCCCCTCGACGCTGGTGGCAATCCTGGTCGTCACGCTGGCGGCGGTGGGGATCAATGCCGCCTCACCTCCACCGGAAACCATCCCGGGCTCAGCCGGTTCCCACACGGTCCTGACCGTCCGCGACATGCTGCTGGACAGCACCCGGGCCTTGGCCGTGAAGACCGCCCAGCAGGAGAAGAATGCCGCCTTTCTGGCCGCTGCCACCGCTGGCATTCCGGCCGGCCTCACGGCCGTACCCCAACAGCCTGGTGATGTGGCCCCGCTGAACCCACCGGAAATCACCGCCGCGATCGCCGCCGTCGATGCCGATTCTGTGGGAATTGCCGGCGGGCTGCCCCGGCCTTCCTGGTGGGATTTCCAGCTGCCTCCGCTCAGCCTTGCGACCCTTTGGATCGTCTTCCCCTATTCCCTGATTCTCGCCGGCGTGGGGCTGATTGAGTCACTGATGACGCTCACGCTGGTGGATGAGCTGACCGAGACCCGGGGGCAGAGTAATCGCGAATGCATCGGGCAGGGAATGGCAAACGTGGCCTGCGGGCTGCTGGGTGGCATGGGCGGCTGCGCGATGATCGGCCAGTCACTCATCAACGTGAAGTCGGGGGGACGCGGACGGCTCTCCGGCATCACTGCGGCAGTCGCGTTGCTGCTGTTCATTCTGTTTCTCGCTCCGTACATCGAGGCCATTCCCATGGCCGCCCTGGTGGGCGTCATGTTCATGGTGGTGATCGGAACCTTCGAGTGGGCCACCCTGCAGACCTGGCGACGGATCCCGGCCACCGAGGTGCTCGTCATGCTCGTGGTGGCCGGCTACACCGTCCTGATGCACGACCTTGCCACCGCGGTCATTCTCGGCATCGCGATCTCGGCGGTCGTCTTCGCCTGGAACAAGAGCAACTACCTGCTGGCCGACGTCCAGACCAACGAACACGGCAGCCGGATCTATCAGTTGCACGGCGTGCTCTTTTTCGGCAGCGTCTCCCGGTTCCGCGATCTGTTCACCCCGCAGGACGATCCTGATGATGTCGTGATCGATTTCTACTTCAGCCGTGTCTTCGATCAGTCGGGCCTCGAGGCGATCAACGCCCTGGCGGAGAGGTACCAGAAACTGGGGAAGCGGCTGCACCTCCGCCATCTCAGCGAAGACTGTCGCCAGTTACTCGACCGGGCCGGCAGCCTGGTGGAGGTGAACATCAGCGAGGATCCGCATTATCACGTCGCCACCGACCGGGCCGCCGGAGCAACAGCCGCAGCTGTTCCGGAAGCCACCCTCTGCTGACCCCGGCAGCAGGGCTCTGCTTGGACGGTCATCGGTACGGGGTGGGCCCCTGCCAACCCAGCAAGGCTGGAACCCCCACCCAAGAGCCCGGCAGAACCCGCCAGCAGCGAACCGCCGGGGGTGGCCGGTTCACCGGGGAGCAGGCAACTGTTCAGTCAGTCGCCAAAGCTGATCTGCCGCGGGCGGCTCGGCTCACGGATCACGGCAACGACCGCTGCAACCGCGGCCTGCCAGTCGGCGGCGGTAGTCTCCCAGCCACCGGACAGCCGCAGCATGCCCCAGGGTTTGTCCAGCGCCAGTCCCAGTCGGTCGGGCCCGATCGCCGCCACCGCCCGGGCCGTCGCCTCGCTGCCACTGCTGCAGGCCGATCCCGTCGAGGCGATGATGCCCTGCCGCTCGAGGCCCGCCACCAGCCGCCGGCCATCGTGGCCGGGAACGATGCAGGCCAGGGTATTCCAGAGCCGTTCGGCCCCACGGCCCAGCACAAGCAGCTCAGGCAGCGCGTCAACAAGCTGCTGCTCAGCCCGGTCACGGGCCTGCCGGCGGGGCTCGATGACGGCTGGCGCGAAGTGGTCACTCGCGGAAGCCACCGCCTCAAGTGCCGCAACCAGCGCCAGCACGCCGGGGAGGTTCTCGGTACCGGCCCAGCGGCTCTCCTGCTGGGGGCCGCCGCGATCGCCCCGAAAACTGTTGGCGTGCTCGGGCACCACCAGAAAGCCAACTCCCTTGGGCCCGCCAAATTTGTGGCCACTGCCGGTAACATAGTCACACTGACCCAGGTCAGCGGCCGGCAGTCGGCCGATCCACTGGGCGGCGTCGGTATGAAAAGGAATCTGCCGCGACCGGCAGACTGCGAGCAGCTCTTGCCAGGGCTGCAGCACGCCGGTCTCGTTGCTGGCAGCCAATGCCGAAACGATCGCGGCTTCGGCAACCGCTTCAAGCTCAGCCGTGGCAGCGGCGACTTCGATCCGGCCGGCAGTGTCAACGGACAGCTCGACAACCCGGCCGGGCAGGGCGGCGGCAAACGACTCAGCCACGCAGGGATGCTCAAGTGGTGAGATCAACGCCACGCCCGCTGAGTCCGTGGCCAGCTGCCGGGCCAGAGCGTTGTTGGCCGCCGTCGCCGAGCCCGTAAACAGGATCCGACCGGCCGCACAGCCCAGCAGATCGGCCAGCCGCTCGCGGGCATCCTCCAGCGTGTCGCGGGCCGCCGTCGCCGCCGCCGACAGGCTTGACGGGTTGTGCCAGTAGCAATCGGCCGCCTCCAGCCACGCCTCACGGGCGGCCGGATGCAGCGGACTGGTCGCGTTGTGGTCAAAATACCGCAAGAGCGAAGTACTCGCGGAGAGGCCGAGGGGTGCGTGTCCGGGCGGTAGCGCGGGAATCAGTCAGTCTACCGTGCCGATCTGATCATCCCCCGGCTTGCGGCTTTTGACGTTGCGGCCTCGCGCCTACCGCCCAAAAAAACCATTCTTCAAAGCCCGAAGCGCAAGTTTTGAGGTTGCGCTGAGTGAAACCGAAATCCAAGGAAGCCCGAGGCGCGAGCCGAGGGAATACGTTTCGGGGATCA
>CBFIHA010000116.1:0-11259 GCA_965662195.1 uncultured Pirellulales bacterium
TCCGGCCCTGCGCACAGGCACGATCGACTGCATCATTTCATCAATGACGGCTACACCCGAGCGGGCCCGATCGATCGCCTTCTCGCAGCCGTACCTCACCACCGGACTGACGCTGCTGGTCGGCAGGGACACATCGCTCCAATCGGCTGATGAACTCGACCAGCCGGAGGTGCGGGTGGCGGTTAAGATGGGCACGACCGCTCACAAGTTTGCGGCCAGCGGCCTCAAGCAGGCAGAAGTATTCGTGCTCAACAGGGAATCGACTGCTGTTCTGGAAGTGATCCAAGGCAAGGTCGATGCCTTCATTTACGACTCGCTCTCAATCTACCGCCACCACCGTCGACATGCTGGCACCACCCGGGCCTTGCTCAAGCCGTTCCGGGAAGAGACCTGGGCAATCGGCCTGCGCAAGTCCGACGAGGAACTTCGGCAGCAGATCAATGGGTTCCTCAAGCACTTCAAAGAGGAAGGTGGCTTCGAAAAGCTCGGCGATGAGTTTCTGCCCGAGGAAAAAGACTTTTTCGAAAAAAACGGCATTCCGTTTTATTTCTAGCTTCACGGAAAGCTCGGGCATCCTGCCCGACTTTCCTTGGGCGGAACGACACAAAGCCGAGGTTTGTGACGTTCCGCTGGTGCTCATTGGCAGCAGCCTGCCGCCGAGTGGCAGTGAGCCATGGCAATTGCGGTTGTGACGCCACGCGGGCTGCCTGTCCGGTCGCTTCCGCTCCCGGCTTCCAGATTCTCACAACATTCGACGAGGTCGGGGGTGCCCGTACCCACGAGCGAGCTCCGGAAGCAAGCGCAGCCCGGAGGGCGAAGCGCCGCGCACGGGCAGTGAACGGAGGCCAAGGATGGCCGACGTGAACGACCAGCGAGTGGGCACGGGTACCCCAGACCGGCCACACCATTCAAACCGGGTGCGAATCGGCGACAGCCGCCCTATGCTGAGGACATGCCCCGGTCACTTGCCCACGCCATCGTTGCCGCTGCCTTTGTCGGCCTGCTCGCCCTTGCCTGCATGCAGGTCCCCGGCGACTGGAACTGGGCGGGGGTCTGGGAATATCGGCAGAAGTTCGTGCAGGGCTGGCTGGTCACCCTCGGCCTGAGCCTGGCCGCCCTCGTCCTCAGTGTGCTGATCGGCCTGGTCGTCGCCCTGCTGCTGGCTGCCCGCAATCCGCTGGTTGAGGCCACCGGACGGATCTACGTCGAATTGATCCGGGGCACACCCCTACTGGTGCAACTGCTGCTCGGTTTCTACGTCGTCGCCAATGCCGTCGGCCTCGAAAACCGGTTCGTCGTCGGCACGCTGGTGCTGGCCGCCTTCAGCGGGGCCTACATGGCCGAGATTTTTCGCGGGGGCTTGGATGCCATTCCTAAAACCCAACTCGACTCGGCCCGGGCAATCGGCCTCTCCCGCTGGCAGGCCTTTCGGCTGGTGGTGCTGCCCCAGGCGGTGCGGCTGGTGCTGCCGGCAGTGGCCGGCCAGTTGGTCTCCCTGATCAAAGACTCGTCGCTGCTGTCTGTGATTGCCATTTCAGAGCTGACCCTCAACGCCCAGGAGGTCAACTCCTTCACCTACTCGACCCTCGAAAGTTACCTGCCGCTGGCCGTCGGTTATCTGCTGCTGACGCTGCCATTGTCGGCCGCCTCCCGCAGGTTGGAGGCAAGCTTCCGCTACGAGCGGTGACACCCAAGCCCCCCATGAATCTCGTCATCAACAATCTGACCCAACGATTCGGCACCACGACGGTACTCGATGACCTGTCGCTTGCCACCGGCGACATCGGCTCGCTGGTGTTGGTCGGGCCGTCGGGTGGCGGCAAATCGACCCTGCTGCGGATTCTGGCCGGCCTCGATGTGCCGACTGCTGGCCAGCTGAGCTTTGATGGCACACCCCTGCCACGGGATGAAGCCGGACTGCGGGCCTATCGCCGCACGGTCGGGACGGTCTTCCAGGCCTACAATCTATTCCCGCATTTGTCCGCCCGCGAAAACCTGATCCTGCCGCTGGTCCATGTCCATGGGCTCAGTCGGCCGGAGGCCGAGATGCGGATTGCCGAACCACTGGAGCGGTTCCAGCTGGCCGACCATGCCGACAAACGGCCAGCCCAACTTTCCGGTGGACAGAATCAACGCATCGCCATCCTCCGGGCATTGGTGGTGCAGCCGACCAGATTGTTCCTCGATGAGCCAACCTCCGCCCTCGACCCCGAAATGACCGCCGAAGTGCTCGACATGATCGAGGCTCTCAAAGAGACCGGCACCGACTTCGTGCTGGTGACACATGCCATGCACTTCGCCCGCCAGGTCGCCGACGAGGTGGCCTTCATTGGCGCGGGGGGCGTCATGGCCCACGGCACTGCCGCCGATGTTTTTGAGAACTGCGACAACCCCCGTGTAACCAACTTCTTTGAAAAGGTGCTGCGATGAACCCAGTTGAATCAACCACCCCGGAACCGACGGCCGCCGTCCCAGCTGCTGCCGATCTTTCGCCCCAGGCGTTCGGCCGGCAGGTGTTCCTCGGGGCCCTGGCTGCCGATGCCATCGCCATGCCGGTGCACTGGTACTACAACCAGTCGGCCATCGAACGTGACTTCGGCCTGATCGACCGCTACCACGCCCCAAAGCCGCAGCACCCCGACAGCATCCTCTGGCGGTCAGAGTACCGGCCGCTCAATGAGCGGGGCGACATCCTCCGCGAGCAGGCGCAGTACTGGGGCCAGCGGGGCGTCCACTATCACCAGTTCCTGAAGGCCGGCGAAAACACCCTCAACGCGCAATTGGCAGTCGAACTCTTTGAGCAGGTCCGGCGAGCCGGCCACTATGACGCCGAACGCTGGCTCGATACCTACATCGAGTTCATGCTCACCCCGGGGCGACACCGCGACACCTACGTCGAGGAGTACCACCGGCACTTCTTCACCAACTATGCCTCCGGCCGCAAGCCGATCAACTGCGGCGTCCGTGATATCCACATCGGCGGGCTGGTGCAGGTGCCGGCCCTCGTCGCCGCCCTCGGGCCCCGCCATCCCGAATTGCGGGAAATCGTTCAGGCCCATGTGGCCCTCACCCACAAGGATGGCGATGTACTGGCGGCTGCCGACGTGGTCGTGCGGATTCTGGCTGCCGTCAGCCGCGGCAGCGACCTCCGGGAAACGATCCTTGATGAAGCACCGGCCTGGATCTCAGCGGCCAAGGTGCGGAAGTGGGAGGCCGCCCCCGACCGCATCGTCATCGGCGGCATTCTCTCCCCGGCGTGCTACATTCCCGACGCCTTTCCCGCCGCCCTGTACCTCGCGTATCGTCACGCCGGTCGGCCGGCGGACGGCATCTGTTCCAATGCCCAGTGCGGCGGCGACTCCTGCCACCGAGGCAGTGTGGTCGGCGGCCTGCTGGCAGCGACGGCACCGCTGCCAGAAAGACTCATCACAGACCTGGCCAATGCCGAACGGATCGTCACCGACTGACCCCGCCGACTGGCCCAGCCGACTGGCCCAGCACGACACGCCAGCGCAGACAAGGAATGCTCCATGACATCCGCCGCCCAAACCCCGGGAGCCGCCCTCTACGAGACCAGCAGCCTGGTCGATCAGTACCTTGAGTTTCATTACGGCCCGGAGGCCCTCGGTATCCGCAACTTTCCCGTCGCCTGCGTCGAGGCAATCCTGACGGCCATTGGCTCCGGCAGCCGCCAACGCTGCCTCGACGTCGGCTGCGCCGTGGGCCGGTCGGCCATCGAACTGTCCCGGCACTTCGTCCACGTCGATGCCGTGGACTTCTCTGCTGGCTTCATCACGGCCGCGGTGCACCTCCAGAAAGCCGGTGAGATCGACTTCCGGGTACCGACCGAAGGTGCTCTGACCATTGACCGCCAGGTCTCACTGGCTGACCTCAAGGCGACCGACCTGGCCAGCCGAATCGCCTTCGCCACCGGCGACGCCTGTGACCTACCGGCCGACCTCACCGATTACGATCTCGTCTTCGCCGGCAACCTGATCGACCGGCTCTATGAGCCGCGGCTGTTCCTGAAGGCCATGGGGGAGCGGATCCGGCCGGGTGGCTGGCTGGCCATCACGTCGCCCTACACCTGGCTGGATGACTACACGCCGAGACAGCACTGGCTGGGCGGATACACTGCCGCCGACGACGTTCCGGTGACCACGCTGGCGGGCCTGACGGCCGGGCTCGCTGATTCATTCAGGCTGCACCATCGGCAGGATGTGCCCTTCGTCATCCGTGAAACCGCTCGCAAGCACCAGCACACGGTGGCCGAACTGACGATTTGGCAGCGACAATGATCCGCCCGGGACGGGAGGAGGGAGTCAATGGAAGCGGCAGAACAACATCCACCGGCAGGCCAAGCCGCGGGAGCCGGGCCGGAAAAGGAACCGAACAGCCCTGCGGACCCAGCTGATCCGGCAAAGCCGCCCCCCCTGCCGAACGTGCGGCGTTTCTTCATGCCGCCGCCGCCGCGGTCGGTCGCTGAGGCCGTGCCGGGGAAGACGGGAGAGGGCTTTTCGCTCGCGGCGGCGATCGAATCGTCAGCCGCCCTCCAACCGGCAGCAGCCATTGTGATTAACCCAGTCGAGCCACGCCGTCGTCGCCGGTCCGATACCAGCCTGCTGATTGCCATCCTGGTCGCCCTCGCTGTGATCGCCGTTGGACTTGGAGTGGTTGTGCTGTTCGGCTAGGCCCCTCAGTAGATCGTCTCAAGCAGGTGACGGAGTTCCCCCGTTGAAAGCTGCACCGGGTTCCCCCGCATACTGTTGCCGGCGGAGTGCTCAGCCAGCCAGTCGAGCCGCTCCCGGGCCAGCCCCAGTTTCGTCAGTGACCGCGGAATATCTGCCTGCTCACAGAGCCCTTCCACCCGGTCGATCAGCCGGGTGACTGCCTCAGGCGGAGGCAGTTGCGGTCCGCCCAGGGCGGCATCGAGCCGGGCCAGGTCGGCCACCGCCTCGTGCCGATTGACCCGCAGTGCCACTGGCAGCATCACTGCGCAGGCCAATCCGTGGGGTGTGCCGCACTCAACACCCAGAGCTGCTGCCACGCCATGGGCGAGGCCGAGGCCGGAATTACCGAGGCTGACCCCCGAGATAAAGGCGGCGTGCAAAAGTGCCGCCCGGGCAACGTCGTCGGCGGGGTCAGCCAGCACCCGCGGCAGGGCGGCAAACGCCCGGGGAAAGGCCTCCAGCACCAGCGCCTGGGGCAGCGACCAGCGACGCCGGCAGATGAATGATTCAATCAGCTGGGTCAGGCAGTCGAGGCCAGCTGCGGCGGTGGTTTCCCGGCTGCACGACCTGGTCAGGTTGGGATCAATGATGGCCGCCCGCGGAACCATCAGGGGACTCCGGAGACTTTTTTTGAATCGCCGGCGGGGACAGGAAATGACGGCGTTCCGGGTGGCCTCGGCCCCAGTGCCGGCCGTGGTTGGGACGGCGACAACCGGCAGTGGTGTCCGGCTGATGGGCAATCCCCGGCCGACACCCTCCAATCGGTCGATCACCGCCTGTTCGGCCGCTTCGGCATCACAAGGACCGACATTCGTGGCAAGTGCCGCCAACGCCTTGGCCAGGTCGATCGTCGCCCCGCCGCCCACGGCCACCACAACTGCGTCGCTGCGGTCAGCCGGGACCGCCGCCAGTGCCGCGGCCAGCTGAGCAACAGTCGGCTCGCCAGCCGATCGGGCCACATGAGCACACGGCAGCGCCGCCGCTGCCAAGCCGGCCAGCAGTGGCTCGCGAGCCCCGCAGCCGGCAAAGCTGCTTCCTCCGGTTACCAGCCAGACCCGGCGGCCCAGGGTCGCCGCGACCTCACCAACATCGGCGATTCGGCCGGGGCCAAACCGTACCAAGGGCGGCATCGTCAGCTCGTAGGCAGGCACCTCAGCAACAGCAGTGGTCGGCTTGTACGACAAGGGTTGAGGAGTATTGGGCATCGACAGATCTCTGGCCACGACAACGGAGCGTCCGTGCTGTATTGTCCCAGATACCCGGCGTTGCTGCACCAGCTTCCACCGGGGTGTGCTGCCCGAGCCCGAGGGCCCGGACCGATCATTCCCCCTTTTTCGCACCATCGCATGCCACAGCATTCGCTGCCCAGTCAGCTCCCAATCGAACCGGTTGACCGCCCCATCGCAGGCCGTATCGCCCCCCCCGGGTCCAAAAGCATCACCAACCGGGCCCTGGTCTGCGCGGCTCTGGCCCGAGGCACGAGCCGGCTGACGGGGCTGCTCGACAGCGACGACACCCGCGTCATGGTGGCCGGGCTGACAGCGCTCGGCTTTGCAATTGAGGCCGACTGGGCCGGTCGTCGCCTCACCGTGACTGGCAGTGGCGGCCAGATCCCGGCTGACACGGCCACCATCGACTGCCGGGCCAGCGGCACCACCATGCGGTTTCTGGCGGCCATCACCAGCCTCGGCCACGGCCACTACGTGCTCGACGGCACCCCGCGAATGCGGCAGCGTCCGATTGGCGACCTGCTTGCCGCCCTCCGGTCCCTTGGACTCAAGGCCGAGGCGGGCAGCCCGGGTGAGTGTCCGCCGGTCGCCGTCACCGCCACCGGCGTGACCGCGGCAGCGGTCTCCATCGCCGGCAACACCAGCAGCCAATTCGCCAGCGGCCTCGCACTCGCCGCCCCCTGCCTGCCCCACGGGCTGGCACTTGAACTGGCCGGCACGCTGGTCTCAACCCCTTATCTGACGCTCACCCGCCGGGTCATGGAGGCCTTCGGTGGTCGCTGCGACCTGCCGGATGAACGACACTGGCAGATCGCCCCCACCGGCTATACTGCGTGCGACTATGTGATCGAGCCCGACGCCTCAGCGGCCAGCTACTTTGCCGCCGCCGCCGCCATCACTGGCGGAACCGTCGAGATTGTCGGACTCAGCCGGGACAGCCTGCAGGGTGACGTCGGCTTCTGCGATCTGCTCGAACAGATGGGCTGCTCCGTGCGGTGGTCGGAACGCGGCGCAGCCTCGCCCTCGATCACGGTGGTGGGTGGACCGCTACGCGGAATCGACGTCGACATGAACGCAATCAGCGACACCGTGATGACGCTGGCCGCGGTGGCATTGTTTGCCGAGGGCCCGACCACGATTCGCAATGTTGCCCACATCCGTGACAAGGAAACCGACCGAGTCGCCGACCTCACCTGTGAACTGCGACGGCTCGGGGCCGATGTCGAGGAAAGGCCCGACGGGCTCACAATCACACCTGGCCCACTGCGGCCGGCGGCCATCGAAACCTATGAGGACCACCGGATGGCGATGAGCCTGGCTTTGGTTGGCCTCCGGTCGCCCGGTGTGACCATTTTAGATCCCGCCTGCGTCGGCAAAACCTTTCCCGGTTACTGGGACGCACTGCGGGCAGTCACCACGAGCGGCTGCCTCAGCGGCTAATCGAAGGCCACCTCATCGTTATCCGCGAGGATACACGACGATCCTTCGGGGGCCGGATCATATCCGCCCATTCCCTCAACGAAGCAGCCAGCGGCGGCCGTCTCGGCTCCATGGGCGAGCGTTTCGGCAGCCCGGGCGAGGAGTTGTTCAACGCGGTCCGTCTGTGAGCCGCACACCGCTGCGTCGCCGGCTGACTCAAGATCGGGATCGGTCGCCCGAAATCCTCCCCCGCAGTGCTGGCAATAGACCCGCCGTCCCAGTAGTCGCACACCGATTCGCAGCATCCGTCCGCAGACAGGACAACCCTGATGGTAATAGACCGAGTCGCTCATCACGTTTCCTCCCGGCGTTCCTCCGGCCGATCAATGACTCTGACAGCGTACCGTGCGCAGGTGTTCATCCCGTGAGGAACGCGTCACCCGCGCAAAATATTCCTGATTCTTCCTGCCCCTGCTGCCGGGTGAGAGTTTACGACCTCCGCCGCGCGACTGGCAACTCCAATTCGAGACCGCCCTCACCCAAATCCAGAAAACATTTTCCTGAAACGACAAAACCAGGACTGAGACCGGGCAAAACGGCTGTCCGGGGCCGCCCACGCCGTGCCGACAACCAGACAGCCAATTCATAGAACCCTCACGGTCGCCCGGGTATGCTGCAGTTTCCGGGAAATTCAAATTTTGTCTGCGAGGCACCGGTTATGCATCGGCCGCTGGTCACCTTCCTGATTCTCGCCACTGCCGGGCTCGCCAACGGCTGGCTGTTCGTCACCAAAATCCTGCCGACACTCACCCCTGGCAGCCCGCCGGGTTACCAGGCCTTTTACAGCACCGGCAGCCAGCCCCGGCCGGTGGCCTGGACGATCATGCTCAATGACCGGGCGGTCGGCTCGGCCCTGAGCCTTGCGGAGCAGACCGGTGACGGCGGGTTGATCGTTCGTTCGAACCTGCGACTTGAGCATCTGCCCGTTGATGAAATCGTCCCAGCCTGGGCCCAGATTTTCATCGGCAACGTGCTGGCAGCTCATCCGACGATCACGCTCGAGGCCGCCGGTCGGATGAAGATCGATCGCTATGGGAATCTGCGGCAGTTTCAGTCACTGGTCCGGGTGCCCGACTCCGAACAGCGGGTCAAACTCGAGGGGATGATTGCCGACAACAACAAGGTGGTCGTCTCGCTGAAGGCAGGCGGCATCCATTACGAAACCGACCGGTATCTGCCGGATGGGGTCTCAATCGGTGATGAACTCTCGCCGCAGGCAATGATGCCCGGGCTCTATCAGGGACGCACTTGGACCGTGCCGATCTACAGCCCGCTGCGGCCCGGCCACAAGCCCCTGGAAATCCTCCATGCCAAGGTGTCGGGGCAGGAGACGCTGCACTTCGACGGTCAGTTTGTGAACACCGATATCGTCAATTACCGCAGCGACATCAGTGACCACCATCCTCCCCGCAGCCGCATGTGGGTCGAGCCCCGTGGTCGGGTGCTCCGGCATGAAGCGGTGATCCTCGGCTCAAAACTTCAGTTCGTGCGGTGTGCCGACAACGTGGCCGAGATGATGACCAGCCGGTTGGAGGACCACGAAGAACAGTTTGCCGGCTTCCCGCCGCTCGATGCCCCCGACCAACTGCCGGGCCAGTCGTCGACGCCGATTGCCGGCGCAGCCGCGCCGCCAGCGGCGGCCACCGAAGCCAAGTGACGCCCCCGCCAGTGTTCAGCCTCTTGTTCCCTCGTAACGCCGGAGCCGCCGATGATTGAATTCGACCACGTCACCCGACGCTACGGCGTGAAGACCGCCGTCGACGACCTCAGCCTGGCAATTCCCCGCGGTGAACTCTTCGCGCTGCTCGGCCCCAACGGCGCGGGTAAGACCACAACCATTAAAATGCTTGTTGGCCTCCTCCGGCCTTCGCACGGCCACGTGCGGGTCTGCGGCCACGATCTCGTCACTGAGGCTCGGGCTGCCCATCTGCACCTCGGCTACGTCCCGGACGAGCCCTGCCTGTACGACAAACTGACCGCCCGCGAATTCCTGCGATTTATCGCCGACATGTACGGCATTCCGCGGCATCTGGCCGCGAAGCGGATCGACCGAGAAATTGAGTGCTTTGAACTACAGGAATTTGCCGACGATCTCGCCGAGAACTATTCCCTTGGCATGAAACAGCGGCTCGTGTTTGCCGCCGCCTTCATCCACGACCCCGACGTGATTGTGCTCGACGAACCGATGGTCGGCCTCGATCCGCGGAGTGTGCGGATCGTGAAGGACCTGCTGAAGGCCCGCACGGCTGAGGGGATGACGGTCTTCATGTCGACCCACACGCTGGCGATGGCCGAGGAGATGGCCGACCGAATGGGCATCATGGTGCGGGGGAAGCTGCGGTTCCTCGGCACCGTGTCGGAATTGCGGGAGCAGATGGCAATCGAGGCAACCAGCCTCGAGCACCTCTACCTTGAACTCACCTCCTCTCGCGCCACCCTGCGGGAGACCACGCTGGCAGGCGAGGACTGATGGCCACCGACAGCTTCCCCACCCCCGCGACCCATCCGCTTTCGATTGAGCAGGAAAGCCGGCTGCTGCTGCGGCTGCGAGCCACCACGGCAGGCCACCTGATCGGCACGATGCTGACCCAGGCCCGCCTGCGATTCGTGCTGGTCATCACGCTGAGCATTATTTTCTGGATCGCCCTCTTCGGCCTCTTTTTCGAGGCCTTCACCTTCATCGATTCGATGCATGCCGAGGTGATCTCGCTGCTGTTCAACGCATTCTTTTCATCACTGATGGTGATGATGGTCTTTTCGACCGGCATTCTGATGTACGGCAGCCTCTACACTTCTGAGGAGGCGAAGCTGCTACTCACCTGCCCACTGCGGCCCGCGGCAATTCATGTCCACAAGTTCCAGGAGGCACTCTGGTTTTCGAGCTGGGGTTTCGTCCTGCTCGGCAGCCCCATGCTCGTCTCCTATGGCGTCGTCCGGCAGGCCCCCTGGACCTTTTTCGCGATGCTGCTGCCGTTCATGGTCTCGTTTGTGGTGATCCCGGCAGCGTTCGGCAGCATCATCTGCATGCTGATCGTGGCCGGCCTGCCCCGGCTCCGGGTCCACGCCATCAGCATCTCGATCGTGATCGTGTCGCTCGGGCTGATCTGGACGGTCTGGTCAACACTGCAGTCGACCCAGAGTGAGACCATGACGGTGGCCTGGTTCGAGGAGACGCTGTCCCGGCTGACCATGACCGAACAGAAGGTGCTGCCGAGCTGGTGGCTGTCGTCCGGCCTGCTCGAAAGTGCCCTGCGGGGTGAGACAGCAGAACAAAGCTGGGCCAGCACGCTGGAGGCGTTGAAGTTCCTTGGCCTCCTGACGGCCAACGCATTGCTGATGAATCTGGCAGCCGGCTGGGTGGCCCGCTGGTGCTATCGTGCGGGCTACAGCCACCTGCAGGCCGAAATCCCGCGACGGCGGCAGCGGTCCATCGGCTGGTTTGACAATCTCCTGGCCCGCAGCGGACCACGCTGGGGCAGTCCCCTGCGGCTGCTGCTGGTGAAGGATCTGCAGATCTTCCGCCGCGATGCCTCCCAGTGGACGCAGTTCATGATCTTCTTTGGTCTGCTCGGGCTCTACTTCTTCAACCTGCGATCTTTCAATTACAGCCATGCCTACGCTTCGATCATCGGCTACCTCAATCTCGCCGTGGTGGGCCTGATTCTCTCGACTTTCACCACCCGTTTCGTCTTCCCCTCGATCAGCCTCGAGGGCCGTCGCTTCTGGATCCTCGGCCTGCTGCCGGTCAGCCGCGACCACATCGTCTGGTCGAAGTTTCTATTCGCCTTCGGTGGTGGGCTACTGCCCTGCCTCGGACTGGT
>CBFIHA010000117.1:0-11199 GCA_965662195.1 uncultured Pirellulales bacterium
CTGGTTGAGCGCAGAGCCAAAGCTTTCGCATCGTCTTCTACGACACGCTCGAAGACTTTTATCTGGCCGAGGCGCTCGAATACATCACCGCCTGGAAGCAGGCCACGGCCGATGATCCAGTCGGCGTCTGCGGGCCGATCGGGCCGACGGAGCAGCTGCCACTCGTGGCCCGGCTGGTGAACGAACTCGAAATCGACCTGCGACACGCCCACTTCTGGGGCATGGACGAGTGGTATGAAGACGGCCGCGAGGTGCCGGTCACGCATCCGCTCTCGTTCGAGCGGGCCGACCGTGAGCTCTGCTTCGATCGCATCCGTCCCGACCTGCGGATGCCCGAGGCCAACCTCCATTTCCCGAAGGCCGACACGGCCGACTACATCGCAAGCTGGCAGACCGCCCGCTGCGCGGTGATGCAGGGAGGGCAGGGCGACATCAAGCACTGGGCATTCAACGACCCGCTCCGCCGGGAGGGAACCTACCAGGACGCCCCGCCGTCACCGGCCGAGTATCGCGGCCTCTCCACCCGGGTCGTCGACCTCCACCCGGTCACGCTCGCCCAGAATGCCCGCACGAGCGGGGGTGGCAACATCACGATGGTGCCGCAGCAGGCGATCACGGTGGGGCCCGTGCAGACCTGGCAGGCGGAAAAAGTCTCGATCTGGCAGGCGGGTGTCCACGACAACCCGCTCGGGCAGCGGCTGACCGCCCTCATGATCGCCAAGGGCCTGGGCGATGCGAGCGTGCCGATGTCACTGCTGGCCGACCATCCCAACGTGCAGTTCAACTACTACCGCGGCGGCCTCGGCACCTGCGCCGTTGAGATGCACTAGGCTCTGTCTGAAAACTCAGGAGCGGGCTTCGAGCGGCTCATTTGCCTTCTGGCTACGTCCGACTCCATCGCCAGATCTGCAAATCTGGCTGCTTCGCCCACCCTTGACAGAGGCCAAAGCAGCTCGCTCCCGGGCCAACGGTAGCCTTTTCAGACAGAACCCAGCGATCGGTGTCGCGATCTTCGATGCGCGGAATCACCGGTAAACGCGCATGACTGACCCGAGCGAGTTTTCTTGAGCCTTCCAGTCGCTCCTGCAAAGCTTTGGGCTCACAAGCGATTTCATTCGGGGGGGAGACGACCGATGACGCGGCCTTCCACCGGCGGGAGTCCACCGAACCCGATGGCGGGAGGTGGGACTCAGAGACGGTCTGTGCCATCCCCGTAAAATTGTCGTCGCAGAGGGAGGATACGGTCGGCTTCGATGGCTGCTCTCAACTGGCGAGCATCCTCCGAGCATTTGCCAGCCATTTACGGACGCTCATGAAAAGTGCCAGCCGCAACGCGGAACAGGCTTCAGACAGTCGCACGGCGGGCCAGCGGCAGTCAGGCGTTCCCCGAGCTGCTGGATTGACAAATCGTTCACTGGTCTTGTACAGTGGTCATATGAAGATCACGGCCTCCCAGTTCAAAGCCCGCTGTCTGCGGCTTCTCGACGAAGTCGGGCGGACGGGTGAGGAACTGATCATCTTGAAGCGTGGTCGTCCCGTCGCCCGGGTGATTCCGGCAGGTGACGCAAAGCCCTGGCTCGCGCTCCGCGGTCGGGGCGAGTTTGTCGGCGATCCGACGGCGCCCGTCATCAGCAAATCGGATATTGAAGCCCTGCGATGACAAAGCCGCCCATCCTCGACACCCACGTCTGGATCTGGTGGATGCTCGGAGATCGGCGACTGTCGCCGCGGGAGCGGGACGTACTCGATGCGTTGCCGCATGACACCCGGCCGGTGTTGTGCGACATCAGTCTCTGGGAGGTGGCCTTGCTGGTGCAGTTGGGCCGCTTGCATCTGGAAGACGATCTCGCGGACTGGCTTCAGCTTGCAGCAGCTCCTGCCACCGTCGAGGTCCGCAGCATCACTCCGGCGGTGGTCATAGCGATGAACCGCCTTCCCGCCACGTTTCACCAGGATCCCGCGGATCGCCTGATCGTGGCCACGGCGCGAGCCTGGAGCCTGCCAATCGCCACCCACGACCAGCGAATTCGTCGGTCGCGGTCCGTAACGCTCTGGACGCCCTGACCGCAGCGGGTGCTTTCTCGGGCCCGTAATGAGCCGGTGGGGCGATGCTTATCCTGATAGCGGCAATTTTTTGTGTCTGAGCCGAGGCGTTGATGCACGACGGCCCCTCGAAAGCGTTTGTGGCGGAAATCACCGCCGTCCAGCGGCGTCTGTACGGCTTTGTGCGGACGTTGGTCTACGACCGCGAGGCGGTGAACGAGATCGTGCAGGAGACCAATGTCGCCCTGTGGGAGCAGTTTGAGCGGTTTGATCCAGGCACGAACTTTGCGGCCTGGGCCTGCCGCGTGGCGTGGTTCAAAGTGCTCGATCACCGACGTGCGCAAAAAGTCAATCGCCTGAGGTTTGGCGACACGCTGGTGGAGACGCTGGCGGCCGAGGCGATCGAGGTCGACGAGGAACTCGATGCCGAACGGTCCGCCTTGGAGCGGTGTGTCGCAAAACTGTCCCGCCGGCACCGGGAACTCATCTCCTTGTATTACGAAGAACGGCTCCCGCTTGCCCAGGTCGCCGAGACCTTCAACACGAATGCCAATGCGATCGGCCAAATGCTCCATCGGGTGCGGGCCTCCCTGCGGGGCTGTGTGAAACGGCAACTGGCGGCACCGGCATCCTGAGTTCCACGAGATCCATCGACCCGATGCATTCCGCAAACGATCCCCAACTCGAGTCTCTGTTTTCGGCTCTCGTCGACGGGTCGCTGGGTGAGCAGGGCCAGCACGAGCTGGAGCGGCGTCTGACGGCCAATCCTGCCGACCGCCGCGAGTTTCTCTCCTGGATGGCGATGGAGTCGGCCTTGGAGTGGGGGGTCGACCCCATTGCCGACGCGGCTGCGGAGCGCCACCCGCCACGTGCCGAGTGGAAGCGGCGGGCGATTCTCGCCACGGGCCTGGCCGGAGCAACGCTCGCGGCAATCGTGGTCGCCGTTTTTCTGTCCGCCAGAGCCCCTGGTCCGGGTGCCCCGGCTGCTCGATCACCCGTGGCGAGCATCAGCGACCTGCGCAATGCCCGTTGGCAAGATGACCGGCAGTGGCAGATCGGAGAGGGTGTTGCTGCTGGCCCGTTACGGCTGACGGCCGGATCGGCGCAGGTGGCGTTTGCATCAGGGACGAAGGTGGCGCTCACCGCCCCTGCCGAAGTGGAAGTGCTGTCGGCGAATCGGCTGTTCTTGCGGAGTGGATCGATCACGCCCTTCGTGCCGACGGAAGCCCGCGGGTTTACGGTGGTCTGCCCCAGTGGTGAGGTGGTCGATTTGGGAACCGAGTTTTCGATGCATGTCGGCCCGGATGGCAAGGCCGACGTCTATGTGATCGATGGCGAAGTCGATGTGGCGGCAGGCCATGGAGCGGTGACACAGCGGCTGCGACTGACACAGGGACTCGGGTCGACCCTCTCGACGACGGCATCGCAAAGCATCGGCTACTCGGTCAGTCCACTCATCCTGGATCGCTTCGATGGCACACGACCGGCAGTCGCGGGGTGCAGCCTGCTGCACTGGAGTACGTATATCGTGGATCGTGATTGCCCGGCGGAGGTCCGCGACGGCAGTCTCCAGATTCCGATCGATGGAGGCGCAGATCGCCGCCACCCGATCGTGCGGGTTGCGGTCGAGAACGAAGTGCCTTTCCGTGGCCGGCGCATCGTGATCGCCGTGAAGGTGACGCTGCCCAATGGTGGGGCGGCGGGTGACCCCCACCGTTGGGCCGGCATCGTGATCGATGATGGATCACGTGAGGAGCTATCGCCGCCCTACAACCCACCGGCGACGCTCGGTGTGCTGGTGTCACCGAGCTGGCAGGTAGAGCTCTGGGGCCACGGGCAGCGGATCGGCGGGCATCATCGAGTCTTTGCCCGCGACGCCGACGCCATTGGGCCGTATCAGGTGGTTATGGTGCTGGATGACACGCCGACCAGTTACGACCGCCACGGATCGGCTACTGCCAGCGTCACGGTGAATGGCCTCGAGGTGATGCGGAATCATCCGATTGCGTTGGCCGCGCAACCGAGATTGCAATTTCAGTCGCACACGAAGCATCGTGCCGGCGGCCGGGGGGTGGCCCTTATCGACGACCTGTCGGTGAGTCTGGATGAGACGGCCCTCGAGACTTTGGGCCCAAAAGAATCTTCCTTGAAAAATCCGTAATCAGAAAAGGCCTGCCGCCTTTTCCTCTTGAGAGGGATATCACGTCATTTCCAGGGGAAAACATCATGAAGCGTTTGAGTGGTTTTACGTTGATCGAATTGCTCGTCGTGATCGCGATCATCGGGGTGCTCGTTGGCCTGCTGCTGCCGGCGGTGCAGGCCGCGCGGGAATCGGGCCGGAGAGCGGCCTGCAGCAATAATCTCAAGCAGATCGGGCTCGCGCTGCACAACTACCATGACGCCAAAAAATTCTTTCCGTCGGGTGGCTATGGCACCGTCAGCGGAGAAAAATTTGGTTGGTCCCAGTGGGTCGAACTGCTGCCCTTCATGGAGTACAGCGATCTTCATTCGCGGTTTGACTTCACCACGCCGATTGCCGCTGGAAGTAATTCTTGGATTTCTGTTGGCAACAATTCAGACAATGTGAAAGTAAATCTTCCCGTACTCAAATGCCCATCGTCTCAGCTGCCGTTCGGAACTCCGTGGTTCGGCCAAAACTCGCACTATTTCGGGATTGCTGGCGCCTCCACCAACGGCAGATTTACGAGCACAGACCAACTCGCTACGAATGGGAGCGGGTACGGGATCACGTCGAACCGCGGCATGATCCCAAATGCTCGTGCGGCCGGCGTCGTGTCGCAGCAGGGGGTCGACCTGCGGATGTGTACGGACGGCACATCGAAGACGTTGCTCGTCGGTGAAATCAGTGGTTTCATCACCAATGCGGCAGGCACCGTGAAGGAGGATCGTCGCCCGGGAGTCTCGATGGGCTGGGCGCAGGGCGGGTGGGGTACCGCTCAGCACACGAGCATCGGGCACATCAACTCCGTCACGATTCGGTACCCACCGAATGCAGCGGTCGAGGGAATGGATGGCGTCGGCACAGCTGGTTGGCATGTGTACCAGTACGGCAATTGTCCGCTGGCCTCGGAACACCCCGGTGGAACGCAGGCAATCACGACTGACGGCGCCACGCGTTTTATCCGGAACGACATTAACATGGAGACGTTGACGCTGATGGCGGTACGGGACGACAGCCTGGCCTTTGCGGCAGACTGAGGAGGGCAGCGATGAACATCAACTGCCCCAGACTTTTTCTGCTGGCCGCGGTGATTGGAATCGCCGGCTGCCGTTCCCCGGCCGATGGCTACTCCGGTCCGCGAGGGACGGTCGCGGGAAGCATTGCGGTCGATGGCCAACCGATCGCCCAAGGATGCCAAGTTGTTTTCATCGCGAAGGGCGGAAATTTCATCGCATCGGGAACTGTCGAACAGGACGGCCGCTACACGCTGCTTTATCGCGTGGCTCAAGGGCTGCCCGTCGGAGACTATGCGGTGCAGCTCGGATTGCCGCGGGATTTTGCCCCGATCAGTGACCCTGGCGACCTGTCGCCTCAGGATCTCGACCTACGGCCTCGGGATCTCCGAGAAATAACCAGGGCCTGGAGGGCTGCGATGCCATTCTCAGAACGGTATCTCACCACCGCGACGAGCGGACTGGAGTTTACCGTACAGCCTGGCGCAAACACGGCCGACTTCAATCTGGCCAAGACAGGCCGGGCTGGCAAGGTCGGCACGTAAGAGTTTCTCCATCATTCGAGTGCATCGACCATGAATCCCCAGATCAACCGTCGATATTTCCTCCGGGGGGCGGGTGCGTCGATCGCCCTCCCCGGCCTCGAATCGCTTGGGTTCCGACGGCACGCCTCCGCGGCTCCGGTGGCCACGCCACCCAAACGGGTCGTCTTCCTTGGCATCGGCTGGGGGGTGACGCAGGAGACATGGTTTCCCGACACGAATCAGACCGGGGCAGGCTATACGCTGCCGCCAGGGCTGGCCCCGCTGGCTCGGCACAAGGCAGATTTCACGATCGTTCAGGGCTGTTCGCACCGGCACAGCAACGAGGCTCACTGGGGTAGCACGTTCTGGCTCACCGGGGCCAACCGGTTTGCGGTGCCGGGCCAAAGTTTCTCGAACACGATCTCCGCCGATCAGGTGGCGGCGGCGGAGTTTGGTCAGCACACTCGGCTGACGTCGCTCCAGCTCGACAGCGATGATGGCAATGCAGGCCACGGGCCCGGCATGTCGCTGGCTTGGGATCAGCATGGCAAACCACTCGCCGGCCCCCGTGATCCCGTCCAGTTGTTTCACCGCCTGTTTTCTGCCGATGAACTGCCCCTCGAGCAGCGGAAGGTAGCGATCGCCAACGGGCGGAGCGTGCTGGATGCGGTGCGGGTCGATGCCAAGCGGGTGCAGCGCGGCCTCACCACGACCGATGCCGACAAGCTCTCTGAGTATTTCCAGGGCATCCGGGATATCGAGCGAAGGCTCGAGAAAGAGGAGCAGTGGCTGGCGGTTCCCAAGGCCCCGCCGCCGCTGCCTGAGCCGGCGGCCGGGCTCAGGGGTCGGGCTGAAATCGCGATCATGTACGACCTGATCGTCGCCGCCTTCCAGACCGACAGCACCCGCGTGATCACCTACCGACAGCCGGTATCATCGCTGCTCGCCAGCCTCGACATTCGCGTGAACCCCCACGACATGAGCCATTATGTGCCGGGGGACCGGATGGCGGCCTCCCAGAAGCGGGATCAGGTCCAGGGCGAACTGCTCGCCGGGCTGCTCGACAAATTGAAGGCGACGAAAGAGGCCGATGGGTCGAGCCTCCTCGATCACGTGGCGCTCGCCTTCGGCACCAACATCCGCTCGATCCACTATCTCGACAACTGCCCCACGATTCTGGCGGGCCGCGGAGCCGGTCTCAAGCTCGGCGAGCACCTCGTGCTGCCAAAAGACACGCCGCTGTGCAACGTCTGGCTGACGATGCTTCGTGGCGTCGGAATCGACGTCGCCCGCCATGGCGACAGTACGGGCGTGGTTCCCGAATTGATAGTCTGATACCGAGGGCCAGCATGAAGAAGTCGGCTATCGGTGCCGCCCTGATCGTCGCCGGAGTGGTGGGTCGCTTCGCCGGGGCCGCCGCGACCGATGTGATCGTGCCTGAACAGCACCGCAGTTTTCTGGCCACCCATTGCTACGCGTGCCATGACGCGGCTGCGCAGGAGGGAAACGTAAACCTGGAAGCCCTGCCGCTCCAGATCGACACGGTCGAGCAGGCGGAACGCTGGCAAAAGGTGCTGGGCGTGGTGAACGCGGGCGAGATGCCTCCGGAGGGAGAACCGCGACCGGACCCGGCTGCGAAGACCGATTTTCTTTCCGATCTTGCCGAGGCGATGGTGGTCGCCCGGAAAGCCCTTGCCGACGCGGGCGGCACGATCACGCTCAGACGGCTCAACCGGCGGGAATTTCGCAATACGATCAAGCAGCTGCTCGGATTCACGGTGCGGGCGGAACAACTTCCCGACGACGCTGTGCCAGGCTCATTCGATACGGTCGGCTCATCGCTGTTTCTCTCGAGCGACCAGTTCGAGGAATACTTTCGGCTGGCGCGGGCGGCGATCGACGAGTGGTTCCTGCGACATGCCGAGCAGGCCACGCCTGCGGTGTTTCGGCTGGAGCCTGAGACGGTTACCAATCCCGAAGATGAAAAGATGGTGCAGCAATTCGAAGACGAACACGAGCGTTTTCTTCGCTGGAAGCCGGGGGTCGATCAGGCGGCGGCCGCTCCAGAAAACGAGGCGGTCATGGCGGATATTCGCGCGAAAGAAGCGGATGTCGTGAAACTGCCCGAAGTTTTTCTCTATTACCACGCCGAACGGCTGTCCGGCTGCCCAAATCCGAAAGAGTATGGATTCAGGGATGCAGCGCACGCAGCATCACGCAACCAACGGTATGGCCTGCTGTATCCCTTCTATCGCCACTACTTCGACCTGCCGGGAAGGGAAGCGGGGACCTACCTGAAACTGCCGCATCACGGGGGAACGTTTCACTCCCGGATCGACATCGAGCCAACCCCGCCACTGCAGCCCGGCCGGTACACACTCCGGCTGCGGGCCGGAGCGGTCGAGGCTGCGCCGGCCTTCCGGAAGTTCATCGAGGTCGGCTACCCGCGACGCCAGGACAATCCACATCTCCGTCGCGGCCTGGAAGGGGCGCCCCTCGTGACGCTGCAGGTAACGGGAACGGTGGAGCAGCCGGAGGTCGTGGAAACCCAGCTCGATGTCTCAGCTTCGGACATCAACGCCCTTGCCATTCAAGAACGGCAGCCGAGCGATTTCGAAGCGTTGTATACAACCTGGTTTCACCGTGAAAAGCACGCCAATGGCTACGGCTATGAGCCGGCCCTCTGGGTCGACTGGATCGAGCTGGAAGGGCCCCTGCCGGAGTCATCCCCATCATCAGTTTGGAGTCAGGTCTTTGATGGCCTCCCGACAAGGGCGCCGGAAAAGGTTCTCGCCAGAACGATCCTGCGGCGATTCGGCACGATTGCCTTCCGCGGTGCCGTACCGTCGCGTGAGTTTCTCGACCGCCTTCTCACCGTCTACCGAGCGGAGCGTCGCGCCGGGGCCCTACCGATTGAGGCCATCCGCAAACCGCTGGCTGTGATTCTCGCCTCCCCCAGTTTCCTCTACCTCTTCGAGCCGGGGGTGGATGATTCGCCGCGGACACTGGACGATCGCGAACTTGCCGTGCGGCTCGCCTTCTTTCTCTGGAGCAGCCCGCCTGATGAGCAGCTGCTACGGCTGGCGGAACGCAAGGAGCTTCACCTGCCGGAGGTGCTTGGGGCCGAGGTCGACCGGATGATCGAAGACGCCAGATCGGACGAATTCGTGGCCGGTTTTCTCCACCAATGGCTCGACATGAAACGGCTCGATTTCTTCCAGTTCGACGTTTTTCGTCATCGCGAGTTCGACGAAAGCACGCGGGCAGCGGCCAGGCAGGAGGTCTACGAATCGTTCGCCCACCTGTTGCGGGATCCCCAGCACGGAAGGCTCGGGCAGCTGCTCAAGAGTGACTACGTCGTCATCAACGGGTTGCTGGCGACCTACTACGGCATCGACGGCGTGAACGGCGAGAGCTTTCGGAAGGTTGCGGTGCCGCCCAAGACACCGCGGGGCGGCTTGCTGGGAATGGCGGCGATCCATGCGATGGGCAGCAATGGGGTCGAAAGCAGCCCTGTCGAACGGGGTGCCTGGGTGTTGCGTCATCTGTTGCATGATCCGCCGCCCCCCGCACCACCAAACGTGCCGCAGCTGTCGCGACTCGCCGACAAGCCGCTCACCACCCGCGAGCGGCTTGCGGCCCATCGGGAAGAACCGCAATGTGCGAGCTGCCATCGCAAGATCGATCCGATCGGCTTCGGGCTCGAAAACTTTGATGCCGCCGGCAAGTGGCGGACGACCGAAAGACTCGGCCCCAAGACCTGGACGATCGACCCCAGCGATGCCTTCTTTCAAGGGCCTTCGTTCCAAAACTTTTTCGAACTGCGAAATCTGATCGCCGCCCGGGAGGATGACTTTGCCCGCGGCTTCACTGAGCATCTGATCGCGTATGCCCTGGGCCGCCCCTGCGGATTCACCGACCACGATCTCGTGGAGCAGATTGTCGCCACCGCCCGCGACCAGCAGTATGCCGTGCGGGCCTTCGTGCATGCGATCGTGCAAAGTGCCGAGTTCCGGACGAAGTAAGCCGGTGGGCGAGGGGCGCACGTCAGCCTGCCCCACCACGAATAAGCCATTGCACGAATCTTCCGATGGACCGGGTTAACCGTCCCCTGCCCCCGGCACCGGGCAGTGTCGGTTCGGCAATCAGGCCCGGCGTCTCAGCGACCAGCTGCTCAGCCGTGGCTGCAGTAGCCGGCCCCATTTCGATCAGCAGCCAGCCCCCCGGGGCCAGCCGCTCGGCGGCCTGAGGCAACAGCCGGGCAATCAGCTCACAGCCGGTCGGCCCGGCCACGAGCGCCTCCCGCGGTTCATGCAGCCGCACATCGGGCGGCAGACGCTCGAACTCATCCTCGCGGACATAGGGCGGGTTGCTGACGATGAAGTCCCAGGGGCCGGCCGCCGCCGGATGATCAAGCAGATCGCCCACGGACAGCTCCACCCGGTCGGCCACCCTGTGCCGCCGGGCATTGGCGGCAGCCACCGCCACCGCTGCCTCCGATCGGTCGGTCGCCAGGACACTCGCCCCCGGCAGCCGCGTCGCCAGCGTCACCTCAAACGACAGCGAGAAAATTTCCGACTGCCGACAAGATAAGCCACCGGCTCACCGCCACCTCGACGCCGCACGAGATCACGAAAACGGCTCCGCTGTTCGTCATCAACCGGCTCATCGAAAGCGGTATAGAGCAGGATCCGCGGGCATCCCCGCACCGCTGCCAGCAGCACCTCGGCATCGAGCCGCGGCGACTCACTACCGCGGCCAGCCAGCCAGTCAGTGGTCCAGGTCAACAGCCGGCCGACCGTCCAGACCTCGGGCTGATCGGCGGCGGGCGGAGCAGGGGAGGGGACATCTGCCATCGGTGCGAGACCTTTATGACGACCACCGTAACGGGCCGGGGGCGAATGGATCAGCCAGCGACGAGCCCGCCGCCTCGCTCCTGCCGCACCCGCTCTTCAAGGGCGTCGAGCACAAGGTTGAGCCGGCCGGCCAGGATCTGATCAAGGTTGAAGTTCTGGTTGATGCGATGGTCGCTGAGCCGATTCTGGGGAAAGTTGTAGGTGCGGATCCGCTGGCTGCGGTCACCCGAGCCGACCAGCCCCCGCCGCTCGCTGAAGGATAGGACGGTCAACGGTACTTTCGCACGCGTAGCACCTACGAGGAATAGCCGAACCATTGGCGTCGGCTCCCTTTTGCGGGCAAGTCGCGGACTCACCCGCCTCGTGAATGGCAGAAGAAGGTGAGAAAGAGCGGGCTCACGCGGAGAATCCTGCGATCGGCGCAGACCACTTCCGGATCGCATTCAATGCGGCAGCGCGATCGAGCGTCGCGAAGGGCGTGGCACCTGCTGTTAGCGGTGATGAATGTCACTCATGGGCAGGTCATCCGGTGATGGTTGCTCGAACTCCCCAGCACCCTGGGACTGCACCAGTTCGCCCCA
>CBFIHA010000118.1:0-11102 GCA_965662195.1 uncultured Pirellulales bacterium
CTCGACCGAATCGACGAAACGACCCCCGACAGCCGGCTCTACCCCGAGTTTTCTCCGCTGCTTCAGCAGGGAATGGTCGCCGAGACGCGGACCTTCGTGCGCGAGCTGATCGACCGCGACCTGCCGATCACGACGCTCATTGACTCCGACTTCTCGATGCTCTCCCAGCGACTGGCAGAGCACTACGGGATCGCGGGTGTGGATGGCGTCGAGGTCCGCCGCGTGTCGCTTCCGGCGGGCAGCCACCGCGGCGGCCTGCTCACCCAGGCGGCGATTCTCAAGCTCACGGCCAACGGCACAACCACGTCGCCGGTGAAGCGTGGCGTGTGGATCACCGATCGGCTCTTCGACGCTCCGCCGCCCCCGCCGCCCCCCGTGCCAGCCGTCGAGCCCGACACCCGCGGCGCGACAACGATTCGGGAACAACTCGCCAAGCATCGCTCCGACGCCAGCTGCTCCGCCTGCCATGCGAAGATCGACCCGCCCGGCTTCGCGCTGGAGAGCTTCGATCCGATCGGTGGCTTCCGCGAGCGGTATCGCTCGATCGGCCAAGGAGACGTGCCGCCGGAAAAGGGCCAGACCGCCTGGCTCGTGCATTACCGCCTCGGGCCGCCGGTCGATCCCTCGGGTACGCTTCCTGACAGCCGCTCGTTTGGTGACGTCGAAGAACTCAAACAAATCCTCGCAGCCGAGCCCGAGCGGCTTGCCCGGGCTTTCGTCACGCAGCTTTCTCGCTACGCCACGGGCACCGACCCGAGCTTCGCCGACCGCCGAGCCATCGAGGCCATCGTGCAGCAGACCGCAAAAACACACCACGGTCTCCGGTCACTCTTCCACGCCCTCGCGGAAAGCCGGCTCATGCAGTGAAATGGTCAGCATGCGAACGTGGTCGATCATCGCGTGGGGACTGCTTTGCCTAACGCTGCCACGGGGCGGCTGGGCGGAGGTGATCATCTCTGGCGTTGCCGTCGATGGCCGCTCCCTGCCGATCACGCAAGAAGCGGCATCGGGAGCAGACGATGGCACTGCCCGCATCTCCTCCACGGCGCGACAGATCACGTTTGCCTTCGAGGGTGAGGCCGATGCTGCTGTGGCGGCCTCCGCGGGGGTCTTGCCTCCTGACGCTTTGCCGCCGCCCCGCGGCACGCGACTGCGATTCCGGCTCGATGGCCATGACCGCGATTGGCGGGATCGGCCGGCCCATGGTCGCGTCATCCTGCGATTCATCGATGCGGATGGCCAGACCGTCGGCAGCGACGAAACGGCAATGCCCGGTGAGACCGCCGGCTGGCAGGGCGTTGCTGAACCATCACCGCTCAGCCCGTCTTCATTTTCTGCGGTGGCCCCACCGCTGGCCACCCGAGTGACGATAAACTTTGTCTCGGGGTATGAGCAGGTGGTCGGCGCGATGGGGTTCGACGACGTGACGATCACCGTCACGCCCCGACGTGGCGCAGCCGTCGAGCATGCCTTCCCGTTCGCTGGCCTTGGCGACAAACCCCACCCGCTGGCCACGCCAGCAGGCTGGGGCCGTTCCGGTTCCCGTGGCGAGTTGAGCCGCGTGGCCATGCGAAGCACGGCCGGTGGCCGGTCGATTCTCACCATTCTTGATGACGATCCCCGGCAGTATGGCTCCTGGGCTCTTTCAGAGCGCGTGGCGGTGCAGCCGGGTGACACTGTCACGGTCTCGTGGCGGGCAAGCCATTCCTTCGGTGCCGGCGGTTCTCTTGAAGCCGGCTACAACGGCCTGCCCCCGGGCGAGTATCGGTTTCGGGTGTCGGCCTGTTTGCCCGGCGGTCAGCCGACCGGCGCAGAGGCGAGCCTGCGGGTCGTCATCATTCCGCCGTGGTATCGCCGCGGCGATGTCTGGCTGGCGATCGGCCTCTCCGCTGTCGCGGGGGCCGCACTAGCGGCCCGACAGATCTCGCTGCGTCGGCTCCGCCGGAGGCTCGAGGCGGTCGAGCAGGCACACGCCCTGGAGCGGGAGCGGGCTCGCATTGCCCGCGATCTTCACGATGAGGTCGGCGCCGGTCTCACGGAAATCGCCATGCAAACGGCCTGGCTGCGGCGGGATATCGAAGCGACGGCGCCGCCCGAAACGCTGCTCCGCGCGAGCAAGGCCTGCCAGGCGGCGATCGATCTCACCCGCAGCGTCGATGCGATCGTATGGGCGGTCAATCCCGCCAACGACACACTCGATCGGTTCGTCTCCTACCTCATGCAGGCGACCGAGCAGTTCACCGATGCCGCGGGGCTGGCCGTGCGGTTCGACGTGCCGGCTCAGATTCCCACGATGCCCCTTGCTGGCACCGTGCGACACGGCCTCTTCTTGATCGTGCGGGAAGCCCTCAACAACGCGGTGAAGCATGCCCGCTGCACGCTCATCCGGCTGGGCGTGCGGTTGGCAGACAGCTCGCTTACGATCACGGTCGCAGACGACGGCCGCGGCGTGATGCCCACCGACCCCGATCACCCGGGTCTCGGCCTCGCTAGCATGCAGCAGCGGGCGAATGATTGTGGCGGCACGCTCGAAGTCGCCCCGCAACCCGGCGGCGGCACCCGCGTGGCAGTAACGATCCCGATGCCGGCCAACACCGAGAGTTGACCCGTCCCCATCCAAACACCACTATCCACATACTGTGTCGCGGCTTTGCATTACAGGTTTGGGATGGCCTGAGAATCTGGACTCAGCCATCCAGCGTATCCCCCGCACGATACCGGCTGGCCTGCAGGCGATCGATCGTCTCCTGCAGGTGGGTGATATTCGGCCGATTGCCAACGGTCGGCAGGAGCCAGCGTCCTCGAGCCGGAGGTTCGTAAGCGGAAGACTTGTTTTAAAGGGCGAGAATCCCACCAACGGTCCGTCGAAGCCGACGGCGGCCTGCCCCAGTCGCTCGATGCCGAAGCCGAGGCTGATCATCGCCAGGCTCGTCCGCACCCAGGCCAGAAGCGTGCGGTCGGCCGCCTCGCGGTTCCGCTCGCGGACCTCGAATTTTCGCCTGTGGCACATCCGGAAACACGAGTATCTCCAATCGCACCCTTCCTTTGCCGTTGACCGGCCGATCCTTTAGGATTACGAGAAGTCTTGTCTTCGTGACGACCTTCACCCGATGTTATGAGTACCGCACCCGAGACCGTTCGCAGCCGGCTGGCAGTCGGCTTTCGACTCGATTCCCTGTGGGCCGAAACGATGGGCATCGATCCGAGTGACACGAAAGAACGGCCGCTACGAGTCGTGGCCGATCTGCTCAACCGGGCGGGCGTGTCATACGCATTGATCGGCGGCGTGGCGATTCAAATCCGCACGACAGAGCCCCGCACCACGCTCGATATCGACGTCGCCGTGCCGCTGTTCGACGACGTTCCGCGAGCCGCATTGCTGGCCGCCGGCTTCGACCATACGGGCCGCCACGAGCACAGCGACAACTGGCGGGCGCCGCCCGCCGGCCCGGGCAGCCCGCGGACGGCGGTGCAGTTTTCCGCCGAAGACATCGGGATCGCCGACGCCGTCGCCCATGCGGAGCTGACCGAGCTTGCCGATGGCCTCCGCATGAGGGTGGCGACGCCCGCCGATCTGATCGTGCTCAAACTGGCTGCCGCCGCCGAGCCCCGCCGCCGATCCAGCAAACGACAGCATGACCTCGCCGACGTCGTGGCATTGATGGAGGAGTATCCCGATCTGCGGACGCCCGAAACGCTGGCCCGACTCCGCGATGTGCGGCTCTCGCTCCAGGCCCTCGACGATGCCTGACGGCCGCCGCCAGTCGTGGGCCGGTGACGTCGCTGGCTGAAGCCTGTCCTGCATGCGCGTGACAGGCTGAAGCCTATCCTACTTCGGGCGGAGTCCTCCTTGACGGTAATGGGGATGCGCGAAGAGTGGGCGGAGAACTCGGGGGCGTAGCGGGTCTGGAAAATGGCGAAGCCGCTCGACGCCCCGCCGCGATGGGCCGCCCGTGGCGAATACGTCGAAGACGTGCGTGCCCCGCGGCACGCAATTTTGTCCACCGCGAGCGGCCGTCTCGGCATCGAGAAGGCTGGACGGCCTCAGGCGGCGGCATCCTGTCGTGACAGGTCTCCGCCCCAATCGAGAATCTGCTTGTCGGCGGTCACCAGCGTGGCACCAAGTTGGATCGAAGTCGCCACGATGAATCGGTCGGCAGGATCGCGATGGAGTCCCTCCAGCCGGGTTGCGTGCAACGCCACCCGGCCGTCCACAGCAATCTCGCGCAGTCCTGCCTGCAGGAGATCCATTCGCCAGTCCTCCGCTGGCACGGGCAGGACGATGCGGCCGCGATCGGCCAGCAGTGCCGTTTCCCAGAAACTGATTGCGCTGACGGCAACGACATCGGAACGCCAGGTGTTTTCGATCAGGCCGCGGGCCTGTGGCCCGAGCATCGGGTCGTTGCGATCCATCCACACCAAGGCGTGGGTATCGAGCACGATCACGTCAACGCCTTCCAGTCATCCGCGGCAATCGGTGCGACGATATCGCCGAGGACGCGAAGATCCCGATGTAGACCGAATGGCGAGTCGACCTTGCCGCCCGAATATGGCCGCAGTTCAGCAATGGGCTTGCCATTCTTGGTGACCACCAAGACTTCCCCCGTCGCGGCCACGTTATCCATCAGCGCCAGACACTTCGCCTTGAATTCCGATGCCTGTATCGTCTGCATAACAGCCTCAAATCATGGAAATGACCATCTTCTTGACTATAGTCATCGGATTGGTCATTGTCGACCGCGAGCCGCTGTCGCAATTTTGTCCACCGCGAGCGGCCGACACCTTGCGGACGACGGAATCATGAGACACTTGATTTGTGACTCATGAAAAAGCGACCGCCGTGATTCGCGTCGCCGTGGTGGAGGATGATCCGCGGCTGCGGCGGACGCTTGCCGACGTCTTGAAAAGTGATGCCGGCTGCGAGTGTATCGGCACGTTTCGCACGGGGGCCGAGGCGATCGCTGGGATTCCGCCGCTGGCGCCCGATGTCGTGCTCATGGATGTGAACCTGCCCGACACGACGGGCGTGGAGTGCGTGCGGGCGATCGCGCCGCAGTTGCCGGCCGCGCAGATCCTGATGGTCACGGTGTATCAGGATCCCGACACGACCTTTCAGGCACTGGCAGCCGGTGCCCACGGCTACCTCGTGAAGCCCGTGCTGCCGGAGCGGCTCTTGGAGGCGATTCGGGAAGTGCGGGCCGGCGGGGTGCCGATGAGCCGCACGATCGCCCGCAAGGTGATTGAACGCTTCCGCGGCGAGGAGCGGGTGACTGCCGCCGCCGACCGGCCGCTCGCAACCCCGCACGACGAAGACCTCGCCCCCCGCGAACGCCAGGTGCTCGAGTTGCTCGTGCAGGGCCTTTCCTACAAGGAGATTGCCGGGGAGCTCGGAATTTCGTCATCCACGGTCGGCACCTACGTGCAACGGATCTACGAAAAGCTCCACGTCTCCAGCCGCCGCGAAATCATGGCCCTGAATCGGCCCGTACCAGCGACGAACCGCCCTAAAGGCCAGCGGACGTAGACAAAATTGCGACAGGCTAGGCATTCAGGCGGGCGATAGGATCTCACCAGGGTAACTGAATAGTTTTCCGGCTTTGCCTTTTCCATCGGGAGATATCTCATGCATCCTGCCCCCTTCCCGCGTTGGCCGATGCGTCGTGGATTCACGCTCGTGGAGCTTCTTGTGGTGATCGCCATCATCGGCGTGCTCATCGGGCTCTTGTTACCGGCGGTGCAGGCGGCCCGTGAATCCGCACGACGCAGCACCTGTGCCGCGAACCTTAAGCAGTTGGGGCTGGCACTGCACGGCCATGTTGATGCCAACGGGAAACTGCCGGCAACGTCGATTGCGGTCGGTGCGGGAGATTGTCCGACGGGAAGTTCACCGGCATGGTCCGGTGGCCTTCCGACGCCATTTCGAAATTGGAATGTGGATATCATGCCATTCGTCGAATTTTCGGACGTCCACGACAATATCGACCTGACACGAAGCCTCAACAGCTCGTCGGCTGGCCCGAGCGGCAGGTCTAATCGGTCGATCTTCAACAGCCTGCGGTTTCCCGTGCAATCGTGCCCGAGCAATCCGTCGTCGCAATCGCTGCTTCCGGCGACGACATTGTCAGGAGCATCTCTCTACTCATATGGTGGGGCCGGATACAAAACGAATCCGTGTTGCTATGGCACTGTGTGCGGTCCGCAAAGACTCGGCACCATGCTCAGCGACTGTTCTGCAGCCGCTGGGGCGACGGAGCCCAGTTTCTGTTCTGCCTATGTCAATGTCCCGGGATGTGGCGGTGGGAACATGGGCGGGTATCCAGGCGGATCGATGAATCCCGGCATGTTTGGGATTATGAGCCGGTTTCAGTGCAAGTTCTCGGAGGTCACGGATGGACTTTCAAAAACGCTGATGCTGGCGGAGCGTCGAGCGGATCTGTCGCAATTCGGCGGCATCTCTGGGGCGCAGTACTATGGTGTTTCCACGCAAGGGCGGATCAACAGCACGCAGATTGATCCAAACGCGGCTTCGAACAACACGACCAACTTGCGGTTTGCGGCCAGTCTGCATCAGGGAGGGGCATTTTTCTGCATGGGTGACGGCTCGGTTGTGTTTCTCCTCAACGACATCGAGTTTCTGCTCTACAACCGGCTTGGCGGCCGGGCGGAGGGGGGCGTGGCCAACCTGCCATGACGATGCACGATGTGAAGCCTTGCCACGTGCTGGCTGTTCTCGGTGCCGGTATAGTCTCCGCAATGGTGGCGGGCTGCGGAGCCCGGGTGCCAGACGGTATGGTCAAAGTGTCTGGTGCCATTTCGTTGGGCGGCCGTCCCGTCCCGAAGGGTGCCGTCCACTTCGTGCCTGACGATCGAAGCCAAACCGTGGCCGCTCGGATCGAGCGCGGTCGCTTTCAGGCGATGATGCGGCCGCTGGAGTATCGGATAGCAGTTACGGCCGACGCCCAGCCGGAACTGTTCGACGAAAAGACGGGCAAACTCATTCCGCCAGTGAGCCTCGTGCCAGCCAAGTACACCCGGATTAAAAGCTCCGGGCTCACGTTCACGGTGGCGCCCGATAACCGGAAAGTCACACTCGAACTGGCAGAGTAAAAGCATAGTCCGGCCAATGGCACTTCCGCCAGCATGGCCTGACTCACGTGCGACTCGTGAGCCGCGTGCTCGTGTCTCGCGGGCCTGCCCCCGGCCCAGAAAGCGGTAGGTGAGCTTCGTGCGATCGAAGCCCAGCAGGCGGAGGATCGTCGCCTGCTGGTCGTGGATGTGGACCATGTCGTGGGCCACCTTGAAGCCGAGCTCGTCGCTCGCCCCATGCACGTAGCCGGGCTTCACGCCGCCCCCCCCGCCATCCACACCGAATAGCAGTCGGGATAGTAGTCGCGACCCAGAATCCCGCCGCTGCCACTACGAGTTTCGCTGGTGGTACGAGTATTCGGGCGGCAAGTTCACCGACTGGGGAGCCCATCACGTCGACATCGCGCAGTGGGCCCTCAAGCAAGGCACGAAGGGCCGGCTGTTCGTCAATCGCAGAAAAATCACCGGCACGCCGATCGAGGAGGGCTCGGACAAGGACGCCTTCGGTGACGCGGAACTCCGGACGCTCTACAGGGGGAAGCCGTTCGAGGGTCACAAGGAAAACTTCTACCGCTGCACCTGCGAGGGCGGCCTGCCGGTCTCCGACGTCTACAGCCACATCATCGCCATGAATACCGGCCACCTGGCCGCGATCGCCGCCCGGCTCGGCCGGAAAATCACCTGGGATCCGGCGGCGGAGAAGATCATGGGCGATGACCAGGCCGCCGCATTCGCGGCACGCACACCCCGCGCGGACTGCGGTCCGCACCGCCCTCGCCCGCCATGTTCCCAGGACGACCGTGTGGGTCTATGGATCGCTCGATGTGACTTTGTCATATCCCCATCGGACCCGTGGCACAACGATGTTCAAGCTCGCACGGTCAGCCAGCCGGCGACCACTCGACGGCCACCACCGGACCGTTCTTGGTCGCCGTCACCGACGGACTCCTGCTACTATTGCAGTATGGACACAATGCTTGAAATCGCCAAACGAGTGGATGACTTCATGATGGAACGGTCACCAGTCCACGACACCATGCGAAGGCTTGCCCAGACGTTTGGAGACCTCGGAATCCCTTTCGCGATTGCCGGAGCCATGGCCGCCAATGCGCATGGCCACCGAAGAACGACGGCTGATGTGGATGTCCTGGTACGCCGTGAGGACCTTGTTCGGTTCAAGGACCGATGGATTGGTCGTGGATGGCTGGATCTTTTCGAAGGATCAAAGGGTTTTCGAGACACGTTGAACGGAGTGAAAGTCGATGTGCTGATTGTGGGTGAGTACCCGGGCGATGGTAGACCCAAGCCGGTGTCGTTCCCAGCCCCGGAATCAGTGCGGGAAGTTCATGACGAGCGTGTGCCCTACGTCAATCTTGTGTCATTGCTCGAACTCAAAATCGCCAGTGGAATGACGGCTGCCCATCGACTTCAGGACCTGGCAGATGCAATCCAGTTGATCCGCGTAAACGCTCTGCCCCGGAATTACGCCGGACAACTCAACCCGTTCGTCCGAGCCAAGTTCGATGAACTCTGGCAAGCTGCACAAGTCTCAGAAGACTTCTGACCGCGCGTTGCTCAAGCCGGCTCTCGAGGAAGAGGAGGCCATCAGCGACATGATCGGCGATCAGGCTTGCCGGGTGCGGCTCAAAGGCACCCGGGCACGATCTGGGTTACCGGCACCGTGATTCACCAAGGTTCGCCACTCCCAGAGGGTGCGATCCATTTTGTGTCGACGGGAAGTTCGGCCTCGAGCGGCGGTGGTGCCACTCGGATTGCGAAGGGGCGTTTCGGTCTCCCTCTGCAGCCGGGGACGTATGGTGTGGCAAACCTGTCGCCCAAAGGTGTCAAGGAGATCGATCGCAAAACGGGACGCCTGATTCCGCCTCCAAGCCGCATCTCTCTCGACTATGGCTCGGTCACCACGTCCGGACTGGAAGCGAAGGTTGACGCCGGCCACTGCCACGTTGATTTCCGTCTCGAACGATAAGTCACACTGGCAATCTCGACGTGCGAGCGGCTTGGCTGCGGAGTAGACAATTTTCCGACGCGACGCACTACCCTCCGGCGATAGTATCAGGCAGAGATGGAGTGGCCGCTTCCTCGGAGCCTTCAACCATGCGATACATGTTCATCATGACGGTTGTCGTGCTGCTAGGAGCGGCAGCTTCCGCCGCCGAGTCGGGCGTCCCAACCCGTCCCAACATCCTGTTTCTCGTGGCCGACGATCTGGCCACACGGCTCGGCTGCTACGGCGACCCGGCCGCGATGACGCCAAACCTTGACCGACTCGCGGCATCTGGCGTTGTCTTTACCCATGCCTACTGCCAGGGAGTTGTCTGCACGCCGAGCCGTACCTCCTTCATGCTCGGACGTAACAATCGCCACTGCCACGCCAACTCGTTTCTCGACAATCCGGAACTGATGACGCTCGGCCGCTGGATTCGACGCAATCCGCCTACAACGAGCACGACCCGGTGAAGTTCGCGCTCGAAGATCTGCCGGCCGATGCTACGCTGCTGCCGCCGAAATCGCTTCTCCAGGAGCCGGGCTTGGCCGCGAGTGAGTCGCTGCAGCGCGAGGCAACGCGCGCCTACTACGCCGCCGTGACGATGCTCGATGAGCAGATCGGTCGCCTCCTCGATCATCTGGAGGCCAAAGGGCTGGCCGACAACACAGTGATCGTGTTCACCTCAGACCATGGCTACCATCTCGGCTGGCGAGGCCAGTGGTGCAAGCATTCCCTCGACGACCAGGTGCTACGGGTGCCTCTCATCGTGCGTTCACCACGGTCTGCCAGGGACGCCCGGGCGGAAGGCATCGTAGAACTCATCGATCTGTTCCCCACGTTCTGTGAGCTTGCGGCCATTCCCGCTGCTCAGTCGCTGGACGGCCAAAGCTTCGGGCCCCTGCTGAAAGACCCTACCGCGCCGGGAAAACCGGCGGCGTTTTGCCGTGGAGCCAACGGCCGTACGGTCCGCACGGCACGGTGGCGTTATATCGAGCGCGGCGATGGCTCGTACGAACTCTACGATCACGACCATGATCCCGCCGAATATCACAACGTGGCTGATCGGCCGGAGCACGCATCGGTGATCCGCGACCTTGCGGCGGTCCTGACGCGGGAACTGGGATCACGCAAGCGTGCACAGCGAACCGCTACAACCCCCGACGGTGGCTAGTCGGAGGCCGATTGATTTGGAATAGCGGTGATTCTCTTCACCGCTCGGTTACCGCGGGCAGCTGTTCCAGGTCGAACAGATCTTTGGGCCGGCCGGCCGCCTGCTTGAGTTTCCGCAGCCACTCAAGCGACACAAAACGAATGCCGTCACACGCCACGGCTGTCTCCCAGACGGTGCTCACCGGTACCGAGGGGTACCCGGGAACGTAGTCAAAGAGATCGAGGAAACCCGCCTTCGTACAGAGCATCATGAGTCGTTCCGCACGGACAAACCCCGCGGTGACCCGATGCGTGCGTTCAATGCCCGTCGCCGGGTCGATCTCGTTGCCGATGTATTCCGCGGCGAGTTCGTCGAGTGCCCGCAGCAAATTCTCCTCCGCGGCTGGCGAGCGGATCCACAGCACGTCGGTGTCTTCGGTGGCGCGAACAAAGCCGTGAAAGTTGACGGCATGGCCACCCATTACGACGAATGGCACCCCATGCCGCGTGAGCACGTCGAAGAGCTGAAACTCAGGAGTCATCGGCGTCCATCGTGGCGTGTCGGCCGATCGCCCGGGCCGCGAAGTTGCGTGCCCGGAAATGGGCGAGCCCGTCGGGATTCCGCTCCAGGAACGCTCTCGACCGGGCCAACAATCGCTGCATGGCAGCGAGCCGCTCCGCAGGACTCATGCTGAGGGTTTGGGCCCGCCGCACACGGTCGCGGGCGAGGAGGCTGGTGGCGGGATTCAAGGGATCGGAACTCATCCCGTCAGGTTACCATTCCGGCCCCGCTTTTTCCGAAGCCGCTCCCGTCGGCCGCGCAGCGGAATCCACCGGGGCGTATGATTTTGATATGTGG
>CBFIHA010000119.1:0-11025 GCA_965662195.1 uncultured Pirellulales bacterium
TGTTGGGCTCGTCGTGCCACCCGGCAGCGAGGTCACGGGGGTCGTGATCGGTGGCGTCACCGGCGTCCTGCCCCACCAACGATCATCGCGGTCATCATCTCGATCACGCTCACGGCCACGGTACTCGTGGTCATCGTCATCGTCCCGGTCATCATCCCGGTCATCATCCCGGTCATGATCGTCATGATCGTCATGATCGTCATCATCATCGTCGTCGTCATCATGAAGCCCGTGATCATCGTCCCAGTCGTCTCGGTCGTCATCCCAGTGGTCGTCGCGATCATCGAGATCGTCGTCGTGGTCATCCCACGGCCCGTCGTCATGGTCCTCATCATGGCCATCGTCCGGTTCACGATGCCACCGCGAACCGCCAACAGCCACAAAGGCATCACTGCGGACAACCAGCCCGCTCGCATCAAGCTCGGTCAGAAAGGCACCCGCCCAGATGCCTCCCGTGCTGGCGACCAGCACCTGCCCGAAGGCATCGACCGCCACCGCATCAACCTCGGCATTGCCGCCGCCAAAGGGGGTCGCCCAGACGAAACTGCCGGCCGCGTCATAGCGGGCAACAAACCCGTTCTCATAGCCGTCGGCCGTAAAGGTCGCGGCACCCGCCGGATCAAAGGAAATCGTTCCCGAGAAGCTGCCACCGACGGTAATCCCACCCAAGGCATCGACAGCGACTGCGGTGGCCGCCGCCTCGCGGCTGGACGGCAGCAACAGCGACCAAAGGTCACCACCTGCGGCGTCAAGCTTCATGACGAAGCCCTGTTCACGGTCGTCGTCCCAGTCGTCATGGCCGTACCAGCCCGTCGGCGTGGCTGGCGGGGGCGTGATCGACTCAACCTCGCCAACGACCACGATCGAGCCATCGAGCGCGGTGGCCAGGCCGGCCACCGAATCTTCTCCGAGACCGCCCACCGACCGAGCCCAGTCAACCATTCCATCAGCGGCATAACGGGCGACGAAACCGTCTTCCTGGCCCGCTGAGGCCAGGAGGGCCCCGCCCAGATCGACACTCCACTCATACTCACCGCCCACGATTGCCGCCCCATCAGCAGTAACCGCCACGCTGGTGGCCGTGCTCTCGCCACTGCCGGCGAACCCGACCGTCCAGACCGGCAGTCCGAGACTGTCCCGCTTGGCCACGAAGCCCCGTTCGTCCCAGACCGTCTCTGTCTCACCCACCGCCAGCACACTTCCCGCAGCATCGACCGCGACATCACGGATGGCGTCTTCGCCGAGCCCACCGAACCGCTCGCTCCAAAGGTAGCCGCCGGCGGCATCGAAGCGAGCCACAAAGCCATCTCTCGAACCCTGTGCTACGAGGCCGGCAGTCCCGAGTGCGGGGTCGAAGTCAACTGTCCCCGAAAAGCTCCCCCCGACAGCCAGATTGCCAGCCGCGTCAACCGCAATCGACGAAGCAGCCGAGCGGAGCGTCGATGGGAATGAACGCACCCAGGCCAGTGTCCCGGCAGCGTCGAGCTTCAGCACGTAGGCATCGCGGGCCCCGCTGCTGGTCAGATTGACAACGCCAACGCCGGGGTCGAAGTCGACTGTACCGCTGAAGCTGCCGACCATGTATTCATTGCCGAGGCTGTCGAAGGCGACATCACCAGCGGTCACGGCGGCCCCGAAGCTATCTCCCGAAAGCACCGCCCGCGGCTCCAGCTGTTCGCCCCGGTGCAGGACATCGCGACGTTCTGATCGCTTCCGGCCTTTGTGGCCCTGTTGCCGTGTTGCTGCTCGCAGCTGCTGCCAGATAGTTGAAGCCTGCATGGCCCGCCTCCTCTTTGCTCTTGTCGTGTGCCCCGACCGGACGTTCGCATCCTATGGCTTTGTCGGCAGCGAGGCATGTCGGGGAAATCACGCATTCCGGGAAAAGAAACGGGCGAACCGCAGCGATGCAAGGCTTTTCCCGGCAGTGCTTGCCCAGCTTCACAACCGCTGGGTGCCCGAGCCGAGAATGCCCTGCTCGATGGCGAACTGCGTCAGCGCCGCCCGGTCCCGGAAATTGAGCTTGGTCATCAGCCGCGAGCGGTACGACTCGATCGTTTTGACACTCAGAAACAGCCGTTCCGCGATCTGCTGGCTGGTGTAGCCCTGAGCGACATAGACCAGCACTTCCCGCTCACGGGCACTGAGGCTGTCGAGCGGACCAGCAGACGGACTTGCACTGATTGCCCTATCAGCTTCGGTCACCGCCACCGTGCAGAACTGTTCGCCGGCAGCGACGGCGCGGATGGCCTTGATCAGCTCAACGTCGGCAGCAGTCTTCACCACGTAGCCACGAGCACCGGCTGCCAGCGCCATCCGGGCATAGGCGGCGTCATCGTGCATTGTGAGAATGACGATGCCCAAGGTTGGTAGCCGGGCCATCAGCCGGCGGATCAGTTCCGCCGAGCCCTGCTGGGTCATGCCGAGATCGAGCGTCAACACATCAACGCTCGTATCGAAACCGGCAAGCAGTTCATCGACGCTGCCTGCCTCGCCGCAGACCTGCATGCCGGGCTCGCGGCCGATCAACAGCCGCAGCCCAGACCGAACAATGCCGTGATCATCGGCAATGAAAACCGCAATTGGTTCATCCATCAGCAGACTCCTCACCCCCAGAACAACAAAGAGAACTATGCCCGGCACCGTCATAGGGAATAATGACCTCGACGGTCGTGCCCCGGCCCGGGTGACTCTCAATCCTCAGAATGCCTCCCAGAGCGGACGCCCGCTCCCGCATGCCGAGAACGCCGAACGACTGCCGGTCGGCAGCAGCATTGGGGCGTCCCACAAACCCCCTGCCATTGTCGGCAATCTGGGCCTGCACCCCGGCGACACAGCGGCTGATCATGACCTGAACCGTGCTGGCTCCGGCATGCTTCGCTGCGTTGGTCACCGCCTCACCGACAATCCGGTAGATCGCAGTTTCGACCGCGGGCGGGAGTCGACTCGCCTCGGGCAATCGCCAGTCAAAGCGGATGGAAAAGTCATCATTGCCAACAAAACTGGCGAACCGCTGCTGCAGGGCCGGCTGCAGGCCAAGATCGCTCAACACCGGAGGGCGGCCCTCGCGAACCATGCGGCGAAGTTCTTCGACGGTACTGCCGACCAGCGTCCGAAGGTCGACAAGCTGCCGCTCAACTGTCGGCGGCAGAGGCTCAGCTTGCATCAGCCGCAACTGCATCAGCATCGCCGTGAGCGACTGCCCGATGCCATCGTGAAGATCCCGCGTGATCCGCTCCTGTTCTTCTTCTTGAATCGACAGCACCCGGTGCAGCAGCCGGCCCCGAGCGGTGGAAAGCCGCTCGAGCGGGACGACGAACAGCAACCAGGCCGGCGCCGCCAGCAGCACGGTCAACAGTCCAGCGTCAAGAGCGGCCAGTTGCCACCACGGCAACTGCGGCAGCAGTAGCGGCAGCCCCTGCATGATTGCCAGTTCGGTAGCGAAAGCGAGGGCCAGAAAGACGAGCGGTCGCCACCACCAGCGGGAGGGCTGGTCTGGCGACGAGCGAAAGGACGGCGGTCGAAACATCAGTGGCTTCGCGGAAGGTTTTGTCTCAGCTTAACGACCCAACGACGGGGAATCGGACGGGGTTTTCCTGACATCCGGAAGCTGCCATTAGAAGCTGACAGCCGGGCGTCAACTGCTGACGCGAGGCCAAACGTGCGACGGGTTCGGTCGCTACCGCTGCTGGCTTCCCAATGCGACACAGACTGCCACGCAGAACCACCCGGTCTCGTTACGGCAGGGTCCGCACCTCGCGAGGCACGCCGATGCGATTGTCAAGCCGCTCGATCTCGCGGTGAATCAGATCGAGGTTCGAGTCGCGGACCGTGGGCAACTGGAACCGGGCTTGCCGCACGGTGCTGTATCGCAGGTCGGCCACGACCAGCTCCTCCCCTGCGCCACCGACGGCCAGCAATTTGCCGTGGGCATCGACGATCCGGCTGCCGCCCCAATACTGTTCGCCATCCCGGCTGCCGCAGTGATTGGTCATGATCACCGGCATGCCGTACATCATGCCGTAGAACTTGATCGCCGTCTCCCAGCCGAGGGGATTGGAAAAATCGATCCCGACCGCCTCGTGTGAGGACGCCACCGGCATCACCAGAAAGGTCGCCCCGGCCAGTGCCGCCAGATGGACCAGCCCAGGGTTCCAAGCATCGGCGCAGATGAAGATGCTGCCGGTCCAAGGCAGCCGGTGGCTGAAGGTTTCGATGTACCTGCCGCGGGCGAAGTATTTTGCCTCTTCGAGGTTGCCGTAGGTGGCGAGGTTGAGCTTGCGGTGGATGAACACGACCTCACCGCCGCGGAGGGCGGCGGCTGAGTTGTGAAACTGGGCGGCGTAGCCCTCCTCGACGAAGCCGGCGATCACCGTCATGTCGCCGGCATACTCAGCCAGTTCAATCAGCCGGGGGTCGTGCCGGGTGATCGCCAAATCGGGCGTGCGGCTGCGGACCTGGTAGCCGGTCAGTGAAAGCTCCGGAAAGACCAGCACCTCGACGCTTTGCTGCCGGGCCTGATCGATGAACTGCTTGTGCTTGGTGAGATTCGCCTCGATCTCCGCCTCGGTGGGGTCGATCTGGGCCGCCGCCACCCTGAGGACATCACCCTTGAAAGAGTTGTGCTCAATCTCGCCATCTGCTGTCATCGCGGGCTCCTTCGCTCTGCCACCTGAGCCAACCCAGGGTTTCTGGCCACTTATCCGCACTCGACGCGATCGTCGGCCCAGGTGCCAGCCTGCGCCAGGATCATATCAGGCTCGACGAACTGCTCCCGCAGGATCCGCTCATAGATTGCTGCTTCATCCTTGCGGGAGAAGGGCCCGGAATGTCCTGCCACGATCGCGAGCGCCTCCTGCAGCACATCGACCGTGCCGGTGCCCTCGTCAAATTGTGCCTTCTTCCGCCAGACCAGATCGGGGGGCAGCAGGTCTTCGACGGCTTTGCGGAGAATCCACTTTTCAGTTGTAGTCCGGCCAAGAGGCCGGAGGTGTGACTCCGTGCCTGCAGATGATGCGGCTGAAGTCTGCTCCGGGCCAAGAGGCCGGAGGTGTGACTCCGTGCCGGCAGCGGGCGGCTCGGTGTAAAGCTTCACGCTGGCGGGAATCGTCTGGGCAAAGTCGATCAGGTCGCGATCGAGGAAGGGGGTGCGGGCCTCCAGACCCTGGGCCATGGTGATCCGGTCAACCCGCTGCAGGTTGATGTTGTGCATCGACCGCAGGGACCGGGTCAGCTCATCGGCCAACTCCCGGGGCCGGTCGGCGTAGTCGTGGTGATAGGCGTAGCCGGCAAACAGTTCGTCGGCCCCCTCTCCGGTCAGCACCGCCTTCACCTGCTGACGGGCCACCGTGGTGGCAAAGTGGGTCGGGATCGCGCTGCGGACCAGATCGACATCGGCACTCTCCAGGTGATAGATCACCTGCGGAAGGGCTGCCGCGAGGTCGGCCGCCGAGAACTCGAGCTGAAAATGCTCCGAGCCGATGTGGTCGGCCACCCGCCGGGCGGCGATCAGGTCGGGGCTGCCGGGCAGTCCGACCGCAAAGGTCTTCAGACGCGGCTGGCCCGGCTGCCGGGCCAGTGACCGGGCTGCGAGCGCCGCGATGATCGACGAGTCGAGCCCGCCCGAGAGAAACGAGCCCACCTCAACGTCGGCCACCATCCACTTCGCCACCGCTTCCTCGAGCACCAGCCGCAGTTCGGCCGCCACCGCCTCGGTGTCAAATCCCGGCTCGGGCTCAGCCGCCCCCGGGGTCATGCGAAACCACCGCCGTTCGCCATCACGGCTGTCGAAGAGCCCACCTGGTGGCACCGCTTCGATCACCTTCGCCCCAACCCCGTCAAACGCCTTCAGTTCGGAGGCAAAGGCCAGCCCGTCTCCGATCCGGGCGACATACAGCGGCTTGATACCCAGTGGGTCACGGGCGGCGATCACCCGTTCCGGTGTTGCCAGCACAAAGGCGAACATGCCATCGAGCTGCGACAGCCACCGCAGGCGATCGGAACGGAACAGGTGCAGGATTGTTTCGCTGTCGCTGGCCGTTTCGAAGGCGGCCTGGCCGAGAATCGCCCGCAGATCGGCATGGTTGTAGATCTCACCGTTGGCCACCAACACCGTATCGTCGGCTTCCAGGGGCTGGCGGCCGTCGGCCGGCCCGATAATGGCCAGCCGGCAATGGGCCAGCACTGCCGGCACCCGGGCTGGCCGGTAGACGGTCAGCTGATCGGGCCCCCGATGGGCAATCCGGCCGATCATCTGTTCAGCCAACTGCTCATCAGCAACACGCCAGAGGCAGGCGAATCCGCACATTTCCGTTGAGCCCTCTCACTCCTGCTGGGTGCGTTTGCGACAACCGTCCCTGTTGGCTGCTAGCAGACTCTGAAAGAAGTCTGCCGCCGCAGGACGCGGCGACCAGCAACCCCGACAACCCTCGGCGTTTGGGGGCGTTGCCCAAATGCACTGGCGTTCACCCGCATTCGCGGGCAAGGGCCATGGATGGCTTTTTCCACGGACAGCTGGAAACGCCGCTCGTCTACCGGGCAACTTCCAACCTCCTCTACCGTAGCAAATCGGCAGGAAACCTTCTTGCGTCCGGGCCGTTCAACAAACGGCGGCAGCTGGGAAACACCTTTCCGAGGCAACGGCCGCCCGAACTTTCCTAACCCGATTCCCAAGGAACCGAACCATGAACATGCACCGACCCTTGTTTGTTGTGGCCTGCACCGCAGTCCTGGCCCTGCCGCTGACCGCCCGGGCTGAACCGAATGAAAAACCAGATCGTGAAGCCCGCCGCGCCGCGATGCTGAAAAAGTTTGATACCAATGGCAACGGCAAGATCGACCCCGAGGAACGGGAAAAGATGCGGGCCGAAATGGCCAAGGGCGGTGGCGGTGCCCCCGAACGGATGAAAAAAATGCTTGAGCGGTTCGACAAGGACGGCGACGGCAAGCTGAGCGAGGACGAGCGGACCGCCATGCGGGCTGAGATGCAGAAGCGACGTGAGGCCGGCGGGCTGAAGGGCACCGGCGCTGAGAAGCAGGCCGAGATGCTCAAAAAGTTTGATAAGGACGGCGACGGCAAGCTGAGCGAAGACGAGCGGGCCGCCATGCGGGAAGCGATGAAGGGACAGCAGGGCAAGAAAGCCAAGCCCAAGAAGAAGGCTGAGTAAGTACTGTTGCGAACGACATGGGCCCGCTTGCTGCCAGGGCAGGCGGGCCCGCTGCTGCGCAACACGCCTGCCGCCCGTGGGTTATTCGTCCTTGCCGGCCGTCGTCGGCTTGTCTTCGTTTGCCGGATCGGCCTTCGGCTTGTCGGCCGCGTCCTTCGCCGGCTTGGCTTCCACCGGCGTCTTGGGCGTACGGACCTTGCCGGACGTGCTCTTTGGTGCCGAGGCAATCACCGATGCCGGCTCGTCACTGGCAGCGGGCTTCTCGTCATCGGGCCGCACTCCGCGGTCGATCTTCTTGGCGGTTCCAGTGTCTGCGGCCGGCTGCCCCTGCTCCAGACTGTCGAGCATCTTCTGCAGGCTCAGCAGCTGAGCGTTCACCGTCTGGGTGGCCGCCCGGATCATCGCCTGACGTTCGGCCTTGGCGCTGGCGGTTGCCTTGCTGAACTGCTGCTGCTGCGACTTCAGCGTCTCCGACTGCTTGGCCAGATCCTGCGACCGCTGCTCCAGTGAGGCTTCAAACCCGGTGATGGCAGTCTTGATCTCACCGATCATGCGGGCCCGTTCCTCTTTGGTCAGTTCCGACTGCCGTTTGAGTCGCTCCGACACATCATCCCGGACCTTGGCCACCTGCTGGCTGGTCTCACCCAGCCGCTGCTCAAGCCGTTTGGCAGTTTGCTGCTGATCGGCAAGCTTGCCGGTCAGTTCCTGCTGCAGGCCGCTGATCCCGGCAACACTGCGATTGCCCACCGACTCAACCTCAGCCAGTTGCTTTTCCAGTCGCAGGGCGGCCTCGGCCTGCTTGGCAACACCCTCGGCCACGGCCCCCTGAACCGCCCCGATCTCCTGCAGGCTGGCCTCCCGAGAGAGCGTGACCTCCTGCATGGTCTGCCGCAGGGCCGATTCGACCTCGGCCTGGTTGCGGGTGAGCCGCCACAATCCGGTCGTCGCCACGAACGCGATCAACGCGACGACAACACTGAGCGTGACGAGGTAGCGGCCCGAGCTGCCGCTCCGCTGGATTTCCTCCTCCATGCGGGTCATGCGGCGTGCCAGTTCTTCGGACTCGCGGCGGCGGTCGGCGAGAAAATCTTTCAGCTGACCGGCCGCGTCACGGATGAGGGCCGTGGCCTCCTTCTGCGACAACTCGTTGGCCGGCACAACCAACTCGTCCCCAGAACTCGCTGGAACGGGCCTGCCAGCTGGACCTTGATCGGCCGAACTGCCATCCAGACGGGCCTGATCTTCCGCATCGTTATTCGGCATCTGACTCATCGACCACTCCATGCGTCGTACGGGCCACCGCCGGGGCGGCCGGGGGCTGTTGCCATGGTGCTTTGCCGGCCGCTGGCGACCGATTCTGGTCGCCCCCGCCGGGGGACATTGGCCCGCCGCGGTAAGGCTGCCGGCCGGTGGCTAGCGTACCCGATTTTCCACACTGGAAACCAGATTCGACGCTTGATGGGATCCGGCTAGAATCTTGTTGGGAAAGTCCATCGTGTGTGCCGTCTTGCAGCAGCCCTCAGCTTTCCCGCAGACTACGCAAACTGTACGGTTCATCCACTCACGACTTGAGTTGCTGCGGCCGCTGGTTGACTGACCCGCATCACCCCAATTCTCAAATTCCCAACCGTTCCAGGAGCAAACCTATGAAGACTCATGATCTGCCACCCGCCTCCAGGCGGTTTTTGCTGTCAGTGGCTGGCCTTTGTATGGGTGTCGTCTGCGGTGGCTGGCATGCCGACAGTGCAGCTGCTGCGGATGCCGTCGAGGTGGAACTGGGCGACCCGTCCCTGACCGCCGGTGTCCCGGGGACTGGGCCGATCACCGTGACGCAAATTGAAAAGTGGCTGGACGATCCGGCCAACTTTGTAGAACTCAAGCCGATCCTGCCGCTGGGCCTGTCGCAGGGCGCGGCCCAGATCACGGGGCTTGAGGAGAATCCGCTGACCCGGGCCAAGATCGAACTGGGCCGGCAGCTTTACTTCGACACCCGGTTGTCCAAGAACTCGACAGTGAGCTGTGCCAGCTGCCACGATCCGTCGATGGGCTACACTGCCCACACCAAGACCGGCATTGGCATCAATGATCAGGCCGGTGGCCGCAACTCGCCGGTTGCCTACAACCGGATTCTGTCGGGCAAGCAGTTCTGGGACGGCCGCGTCGACTCCCTCGAGGCCCAGGCTGTCGGCCCGATCGCCAATCCGATCGAGATGGGCTTCACCCACGAGGGCGTGGTGAAGCGGCTGGCGAGCATTCCGGTCTATGCCCGGCAGTTCGAGGAAGTCTTCGGCGACGTCACGATCGAGGCGGTCGGCCAGGCGATCGCCGCATTCGAGCGGGTGATTGTGACGGCCCCGTCGCCCTACGACTACAACGAGCAGTGGCGTCCGTTTCAGGCACTTGATCCGGAAGATCTCGAGGATGACCCGGAACTGGCCGAGCTTTACGCGGCCGCCAAGGCTGGCGTGGAGGCCCATCCGATGAGTGAATCCGCCAAGCGGGGCCGCGAACTCTTCTTCACCGAGAAGGGCAATTGCTCAGCCTGTCACGTCGGGGCCAATCTGGCTGATGAGAAATATCACAACATCGGTGTCGGCATGGACAAGGATGAGCCTGACGTGGGCCGCTTCGCCGTCACCAAGGATGAAAAGGACTTTGGTGCCTTCAAGACGCCGACCATCCGCAATGTTGCCCTCACGGCACCATACATGCATGACGGCTCGGTTGCGACGCTGGAGGAGGTGGTCGAGTGGTACGACAAGGGCGGCCACCCCAGCAAGCACCTCAGCGAGAAGATTCGGCCCCTGAAGCTCTCCGATCAGGACGAGGCCGACCTGGTGGAGTTCATGAAAGCCTGCACTGGTCCGACCCCGACGGTCGAGACCAGCCGGCTACCGGCCGACGCCTGAGCAGTATTTGATTTGCTTGCAGCCCCATTGCCCCCTCGGAACGGCGCGACTGTTCCGAGGGGTTTTTTTGTGACATTCGTGGGCAGATCGCCCGGGCTGACTGGCACCAGCCGGCATCTCCGGGCAGACTAGAGACCTCACGGACCGTTCGGCGATCGCCCGCTGTCAGAGGCGGAAACGTCGTGCCCCGGTCGGTGTGCATTGCCCCCCAAGGGGCCCGGCGCTCAGCTTTTGATGGTGCATCTACCCGTCTTCCTTCAAAAATTCCCGTCCTCAAAGCCCGAAGCGCAAGCTGAGGGAAAACACGTTCTTGTCCATAAACCGTATTCCCTTGGCTCGCGCCTCGGGCTTTCCAGCATTCGCTTCCGCTCAGCGCAACAGCGAAGCTCAGGTTTTGGGCTTCCCGGTGTATATTCCTGCGCACGCCACATCAAAATGCGGAGGCGACGGGACGGGAGAGCAACTGCTGCCCCAGGAGACGCCGCTCTCTTTTGAACTTTAAAACCAAAAACCTGCTTTGTCCCCTTGAAGGATCACCTGATGACTGACGAACCGACCCCCGACCCATCCCCGGAGCAGCCGCTCCAGCAGATTCAACACTCCTCGGCGACGGCCCGAATTCCGGACGACGTGGGCCGCGGCGTCTTCGCCACGGCGGTGATCGTGCTGCATGGTGCCAATGAGTACACGATCGACTTTGTGCAGTCGCTCGCCCGGCCCAACCGGGTCGCAGCCCGTGTGATTCTGCCGCCGGCGGTAGCCAGCCAGTTTGTGTTTGCTTTGGAGCAAGCGATTGAAAAATACACTGCCTCCTACGGCCAGCCCCCGCGGGAGCCACGGCCCCCCGAACCAGCTCCCCTGCCGCAGCAGCCCGCCGAGGCAGCAGCGGGCGGTGGCCAGGCCGGCGGTGGCCAGGCCGGCGGCGGCCAGGCGGCAGGTGGCCAAGCGGCGGG
>CBFIHA010000120.1:0-10724 GCA_965662195.1 uncultured Pirellulales bacterium
GAAAGGTTTCATGAGGCTGCCTGCTTTTCCGCGCAGGCCAGCAATCCCCGGGTGGCGGCCAGTTTGATCGACTTGGCCTGATTTGGCCCGGTGGCAGCCGTCGCCAGAGCCTGGTAGATCACTTGTGCCTGGGCCGGCCGGTTCGCGGCCAGCAGTCCCTCGGCGGCGGCCAGACGAGCATTGACTACCGCCGCAGCCACCGCATCGCCGGCAGCGACAGCGGTGGCCGTGAGCTTGGCGACGGCCTCAGCGGTCTGAATCTGGCCAAGCGCATCGGCGGCGGCCACCGCGAGGCGGGTCTGGCCAGCTTTGGTCGCGGCGGCCAGGAGGCCGGCAATCACTGGCACACTCGGGGCATCGCGGCGGCCGGCCAATGATGCAATCATGCCAATTTTGAGTGGATCAGGGACCGTTTCCAACGCCGTCCTCAAGGCATCACCGGCCGCCGGCACGGCGATTCGTTCCAGCGCGTAGCGGGCCATGTGCGAGTGTTCTGCCTGGCCCAGCAGCGGGACGAGCGCCGGCACACAAGCGGCCGTCCCGATCAGGCAGAGTTTGCGGCAGATGTATTCCTTCGCCGCCCGACTGGTCGGCTGCGAAAGCATGGCCGAAAGTCGCCGCTCCAGGTCTGCCCGTTGTTTGGCATCGCCGTGACAGGCGACAACTGCCTCGTCGATCGGCTGGAGAGCCTTGGCGTCGCTGCCCCAGTCGAAGGCTGCCAGGGCGGTGAAGGCGGTGTCGAGTGCGGATGGTTGTTCAGCCATGGTTCTGGGCTTTCAAGCGTGACGTGACAGAGCGAACGGCAACTGAATCGGTGTGGATTGGCGGCTCGCGGATAGCGTTCAACGCCGCCGGCGCTTTTCCACGAATGCAAACAACTAGATCACCCAGGGCTCACGGCGGGCCCGGTCAAGCAGCCGGTTGGCCTCGGCATCCCCACGGAACTGCTGGGTGGAACGGTCCCAAACCAGCGATCGCCCAAGCCGGTAGGCGATGCCGACCATGTGCGGAGCGGTCATCGTGTTGACCGCCAGCTCAATGTCGCGGAAGGGCCGCTGCCGGTTCTTTACGCAGGCAAGAAAGTCGCCGTAGATGCTGCCTTCGCCGTCGCTGTACAGCGGCACGGTCTTCGCAACCTTCGACTTGCCGTCGCCATGCAGGACGACCGAGCCCCGATGATCGAGCGTCGGGCCGTTTTGCGGCTGCAGGCCGGCGGGACGGTTGTGGCAGAGTTCGACCCGGTTGGGATAGGTCAGTGAAACGTAGGCCGCCGTCTTGCTGTCGGCAGAAGCGGGATGAAAGGTCGCCTTTGCCGGCTGCAGTTCCCGCAGGTCAGCGGCAAAGATCGCGCCACCGAAGTGATGAGCGCCCCAGTCGGTGAGGCTGCCGCCGGAATAGTCGTAGTAGCTCCGCCAGCTGTTTCCCCCGGTACCATAATTGCCGGCGCAGCGGCCGGGGTTGTACGGCTCCCAGGGGGCGGGGCCAAGCCAGCGGTCCCAGTCGATGTCTGACGGCGTCTCCATCGCCGGCAGATAGCAGGCCTGCGAGGGCCCACCAACCCTGATGTCGATCGAGGTGACGTTGCCGATTTCACCGGCCCAGCAAGGGTCGACGATGCCGCGATAGTCGCCCAACACCCGCTGGCTGCCTCCGGAGACCACCCGGCCATAGCGGCGGGCGGCGGCGATCATCAGCGGCCCCTCCCGCAGGGTGAGCGTCTCGGGCTTCTGCAGATAGACGTCCTTGCCGGCCCGGCAGGCAGCGATGGTCATGATCGCATGCCAGTGGTCGGGCGTGGCGATGTGGACCGCGTCGATATCGTTGCGGTCAAGCAGTTCCTGGAAGTCGAGCGTGGCTACACAATCACTGTTGCCATATTTTGCATCGACCCGCCCCTTGGCCTCCTCCCGCCACTTCTGTCGGACGTCACAGACGGCGACATACTGCACCTCGCTTCGACCCAGGAAGGCCCGCTGGTCACCAGACCCCATATTGCCGATGCCGATACCGGCCATCACTATCCGGTCACTGGCTGGCGGGGTGACCGCATCACCGAGAGCTTTGGAGGTGAGCACATAGGGGGCGGCTGCCGTGGCGGTTGCTGCCGTGGCGGTTGCTCCAGCCGCCTGGAGAAAGTCACGCCGTGAGCTGGGGCTTCGCTTGCCTGAAGAGACTGCAGCCGGCGTGGCTGTCGCACGTTGAAGAGTCGGTGGCATGGAGACGCTCCGGGAAGACGGCCTGACTGATCCCCTGGGGCGAGTCAGCTTACTGCATAAGGTCATGACCTGAGAAGCATTACACGCAGCCGGAAACAGACCATCCTGACTGCTGCCCGAGCCGGTAACGCCACCGGTAAAAGCTGACTGACCAGGCGGTCACCTATCGATTATTTGGCAACCGCCGGGTGATGATGCTCTTCATAGTGCCGGCGGAGGGCATCGAGGCCAAAGTTGCCCTCGAGCGAATGCCAGACCAGATGAACGTGATTGGCATCGTTCTGGGTGTTGTCGTATTCGATGATGAAGGTCGGGCCCGTAATCCGGTAGTAGTGTCGCTCACCCTGCTTCAGGCTACCCGCCCAGGCGAAGTGCACCCGGTCGAGGCCGGCGTGCCGGATGTCCTGTAAGGCCTTGTCGGCGAGGTCGCCCCGCAGCGTCCGGGCCACCTGGCTGATCAGCTGTTCCAGCTGCCGCTGCTGCGGCGACGGCATCGCGGCAAAGGCGAGGCCCGCCGGCTCTCCCAGATCGATCGACTTGCCCGGCACCGTGAAGACCTCATCCGGGGCATCAGCGGCCAGCAGGGCCACCTTTTGGTTCGGTTCTACCAGCGAGAGCATTAGCGCCCGAGCCAAATCCTCCTCGGCGGCCAGCACCCGCTGCCCCGCGTGGGGACCGGTGCGGATCTCAGCGGGGTTCGCCCCAAGGAACAACGGCGTGGTCGCCACCGTCAGGCCCGCGACCGAACTGAAGTTGAGTGAAAGGTGATGTCCCTCAAACCGCCAGCCCCAAGGCTCGGTCGTCGCGGGTGTTCCGAAGACCGACAACCAGTACTTCTCCGGATCGCGGCGTTCCTCGTTGCCGGGGCGATCCTTTTCAAGTTCACGGAGGATGCCCTCGAGGCTCATGATGGTCGTCGCCTTGAGATAGCCCTCGTGGCTGAGGCCCGACCGCAGCAGGGCGTAGGCTGCCCGCCGTTGCGGGAGGCTCATCTGCTTGATCGGCAGCCCAACCCGCTCCCGCGGAATGAAGTGCCAGTTGAGCCGTTCCTCGCTGTCGAAGGCGAAACTGCCGGCCTCCCGCTGCTGGTCATCCAGCATTTCTAGCCAGGCCGTCGCCTTGGCGGCCATGTCGGCTGTGACCGCGGCAGCCGGCGGATGTGGGACGGGGTCATGGGCCGGGGCGGCGGAACCAGCCGCCACCAGCATGAGCAAGATCAGGCCAACACGATTCATCCGCAGTCGCCCCCATTCATGTGTTTGGAATCTGTTGTCGTGCAGATGGTAGCAGCTCGTCAGGAATTATCTGCCCCGGCCCGCACCGTCTCGATCGTGGCCACATGCAGCAGCGGGCAGATATCAAACTCGGCGGGCAAGCCATCATCCTCGACTTCGGTCCCGACGAGGATGTCATTTTTGAGCAGCATTGCCATTTCAGGGTGACGAACCTCGTACGACTTACCACTCGACATGACGAGACGGAAGGGGCGAAAGGGCTGCTCTTTGAGCAACTGACGGATTCCTTGGGGAGTCACTGGGCACCTCGGCTGGGGAAGATCTCCCGCACAAATTGTTCATGCGTTCACTACGCACAAGTCTGCCGCCAGCACGATTTCTTGTCAACCAATCCGGTGCTTCTCCAGCACGGCAGCGGTCAACTTGCCGCCGACGCCCGGGGCCTCGGGCAGCGTGTAGTGGCCATCGACGACCCGAATCGGGTTCTCCCAGATGTCGAACAGCGACTCGTAGCAGCACTCGAGCATCGGCGTATTCGGGGTGGCCGCCGCCAGTTGGGCATGCACATTGTGCTGCACGTTGGTGTGGGGAATCACCGCCAGACCATAGGCGCGACCGAGGGCCGCCACATCGAGCCACTCTTCGATGCCTGAGAGCTTGGTCACGTCCGCCTGCATGATGTCGACCGCCTGCTGATCGACGTAGTCGCGGAAGTCGTGCAGGGTGTAGATCGTCTCGCCGACGGCGATCGGCAGGTCGAGAGCCTGCGCGAGGGCGGCATGGGCTCGGACGTCAAAGGGGTGCATCGGCTCTTCCAGCCATTCGATGTCGAACTCCTCCAGCCGGCGGCCCCAGACCATCGCGGTCTTCAGGTCCCAGACCGTGTTGACATCGACCATCAGCTTGATGGAGTCGCCAATCGCCCGCCGTACCGCCCGGACCCGTTCGAAGTCTTCCCGCGGATCGGGCCGTCCCAGTTTCATCTTCACCGCGTCAAAGCCGCGGTCGATGATCCGCTGCATGTCGGCGATGAGCTCCTCGGTACTCCAGGTCAGCCAGCCCCCGTCGGTGTTGTAGGCCTTGACCCGCTGCTTCGCCGGGCCAAGGTGCCGCCAGAGCGGCTGCCCCTCGAGCTTGAGCTGGATGTCCCAGAGGGCGAGATTCATCGCACAAAGGCCGACCCGGGCCACCCCGACCCGGCCGATGAAGTGGGTGGTGGCGTTCATGGCCGCCATCAGCGCCTGCCGCTGGAGCGCCGGCCGGCCGATCACCGCCGGGCCGTAGCAGTCGTCGATCATCACCTGAACGGCCCGCATCCCCTTGGAATAGTTCCAGTTGAAGCCATAGCCGGTGACGCCGGCATCGGTCTCGATGGCCACCTGGACAAACTCAACTGAATCGACACTCGACTGGCTGTCGGTGATGGTCCGCTGACCCAGTGGCACATCGACCAAAATGGTGCGAACACCGGTGATCGTGGGACCGTCAGCGACGGCCAGCGACGGGGTCGTTTCCATTTGGTCAGGCGTCACGGCAGGGGCGGACAAACAAATCTCTCTTTCTTGCTTCAGGCTTTGGCCGGTGAGACTGACAGGCATGTTGCAGCGACACGACCTCACAGCATCCATTTCGCCGCAATAAAAACCATACTGCGCGAACAGATTCACCACAACGCAGGCCGACTGCCGAGCGGCAATCCGGCTCCAGCGGCTGAGGGTTCGCAAGTGTCCGCTTGCAATCCTCCACTCACAAGCCGAAAAGATTGCGGCCTGCAGTCTCGCTAACGAGCGAAGAGTGCGGGGCTCGGCCAGCGGTCTCCCAGGCCCCGCACCAGTTCCTCATACGGTGGCTTGACCTTGGGCCAGCTGTGCGAGCGGATGCGAACGGTGCGGCCGGGCCGGAAGCCCTCCAGCACCAGCGGCACCCTGACCGTCACCCGGACGCCGCTGCTGCCCAGCGGCGGCTCAGTGGTCGGCTGCTCCACCGCGGTGATCCGGCCATCCATGCCGTCATGGTCAGGCCACCAGGTCCGCAAGGTCTCTTCCGCCGCGGCGATCTGGGCCCCGCCACCCGGCTTGAAGTCGGCATAGAGGGCCTCGTCCATGCCGCCAAAGAGGGTCATCGTGACGCTCGCCGGACCAAAGTTGTCATGCTCGACCGCATCGACCACGGCCGGCAGCCAACGGAGCCGCATGTGCCGGCGGTGGCGGTCCCGCTGTCGCCCGGTGGCAGCCGCCATCGCCGTTTCATCGAGCCAGAGATCCGACACGTGGAACTGCTGATAGAGGTAGCGGGGATGCCAGCCGAGAGCCAGCTGCACCGGCACCTCCGGAAATGTCTTCGAGCCGGCTGCCGGCCAGCTGCCGTCGGCGACGAGATCGGTCAGGCCGAGCAGTTCACGCCCCCGCCAGATCCGCGTTGAGCCGTCGACAGTCAGCGTGCGCTCCCCGTCGAGCCCATCGCCTTGGGGACCGCGGGCCAGGCTGGCGACCAGCTCACCTTCGGTTCCCTTGATCGTAAGCTTGCGGAGCTTCCAGGCTTTTCCTTCCCGCAGGCAGAGACTCGGGTCGTCCTCAAGCAGAATCGCATGATTCTCCGCCGGCTGGGTGACATCCTTGCCGCTGGCAACCGGAACGGCCGAGGTCTCGGGATCGGGCGGCAGATAGAAGCGGCCATAAAGCTCGGTGCCCAGCGGGATGTCCTGCAGGCTTGCCGGTGCGCCCCGGTAGCGAATGCTGCCGTACGGCAGCATCGCGAAGTGGTGCAGCCGGCCCTCGTGAAAGTGTCCGTCGATGTGCAGCCGCAGGCTGCCACGGCGATTGACATGGTCGACAAGTACCAGTTCGCCGCGGAGCAGTTTTGCCTCGGCCAGCGGCGGGAACGCTCCCGGCGTCGGACGAAAGGCAGCCTCGTCGGCAGCGGCGACAAAACTGACACCGCCAACTGCCAGCATGCACACAAGGATGTATCGCAAGTCTGCCATCAAAGATCCACTTCGCTGTTGCTGTCCCCAAAGCCGCCCATTTCGACCCCCATCCGCTGGGCCATGCTCAGCAGCAGGTTGCTCAGGTGGGCCTGCGGGTTGGCCGGCCGGCCGCAGAGCCGGTAGTGGTGGCCGGGGTTGTCGAGCTGATAGCCATCGAAGTGGCCCTGATTGAAGTCGAGATGCCGGCCGTGCCGGATGCCCAGTTCGCCGCCGCCGGCAAGCACCAGCGGCAGATTGGCATTGCCGTGGCTGTGGCCGTAGGCCATGCCGCTGCCGAACAGGGCCATCGTGGTGTCGAGCAGCGGCCGGCCATCGAGGTCGGGCGTCTCGGCCAGCCGGCTGAGAAAATAGCTGAACTGCTCAACGGCGAAGGTGTCGCTCTGGGTGAGCTTCTCCATGTGGTCGGGGTCGCCGTTGTGATGGCTGAGGGCATGCCGCGACTGCGAGATGCCCAGTTCGGGAATTGCCAGGCCCTGGCCTTCGAGGCCACTGCTGAAGGTCACCACGCGGGTGGCGTCGATCTGGAAGGCCAACACGATCAGGTCATAGATGGTGCGGAAGTATTCTCCCGCCTGAGTCTGCGGCACGTCGCGATCGGTCCGACGGCGAGCGGAATCGGTAATCTCAGGCCGGGGCACGTCGAGCCAGGCATCGGCCCGCCGCGTTCTGATTTCGGTCTCCCGCACGGCGGTCAGGTACTGCTGCAGCCGGTCCCGGTCGGCACTGCCCAGCTTCCGCTCCACCGAGCGGACCTCCTCGAGGTTGGCGTCGAGCACGCTTGTCTTCCGCCGCAGGGCCCGCCGCTGGGCGGCAGTGCCGGCTGACGGCTCTTCAAACAGGTGGGCGAAGATCTCGCGGCAGCGGCTCATGCCCGGCAGCCGAATGCCGTCGGCCGTCCAGGCGAGCGACTCGCCCTTGTTGGCAATTTCGAGTGAGTGAAAGCGGGTGTGCGGGGCGGTCACCTCGGCCATCCGTTGATCGACCGAAATCGTGTTGCGGTCGGTCGGTCCGAGCCGGCCGCCGGTGAGCCAGATCTTCTGGCAGTTGTGATGGTGACCGAGGCCGCCGGGATGATGCAGGCCGCTGATCGGGGTGACGACGCTGCGATGCTTTTCCAGCGGCCTGAGCGTGCGGGAGAACTGAAAGTTCTCGCCGGCCGTGGTGATCTGGTAGTCGAGCGTGTTGACGCCGTTGGGAATATAGACAAACACGCTTCGCTTCGGCCGGGGAGCCGTGCCGGCGAAGGCGGGACGCATGCACTCAAGCAGCGGCAGGCTGATGAAACTGCCGAGTCCGCGGAGGACATGCCGCCGGTCGATCTGCCAGGAGGGGGTCATGGGAAAGCCTTTCGTTGCAGGGTTCGTGTGCGTGGTGTGTGGGCAAGACACCGTTGGCGTCGCGAGGGCCGGCAGGCGGCCGCCGGCTGTTTTGGTTACTACCGTTGTTGCATCAGGTCCGAGAGGGCGACAGCCCGGATGAGATCCCGCAGCCGATAATCCTCGGCCTTGCCCACCGCGACGATCGCCGCCAGCGCATCGCGGTCATCGACCGTGAGCACCCGGCGGAGGGCGTAGGTGCTGAGCTGCTCAACCAAAGCCTCCAGGAAGCGGTCGTGGTCGGCAACCAGCAGTTGTTTGAAGCTGTCGGCGTCGACAAAGGCCCGACCGTCGGGCAGCTGGCCGCTGGCGTCGACGGGCGGGTTGCCGCCTGTTCCCTGGGCGACCCGCTCGTGGGTCCGCCATTGGCCGATCGCGTCAAACTGGTCGAAGGCAAGGCCGAGCGGATCGATCGAGCGATGGCAGGCGGCGCAGCTGGCGTTGGTGGCGTGGGCGGCCAGCTTCTGCCGGATGGTGGCCTTGGGACTGTCGGGGGGATTGGGCTCGATCGGATCGACATTCGCCGGTGGCGGAGGCGGGGTCTTGCCGAAGATCGCCTCGCTCACCCAGACGCCACGGTGCACCGGGCGGTGGCGGGTGCCGTCGGAGGTGAGGCCGAGAATGCCGCCCATTGTCAGCAGGCCACCGCGGTGATCGTCAGGCCGCAGCGAGACCCGCTGAAACCCACCCGCCTCCGGCTCGGGCAGGCCGTAAAAGTCACAGAGGCGGGGGTTCGCGATCGTCCAGTCTGAGGCCAGGAAGGCATCGATCGAAAAGTTGCGGCGAAACACCTCGCGGAAGTACCCGACCACCTCTTCCCGCATGCTCGCCTCCAGCCAGACGTCATAGTCGGGATAGAGCTTGCCATCAGGTGGAAACATGCCGAGCCGGTGCAGCTGCAGCCACTGCCGCGGGAAGTCGTCGAGGAAGCGGTCGCACTTTTTATCGGCCAGCATCCGGTCGACTTCTGCAGCCAGCCCGCCTCCGGTCAGCCGGCCCGCCCGGGCGGCAGCGGCCAGCTGCTCATCGGGCAGTGAGCTCCAGAGGAAGTAGCTGAGTCGGGCCGCAAGCTCCCAGTCGTTGAGCCGGACCCGCGGCTCGTCGTCTCCTTCCACCAGATAGGTGAAGTGCCGCGAGGTCAGCACGCCGAGCAGGGCGACCTGATAGGCCGCCTGCACCGATTCGCCCGCGGCCCGTTCGGCCGCGTAGGCTGCCAGGAAGGGGGCCAGCTCTTGGGCGGCCACTGGCCGCCGCCAGGCCCGCTCGGCGAATCGCTGCAGGTGGGCCGCAGCACTGGCTGCGTCGGCGTCGGCCGGTGGGATCAGGCCGCTGCGGGCCTGCCGTTCGGCCTCGGTCTCGATCGGCCCCTCCCATTCGATCCAGTCGAGCAGCACGCAGGAGAACAGCCCGTTGCCCTCTTCGTCGAACATCTTCGGCGCGGTCGGATTGAGCAGCCTGGTTTCGCTACTGTGGGTGAATATGTGAAGGTCTTTGGAGAGGGCATTGCGATAGTGCCCACCTTTGTCGCGACCGATGCTATTGGTGGCGACGACGTTGAAGTCGAGACTGGTCGGCATCTCGAGGAAGACCTCAAACTCGATGACCTGAGGGGCATCTTCGGAGGCCACGATGTCGAGTTCGATCAGTCCTTCATTGGCCGCTTCGACGGTCGGCTTGCCGATTCGCAGATGTGCGATCTGCCCGCCGCGGGGTCGGATGCCGCTGACCTGCATCCGGGCCCGGTAGAGTCCGCTGGCCTCCGGGCCGACATGGCCAAACCAGTGTGGGCGAAACGCCTGCTGGGTACGGCCGGGAAAGATCAAAGCCCGCAGCGGCCGCTCGATGCCGAACCGCTTGAGGTATTCCTGCTGCATCTTCCCGCCGCCGTAGCGGATGTCGGCGGCGGTCTTGCGGACCGTACGGGTTTCAATCGGCGTCGTCGGGAAGGCCCGATTGAGCACCGTTTCCGCAGCCCGGTAGTACCGCTCAACATGCGACGGCGACAGCGACAGTTCCGAGCCGATCCGCTCAAAGCCGTGCCAGCGGGGATCGGCGTTGAGCTCACCCGGCTTGGTCGGATCGTACCGCACCCCGAGCAGGTCGTAGACGGTGTGCTGGTACTCGACCCGGCTGAGCCGGTAGTGGGTCACCGGCGGCCGGGCCGCCATCCGCGCCGCCCGGCCCTCACGAATCCGGGTGTCGAGTTGTCCGACAACCGCGGCAATCGCATCGACGGTCGGCTGCGGCTCTTCTTCGGGCGGCATTTCGCCGGCGTTAATTCGTTCGACGATCTCCGCCCAGAGATGGCCGTCAGTCCCAGCCGCGAAGTCCCGCGAAAGCTGGTCAATCCGCAGATCGCGTTCGGCCAGGTCAGGCCCGTGGCAGCGGAGGCAGTGCTGCTGCAGAAAGGCCTCGAACGGCTCTGCTGCGGCGACAGCCGCCGACGCCACGGCCGCGGCCAGGGCGAGGGACAACAAAAAAGCTGGCCGGCGGAGCATTCGTTCAGGCACCCTCGGGGGATCGGGACGTGAGCCAACTATTTTGGCGAGCGGAAACCAACCGGTGGGCGGCAGACGCTTCGGGTACTGTCACTATAGTTCGGCTGTCATCGGCATTACGAATCCGGCGTAGCCAGACGTTTTCACCCGGGAAAAGAGGGCAGCGGGCCAAGCGGTTTCAATCGCTTGACCGTAGAAAAAAGCCTTGACCACATTGGATAGGAGCTTTAATCTCCACCGGGGCCTTTTCTTGCTCATTCTAGGGGTGTGTTCGGCCACCGAAGAAACCTGAGGAGTACGGTCATGCAAAGGATAGGACGGTCAACGGCACTTTCGCAAGCATCTCGCCCGCCGGCAACAGCCGAACAGTTGGCTTCTGCTCCCTTTTGAGGGCAAGTTGTCGACTCGTACGC
>CBFIHA010000121.1:0-10620 GCA_965662195.1 uncultured Pirellulales bacterium
CTTCCCAACGCCAACACATCGTCGATGTCATTACCAATGTCCGTGTCGAAGATCAAATCGACCGGCGGTTCGGCCGTTGATGCTGGCGGGCCAGTCGTCACAGCGACAGCCCCGACAACAAACGAAAGCAAGAGCGAGCAGCGCATAGGAACATCGCGCAGGAGTGAAGCAGCACGTCGTGGGCACCATCATGACCGATTGTGCCGCCTGGCAACAGCACCCCCCAATCAGTCAGACCTCGGGCCGCTGAGCCAGGCGTCGATCGTGCCGGTACTGCCGGCAAACTGCTGCCACCGCAGACCGAACAACTCGGCCTGGGTCAGCCAGAGATTGGCCAGCGGCGTGCCTTCGGACATGTTGATGTGCAGGCCTCCAGCGACACGCCTGCCCCCTCCGGCGACCACAATCGGCAGGTGTCGTACTGATGCGTTGAACCATCACCGAGTCCAGAGCTGGAGGGAAAGAGCGTGTTATCAAGGAGCGTGCCGCAGGTGTCTCAAAGTCATTGACACGTTCCGGCAGTTCAATGCTGGAAATGGCAGGCAGTCTGTCGCCAAACGGGATGGCTTGCTGAGGACGAATCGGGCAGGATATTCTACGTTTATGTACCACGGCATCTCGTTTGGCTGCTTGGAGGACTTCTATGTGCCAGTTCGCCAGCCTTCTGCTCGCTGAACAGTCACCATTGCTTGGCGTATCGATCCGACGCATGCTCTGGAACATGCCCCCGATGTACGCTGTCGGGGGCATGGTGCTGTTGATCACCATTGCAGGCCTGTGGGCGGCCTCCCGCTGGTAGCCTCGGCATTTTTGTCTGTTGGCTTCTTTCAGATTCTCTTGAGAAAGCCACCGTCGCTTGAACCAAGACGCCTAACATGTTAGCGTGTGAGCTAGGAGACCGTGGATAAGGATCGCCGCCGGAGACGCCGACGCTCGGCCATCACCTCAATCAACCAGCAAACATGCTCGTACTGGTCAGCGGGGCTGAATTGCTGCCGGCGGCGAATGACGCAGCCACCGCCACCCGGCGGTTTCTCAGTGACGGCTTCGTCTATGACCCCGCCGCCGAGACCTGGGCCGAGATCACCGGCCCACCGCTGCCGCTGGTGGCCGCTCCGAGTCCGGCGGTCCCCGTCGGCTTCTCTCAGTTGCTGTTTCTGCCGGGTGATGGCGGTGCGCTGTTTGGACAGCAACTGGCCGATCAGCACCCCGGCTTTCCCCGCGGTGTTTTGCTTTATGACACGATCACCGACCGCTGGCGGACAGCCGGTGAGATGCCCGCCTTGCCAGCCCCGTATGCCGGCCAAGCGTCCGTGGTGACAACGCCAACTGTCGCCTGGCGGGGCCAGACAGTGATTCCTTCGGGCGAAGTCCGGCCCGGTGTCCGCACGCCGGCGGTTCGGGCACTTGCAGCGGAGCGCCAGCCGGCGGTGTTTGGCGGCATCGAATGGCTGGCCCTGGGCGGCTACCTTGCCTGCCTGATCGGCATTGGCATCGCCTGCAGCGGCGGTGAGCAGACAACAGCCGACTTTTTTCTGGGGGGTCGCCGGATTCCCTGGTGGGCCGCCGGCATCTCAATTTTTGGCACCACCCTCAGCGCCATCACCTTTCTGGCAATCCCCGCCCGCAGCTACGCAACCGACTGGTCGACCATCCTGCTCAACGGCGGCATCCTGGCGGTCGCGCCGCTGGTGGCTGGCTGGTACCTGCCGGCGATTCGGCAGGCGAATGTCACGACGGCCTATGAGTTCCTCGAGCAGCGGTTCGGGCTGTCACTGCGGCTGTTTGCCGCCGCCAGCTTTTCACTCTTTCAACTTGCCCGGATGGGAATCGTCATTCTGCTGCCGGCCCTCGCCGTGGCGGCGGTGACTGGTATTCCGGTGGTGCCGGCCATCCTGGTGATGGGCCTGCTGGCAACGCTCTATACCGTGCTCGGTGGCATTGAGGCGGTGATCTGGACCGACGTGCTGCAGGTGGTGGTGCTGGTCGGAGCGGCGGTGATCACCATCGGAGTGGCCCTGGCTGAAATCGGCGGACTCACACCGGCCGTTGAGCTGGCAGCGGCCGCCGACAAGCTGCGGCTGGTCCAGCCCGGCTGGAGCCCGGCGGGTGACTCTCTCTGGGTGCTGCTGCTGGGGGCCATCTTTTCCAACGCCCTGGTGCCCTACACGACCGACCAGACCATCATTCAGCGGTATCTGACGACGCCCGATGAAGCCCAGGCCGCTCGGGCCATCTGGACCAACGCCCTGATCGCGGTGCCGGTCACGCTGCTGTTCTTCGCCTTGGGAACGAGCATCTTCTGTGTCTACCAGCTACAGCCAGAGACGTTGCCAACCCTCGATAGCCCGACCCAGCTGGTGCCCTGGTTCGCCGCCACCCGGCTGCCGGCCGGCTGTGGCGGCCTCGTGGTGGCCGGGGTGCTTGCCGCAGCCATGTCGAGCCTCGACAGCGGCATGCACTCAGTCAGCACCGTGCTCACCAACGACGTGCTGCGGCGGTTCCGACCCGCAACACCCGACACCACACTCCTGCGGGCCGCCCGCCTGCTGGTGGTGCTGCTCGGCGCGGTCGGCACGGCAACAGCCGTCTGGATGGCCCGTGTGCAGGTACCCTCGCTCTGGGATTTTTTCATCACCGTCATGGGCATGTTCGGGGGGCCGTTGGCGGGGGTGTTTTTCCTGGCGGTCTTTCGACCCCAGCTGGGCAGCCGGCGGGTCTGGATCGGCGTGATCGCCGCCGTCGCAGCGGTCGGCTGGCTTGTCCTCGGCACCACGGCCAACGGCCTGCTGGCCGGCGCGGTCGGCTGGGCCGTCTGCGTGCTGGTCGCCCTCGCCGCCGCCGTCCTGGTGCCCGCTCGAGCGACCGCATCCGACAACGTATCCGTGCCGGAGACTCGTGCGGTATGACTTCTTTCCCCGCTCAACCCTTCCCCTCCCCCGGAGCATTCAGATGACGTCCCCCGCCCCATCAATTCCCCGTCTCGACCCCGGCACCCTGCTGAAGCTACAGCGGTTCAACACCCCCGCGGTCTACAACGGCTGGGAGCAGATCACCAGACGCGACGCCTCTCGGGAGGGTGTGAACCTGGTGCCGCTGACTGACCAGATGCCTGAAAAAGGTCCGATGGTCGGCTATGCCGTCACCCTGGTCGTCGAGCCGAGCAACCCCTACCATCCGCGGCAGAACCCGCAGGCCTGGCCCCAGTTCTGGCGGTATGTCAGCGAGCAGCCAGGGCCGAAGATTCTGTTGCTGCAAGACCTCGACCGGCCGCATGCCCACGGCGCCTGCGTCGGTGAGGTCAACGGCACGATCCTCCGGGCCCTCGGCTGCGTCGGGGCCATCGTCGACGGCGCGGTCCGTGACGTCGCCGAGATGCGGGCGGCCGGCTTCAAGACGCTCTCCCGCCAGCTCGCGCCAGGCCATGCCCACGGCCACCCGGTCCGCTGGGGCTGCCCTGTCGAGATCTGCGGCCAGGCGATTGCTCCCGGCCAGCTTGTGCACGCCGACCAGCATGGCTTCCTTGCCATTCCTCCGGAAGACGAGGCGGGACTGCTCGAGGCCACCGCCTTCATGGATGCCAACGAGTGCGACACGCTGATCGGCACCGCCCGGGCGGCAACCGGCCTCGACATGCCTGAGCTGATCGCTCGGCTCGAGCAGGCGGCGGCCAGCTTTGGTGCCAAAGCGGCTGACCACTTTGCCCGCGGTGACCGCGGCGGCGGTGAATGGGCCTCGTCGTAAAAAGGACCGAGCATTCTTCGTTTTTCAGAGGATCCACATGAGCATCACCTTTGCCGAACAGGCTTATGACCACATTCTGGACAAGCTTTTGACCCAGGATCTGCGGCCCGGCGACCTGCTCGACCGCAGGCAAATCGCCGCCGAGTTGTCGGTCAGCCTCATCCCGGTGGCCGACGCGGTGCAACGGCTAACGCATGAGGGCTTTCTGACGACCCGCCGCCGGCTCGGTACCTTTGTCGCGATCCCGAGTCGCGAAGATGTCCGCGGGCAGCTGCTGCTGCGGGAAGCGATTGAATGCCAGGCCGTCCGGCTGATCGCCGGTAGCCAGCTGAAGCAGCAGCGGCGACAGCTGCGGCCGTTGGCTGAGGCCGCCGACCGGGCCGCCGCTGCGGGCGATTCGCTGTATCGGGAAGACTTCGCCTTTCATCAGGAACTGCTACGGTTGACGAGGGTCGACGCCCTGATCGGCGGGTTTGAGCGGGTCGCCACCCTGACGATGTTTCATCAGACAGCCCTGATGAGCCCGGTGGCAGCAAGCACCTACGACCCTCACACCAAGCTGCTTGACGACCTCTGCCAGCTGTCACCAGAGCAGGCCGACGCCCGGATTCGGCGACATATCCGGCTGGGCAAGGAGGCCCTGTTCGGCCCGTCGCCGGGCCCTCAGCCGCAGCGGTCAACCCAGCGAAGCCAGAAGCGGCGGTAGGCGGTCTTCCGGCTTGCGAGCTCAATGCCGACAGACGCTGCCCGCGACTGGCTACGGCACGTGTCGCTCGACAAGCAGCTTCCACATCTTCCGCAACTCTTCACCGCGGCTCCGGCCCGTCGCTGGTGAATCGGTGTCGGCCGCCGCCTCGGCAACGCTCACGGCCAGCTGTTGATGATCGAGGCGGCCTGCCAGCAACGCCGCCAAGCCTTCGCCCCAGACTTTTGCCAGCCGCTCGCTGAGCGGCTCATGAACCGCGGCGTCATAGGAATGGAAGAAGCCCTTGGTGGCGAAATACTGAGCTGCCGGAATCACCGGGTCGGGATCGGTCACCTTGAGGTCGTTGAAAAAGCTCACCAGATGCTGGTGTTGAACGAGAGTCCGCACCAGCAGATCGGCGTCCAATTGAGCCACCGCGATCCCTTGTCGTTTCGCGAGGCTGGCGGCGAACCCGGCGGCCTCGCCGGTCTGCAGAAACACCGGTTCGAGGCGGATGGCACCCCAGGCGATGTGGGTCGCAGACAGACAGACCGGAACCAGCAGGTTGTCGAGCTCCTGCGGCACCAGCGAGCGGTACGGAATCTGTGAGGGGCGGGACTGCTCGGTCAGGATCAGCTTGCCGTCGTACCGGAAGCCGGGGCGGCTGTCGGTGGTGCAGGAGTGCGAATCCATGTACCAGTCTGTGATGGCGATGCTGTCCGGGTGAATCGGCGTTCGGCCCTGGCCGGCCGCCAGGCTGCCGTCGTGCTCGGTCAGGACGTGTCGGCCGACGATGCGGCGGGTCTCCCGGACATACATCTCGTAGGGCACATGGCCGTTGTCGGCGTACTCGTCTTTGGGCAGCCCCCAGATCTGGAAATTCCTGCGTCGCGCAAGCGGAATCGATTCATCGTGCTGCAGGAACCACATCAGGCCCAGCCCAAACTCAAGGTGTTGCCGCGTGATCCGGTCGCGGGTCTCCCAGTCACCATCAGGGTAGTCATGATTTTTCCCCGGCAGGATGGGGCTGTTGACGTGCGACTTGTGGTTTGGGCCGTTGGGTTTCGCGATGTACTTGCGGTGATAGTTGACGTACTGCTGGCGGTCGTAGGTCGCCGGTTTTGGAATGGGGATCCGATTGGCCGGATCAGACGTCACGCAGAAGCGATAGTTGTAGGCCTGAACCGCACCATCGGCGGTGAAGGGGCTGGCGGGGTCGATGCTGCCCTGGCGTCCTCCGTAGCTGCGGATGTTCAGCCCCTGACGCTTCACGCTCGCTGGTGGGGAGTGGTCGATGTTGGTGAACACCTTGCCGGCGTGCGGTTCGCCGTATTCATCCCGTGCCTCGCGGCCGACCCGGTAGCCAACACCCGCGACTGCGAACAGGTCGCCCTCATAGGTCGCATCAATGAAGGTGGTCCCGCAGACGGTCAGCGGAACGGTGTTGCTTCGCGTCCGCAGTGCGACACTGCGAATCAGCCGTCCTTCCTTGGCCACCGCCGCCGGGTAATGATCAAGCAGCAGCGTGATGTTCGCTTCCGCCGCGAGCAGGCGGTTGTATTCACGCTCGGCGACATGGGGCTCGGCCCAACTGATCGGATAGTGCTCGTGCGTGCAACGAATCGTCTGATGAGCAGTCGAATCACGGCCGAATGTTTCGATGTAATAGCGTTCGATGTTCTGGAGCATTTCCGAGAACAGCGGTGACCGCGGGCCACCATAGAGGGCGTCCCATTGCATCAGCCCATTGGTCATCATGCCGCCGACATGCCGGTTGTGCTGGACGAGAAGAACACTGCAGCCTTCGCGGGCCGCCCGAACCGCACAGGCGACGCCACCGCCAGTCCCGCCGATCACCACAACATCAAACGCCTTTCCGGCAACCTCCTCCGCGGTCGCGGCCTGCTTGAGGTGCACCGGTTCGGCCGACCGTTTCGTGCCGGTATCGCCCCCCTTGGTGGGACGGGTTTCCTTTCCCAACGGTGAGAATGCGACCCGGGCTGCCAGCGGGTTGCGCCGCAGGACGGGGTTTGCCTCCATCTTCATTCGAGCATATCCAGAGGGTCGTTTGCCGTCGCGTTCTTCCCGAGCCAGTTCGGCGGGTAGAATCTGCAAGGCGTCGACGACGACATAACCATCCGCGCCTTCGTTGGACACGCTGACGCTCGCCTTCGCGCCAGCATGGAATCGAAAGATTCCCAGCGCATCGGGAACCCGATCCTTCATCGCCGGCTTGCGCTGGTTGATCCAAACCGTCTTCTCTTCGTCGGCTCCCGTCACCGTGACTTTCGTCCGCGATGATCGGTTCTCGTGCCACGTGAACAGGAGCCGGATTTCGTAGTCGCCCGCTTCGGGAATCGTCGCGGTGAACGTGGCGACCTTCTCGCCTCGGCCCTTGTTGTCGTCGTGCCGATAGCTGGCTCCGACCGGCGAAGGCTGTCGGTCGCTGGTCGTCCACGCCCCCCGGTATTCGGCCTTGTCGTCATCCAGCACGATTCCCGGCAGGCTGCCTGCGTGGACGATCGTCCTCGGCACCGCTCCTGAGGTGGGAACACCCGTGGGCGGCCATGCCAAAACCTGACCGTCGGCCAGTAGGCGGGACTTCAGCTTTTCGTAATCGACTTTCTGAACGGCAACGTCCTGATCAATCGCCAGGCAGGCGGCCGTCGCGGCGGACTGGCTCGTCACCATGAACACCGGTTCCATCCGAATGCTGGCAAAGGCAGAATGACTCGCGGAAACCGCGAAGGTCGCGAACAAATTCTCACACTCGGCCCGCTTCGGAACGATTGCCCCATACCCGATTTGGTACGGCCCGAATCCACCGCGGCCACCGGCAACTTTGCCCTCGCGGATCACCACGCCGTCCTTGACAATGCGGCGAATCTCGTGAATATCGGTGCCATACGACCCGAGGCCGATCGGCTGGGCCGCAATCTGGCGGCCGAAGGTGTGGTGTTCGGTCAGGACCAGATCGCTGACCATGCGGCGACCCTCGCGGACGTAGACCTGATGCGGCCACCCGCCGTTGTCGGTGAATTCGTCGCGGGGCAGCCCAAACCTTGCCACATCGGCTTTCACGTTCTCGGGCACCCGTGAATCGGTGGCGAGAAAATGCAGCAGGCCGCGATGATAGTGCTCGATCTCCTTCGCGATCTCGCGGCGACGATCATAGCTCGCCTCCGGCCACTCCCAACTTGCTCCGGGCAGATTGCCGCCAAACGTCGCCGTGTTGAAATCCCACTTCTGATTGGGCAGTGGATCGTGTTTGCTGAACCAGCGGAGGTCCATGTCGTCGCCATTGGCCTGACAGGCGGCGATGAACCGGGCGACCAGTTCGTAGGTCTGGGGGTCGTAGTCAGGCGGAGGCTCGATGGGCAGCCGGTCATCAGCCGTGCTCAGGCAAAGCCGAAAACAATATGCCATCACGCCAGGGGCCGGGTCACCGGGGGTCCCTGGCGCACCCTCGTTGACCAGTGGTAGCAGCCCGCTGGTTGGATCGCCACTGACGAGATAGGGATCGAGCGGGAAATCACGATCCCAGACCCCTTGCCCACCCGGCACGCGTCCATTCGGCCCCGGTTGCAAATGCTTGCTGCGCGGCTGGTATTTTTTGGCGTAGTGGATGCCATTGTAGGTCTCACCATATTTGGCGTTGCCCTCGCGGGAGAGCGTGTAGCTCACCCCGGCAGCTGCCAGCAGATCGCCTTCATAGGTTGTGTCGAGAAACATCTTCGCCTGCACCGTGCGGCCATCTTCAAGCAACAGCTCGGTGATCCGCCCGGCCTCGTTGTTCACCGAGGCCAGCCTCGCTTCCCGCAGGACGGTCACCCCGGCTTCCCGGATGAATGCATCGAAGACACGCTCGGCGATATGCGGCTCGATCGAGTAGGCCCCGCCGGTCGCTGGCCCACCCCTGCCCTTGAACGGCTGATCCCAGTTCAGGGTCTTGCCGTAGCTGGCGACGAGCCGGCTGAAATACTCCCGGGCGATTCCGCCGACGCTCCGCGGTTCGCCGATGTCGACCGCGCTCAATCCGCCGGAGGTCATGCCTCCGAGATGCCGGCCCGGCTCGATCAGCACCACCCGCTTCCCCATCCGTGCGGCCTGCACCGCCGCGACAACGCCGCCTGAGGTTCCCCCGTAGACACAGAAATCGGCTTCGACTCCATCACGCACCCAGGCTTCGGTCACCCGGGCGACTGTCAGCCGACCGGTGCGATAGTGATTTTTGCCGTTGGTGCTGCCGCGCTCATAGAAGCAGAGGATCGTGCCGTCGGGCAACACGGCCAGATCGCTGTAGCCGCTGAACCCAGGCTCCAGCGTGCGGTTCGCCGACCACGTCCTGCCCTCGTCATCGCTCAGCTTGATCGACACGTTCCGCCGGTCGCGGGTCGTCCCCGCCACCGTTTTTCCGTCGCGGCGGGACAGGTTGTGGGGATTGGAAAAGGCGAGGAGACCGGGCCTGTCGGCCTGTGGCTCGCGGACCCGCACCAGGCCGGCCATGCAGATCGGCTCAAGCAACTGCTCGGCGAACCGCGGCTGCGACCAGCCGGTCGCCCCGTCGAGGCTGGTCGTCACCAGCCGCCGGTGACGCTTTGATTCGCTCCGGGAATTGAGCATCACGCTGCCGTCGGCGAGCTGCACGACGACCGTTTCGTTCGGATTGACGAACTCCGGGGTGTCCGGCACCGCGATGTCTCCGCGGTGCCAGGTTTTCCCGTGGTCGTCGCTGAAGATCGTCGCGGTCACTGAGGGGCGATGCGCGTGCCCGCCAGTACCGAGCGAAAGCCAAACCGGCACGACCAGTCGCCCCCGCTTCGGGCCATGCGTCAGTTGAATTCCGTGCGCCGGGCCCGTGGCGAGAACTTTCCAATCGTAGTCGTTCCGAAACGTTTCGAATGTCTTCGTGATTTCGACCGGCTCACTCCACGTCGCACCGTCGTCGTCACTGCGCATGGAAAAACACCGCATGTATTCGAGGCAGTAGAGGAAGTGCACTGCCCCCGTCTCGTGGTCAACGATGGCGACCGGGTTGTTGACTGTGTTGTCACCGAGCCGGTCCAGCTTCTGTGCTGCCGCCAGCGGGTTGAGTGGAAGATCACCCTCGACGTGGACAATCTTCTGCCGCGGCAGCCAGGTTTTGCCGCCATCGATACTCCGCCGCAGCAGCACGTCGATTTGCCCCCAGTCGCCGTCGCCCTTCCGGGCTTCACAATAGGCGAGGATGGTTCCCGTTTTCGTCACCACGATACCGGGAATCCGGTAGAGGGCGTACCCGTCGCTGCCGGCGGTGAAGAGATCGGTCTTCCCCACGGCATCTGCGGTGGCGGTGCTCGCGACGAGCAGCAGACACACGGTGAGCAGACCGCGAAAAAAGTCTGCCGCCGCAGGATGCGGCGACCGGCAACCCCGAAAGCCCTCGGCGTTTTCGGGTGTTGCCGAATTGGAGAAGGCCAATGAAAGGCTTTTTCCGCGGAGAGCTGGCCTCGTACGCTCACACCTAAAGTTTCTCTTCATCCTCGTCACCCTGTTCCTGTCAAAAACGTTTGTTGGGTACTTTGGCCAAAGCAGCAAATGCATGATGCAATTCGAACTCAGGCAGCTGTGGAGCCAAAGACATTACAGCTAATATGTTAGGCTCTCGAGGCAATTACACAAAATCTGCCCCCTCAGCCCGGCAGCATCTCTTTCCCGCGGTCACTGTCGCAGGTGAGAGAAGTCGCTGGCCTTGTCTCCGCAAGCGGATGCTCGAAAGCCGACGCGGTCGAAACCCAAACGCTTCCCCAACGCCCGCCGAAAATCTACGAAGTAGCAAAAACGTGAATCAGCTTGGAGTTGCCGGCTGCCACTTGTCACAGCCGCAACTGCCGTACTCAGCCAGCCTTCGACCAAAGGCACCTCTGGTCCGAATCAGATTCAGATGGGCGTCGCCGCCTGATGACTGTCGATCCGCCAAGGCTCATGCCACCCTTGCAGCAGGCGGCTCAACCCCGTCACCGGCTGCGATCAGCCAGCCCGGTTTCCAGCAGATGCTGCCGCAGGATTCGCTCGATTTCGGCCACCGTCTCCAGATGGTGATGGACCTTGGTGTGGCTGGCCCGCACGTCGAGTTCACTCACCACGCCGGGATAGCGGGCACTCGACTCAGGCACCACACAGTCGGTTCGCTCGCCGGTGACCGAGTGATG
>CBFIHA010000122.1:0-10451 GCA_965662195.1 uncultured Pirellulales bacterium
CCGTGGCCCATGCCCGCCCGTTTCACTTCGCGCGGCTCTTCCACGGGGGTGGTGTCGTTCGCACCAGTCGGGTGGAGTTTGCCGGTGGCAGCGAGATCGTGCTTCAGACCGAGCCGGAGGCGGTGTTTCCACCCGAGGCGGTTGCCCAACGGGCCGAGCTGCTTGTCGGCAGCAGGGGTTACTGTCCGATTTTCGCCAACTGTGAGCATTTCGTGTCGTGGTGTGCGACCGGACGAACCGAAAGCCGGCAGATAGAAATTTTGGCCGACCGCCTGCGGGGCTTCGGCACCCGGGTGGCTGCGGCGGCCTCGACCCATGCTGCAACCCAAGCAGTCGGTCGGCTGGCCAGCCGCGGCCTGGTGCGGGGATCGCTCCGGCTGGGAATGCGGGCGGTGTTCCCGGCGGCAATCGTGGCTGAAGCCGCCGCTGCCGCCGCTGAATGGACCGCCCACCAGGCCGGCCGCAGCAAGCGGGACAGCCGGCGGGCGGCCGAGTCGGTGGGGCTGGCCAGCTCAGCAGCGGTGTTCGCCGTGTCGGTCGCTGCCGCCGGGCCGGTGGCGATGGCTGCTGCCGCCGTTGCTGGTGCCGCCACCTGGTCAGGCGGCAGCCTCGCCTCGGCATCAATCGGCAGGCTTACGATTCGTCCACCGGGCAATCCGACGAAATGACACCTCAGCCCTGATCGCTGCCGGGGATGTCTGACAGTGAGCCGCCGTTCCAGGACATCCGCAGGGCATTGACCACGGCCACCACGTCGATCGCCTCCTGCACCAGAGCCCCGGCGGCAGGCGGCAGAAAGCCCGCGGCTGCCACCAGCATGCCGACGACACTGGCCGCCATGCCACCCACAGCCGTCTGCAAAGCGATCGACCGCAGCCGACTGCCGATGTGCAACAGTTCGTCCACCCGCTCCAGTGCCGACTCCATCACTACCGCGCCGGCTGCCTCGCTGGTGACGTCACTGGCTGTGCCCATTGCAATGCCAACCGTAGCCGCGGCCAGGGCTGGGGCGTCGTTGATGCCATCTCCCACAAACAGCGTCGGGGCCTCGGCCGTCGCCGCCTCCACCAGCTGCAGTTTGCCCTCCGGCGAGATTCCGGCATGCACTTCGTCGATGCCGACGATCTCCGCCAGCCAGCGGACCTCACTCTCGCGGTCACCCGAGACCAGCATCACCCGCGAGAGGCCGTGGGCCGGTGCCAGATGTTCCACAAACGGCCGGCCGGCCAGCCGCGGCGAATCGTGAAACCGCAGCAGGCCCACGGCCTGCCCGTCCGCCACCACCACGCACTCAAGGCCCCCGGACTGGGCAGGCAATCGCTCTGCTCCCGGCGGATCGATGGCGGTAAGCTTCTGCCGGCTGGTGATCGTGACCTCAGCAGCCACCCCACCCGCCGGCGTCACCCGGCCCACCAGGCCCTTGCCCGGTTCCTCGGCCAGGCTGTCGACATCCAGCAGCGTCAGCCCCCGCTCGCGGGCCGCCTCCAGCACCGCCCCGGCCAGTGGATGCTTGGAATAGGCCTCAAGACTGGCGGCGAGGGCCAGCAGTTCGTCGACTGGCACCGTGGCCAGCGGCACGATGTCGGTCAGTTGGGGCCGGCCATAGGTAAGCGTGCCGGTCTTGTCGAAGATGGCGATGCGGCAGCTGTCGAGCCGCTCAAGAATCGCCGGATCGCGGATGACGATGCCCCGCTTCGCCGCCAGCGAGACCGCACCGATGATGGCCACCGGGATGCCGATCAACAGCGGACAGGGAGTGGCCACCACCAGCACGGCCAGGAAGCGGATGGCCTCGCCACTGGCCCACCAGGCGGCCAGGGCGAGGGCGAGGGCCAGCGGGGTGTAGAGGCCACCGAGCGTGTCGGCCAGCCGCCGCAGCCGCGGCCGCTGCTGCTCGCTCTCCCGCAGCACCTGCATGATCTTGGCATAGCGGCTGTCCTCACCGACCCGGTCGGCCCTGACCTCGAGGGCCGACTCGCCATTGATCGCACCGGATAAGACGGTCGAGCCAGCCGCCTTCCGCATGCGGTAGGGCTCACCGGTCAGATAGCTTTCATCCATCACGCCGCGGCCGGCCACCACGGTTCCGTCGACCGGGCAGATCTCATGCGGCAGTACCACGATGGTGTCGCCGGTGCTGAGCTCGGCCAGAGGAACGTCGGCAAGTCGGCCCTCAAGCCGACGGTGGGCAACCGTCGGCATCCGCCGGGCCAGAGCATTGAGCACATCACCGGCCCGGCTGACCGCCCGGCTTTCCAGTGCCGCACCACCGGAAAGCATCAGCACCACGAGCACCCCGGCGACATACTCCCCCAGCAGCAGGCTTGTGACGATCGCCATGCCGGCGAGCAGGTCCGAGCCGAAGGTACCCTGTACCAGCTTGCCAAGCAGGTCGGCCACCAGCAGGCCACCACCGATGATCAGCATCACGATCAGCGGCAGTTCGGCCGCGGTGAGGGAGCGACCGACAAACCAGCTGCCCGGGTCGAACGGTCCCAACGGCACCAGCCGGCTGCCCAGCGGCACGGCCAGCAGGCCCGCCCAGACCGCAATCGCCACGATTGCCCCGCCGGCAATCAGCTCATTGACGGGCCACGACTTATTGGCGTTGGCGGCAGTCAGCTGTGCATCCGCGGCCGCGGATCTCCCTCGGTGATGATCTCGGCCTCCCGCGTGGCCAGCCAGTGCAGCCGATCGCGGACGGTGGCCTCGGGGGCCAGCTCGCAGGCCAGCCGCACATAGGTGGCATGGTGCCGGGCCTCCGACTCAAACAGGCCGCCGTAGAAGGCCGCCAGTTCCTCATCCTGCACATGATCTTTCAGCAGTGAGAACCGCTCACAGCTGCGGGCCTCGATCAGGCCGGCGACCAGCAGCCGATCGACCACCCGATCGGGCTCGCCCTTGCGGATCAGCTCGTGCAGCCGGGGGCCGTAGTGGCTGGGGGAGAGCTTGCGAAACTGGATGCCCCGTCGCTCCAGTAGGTCGAGCACCAGCCGGAAGTGCTCCAGCTCTTCGTTGACGATCTCGGTCATTGCCCGCGCCAGGTTCGTGTTGTCGACGTAGGCGAACAGCAGGTTCATCGCCACCCCGGCCGCCTTTTTCTCGCAGTGGGCGTGGTCGATCAGAATCTCTTCCAGACCGGCATCGACCTGGGTGAACCAGCGGTCGGCGGTGGGGACTTGCAGGCTGAGCATGAGGAAGGCTCGGGTGGCAGGCTGACGGCGGCCCTGTCATCATACAGATTGAACGCAGGCCGGTCTCACGGCCGTGGCAGACACCCTGAGCTTCTCCTTCCCGAAAGGCCACCGCCATGATTGCCTTCGATAAAAGCCACGACCCGGCCGGCCGGCCGGCCGATCGCAACCTGCTGGGTGAGCCGCTCCTGCCCTGCTCGACCGAACCGCTGACCGGCTTCTTCCGGGACGGCAGCTGCCGCACCTGCGCCGAGGACACCGGCTCGCACACGGTCTGTGCCGTGATGACCGAAGCCTTTCTGGAGTTCACGGTCAAGGCGGGCAACGACCTGGTGACACCGCGGCCGGAATACAGCTTTGCAGGTCTAGTGCCGGGCGACCGCTGGTGTCTCTGCGCCGCCCGCTGGCTGGAGGCCCTGCAGGCCGGCTGCGGCCCACCGGTCGTACTCGAGGCGACCAGTGAAAAGGCCCTTGAAATTGTGCCGTTTGAACTGCTTAAGCAGCATGCTGTGAAATCTTGAGCTGCTGAACAGGTCGTCTCTCAGCCACCATTCCCCCCGAACATGGGAGTAGCGTCCCCAATCGATTGCTTGACTGGAATCGGTCAGGATAGTAATTTTCGTTGGGTGAAATATCAAACAAAGGCACGGAAGTGCTGTCGAGGGGAGTGCCTTGCCGCTTCGCAAATCGTGGTAGGCGGGCTTTGGTTGTCACGGTCACGGAAGGTCTTCTCGCTCGCGAATTCGAGTTGTTCTGCATTTGTCCTAATAGAGGTGATCCCAATGAAACTCTGGAGCTTTCCTGTTCGGTGGCCCATGGAACGGCGGCATCGTTCCGCGTTTACGCTGATTGAACTCTTGGTCGTGATTGCGATCATCGGCGTGCTGGTCGGCCTGCTCCTTCCGGCTGTTCAGCAGGCCCGTGAAGCAGCCCGCCGCTCGAGTTGTTCAAACAACCTCAAGCAGCTTGGGCTGGGGATGCACAACTATGTCGATGCCAACAAGGCGCTTCCGCTGACCATTAACTGTCCGCCCGGGGTCACCGATGCCGAGAAGGCAGCATCAACAGGAATTTGGACGGATGGCGTTTGGTACACGCGTCTGAGTGCCCATGCCATGATTCTGCCCTTCATCGAGCAGCAGGATCTGGCTTCGTTTATTACGAAAACCTTGGGTGGTGGCCAGCACCATGAGAGCGGAAGGTTTGGAAAGGTCACGGTCTCAGGGTTTTTGTGCCCGTCGACCGACAGGAGCAAGCCAGTCGCCGATGGATACCCTGGAAACAACTATGGCTGGTCATCGGGGAGTTCCTTCCACTCAAACAAGGGCAACGCGTCGAGCCAAAACGGGATGCTGAATCCGGAGACTGCCATCAAGTTCAAAGACGTGACGGATGGTTTGTCAAAAACGATCATGGCCGCGGAGATGCTCTGCGGCCGAGGCGACGGCACGTATCCGTTTGATATCACTCAAGTCGGCAATTTAGGGTGGTCAAACGCAGCCATGCCGTCTGAGGCCGAGGTGGACCGGGTGGGCTCGGCGACCCCCCAATTGACCAGTGGTGAGAATGGTCGCTATTGGAGTCGAGGCCTGCCCGCACAGACCGTGTTGACCACGGCCGCGCCACCAAACTGGATTCATCCGAACGTGATATTCGGCTTTGGGGGCTGGAAGTGTACTGGTAGTCATCAGGTCAATCCGCCACGAAGCATGCATCCCGGTGGCGTGAATGTGCTTCTGGGGGATGGAGCGGTGAAGTTTGCAAACAATGAAATTGGCGTAACGCTCTTTCAACGGCTGGGCAATCGGGCCGACGGAGGTACTGTCGATGGCGCGTTTTAAGTTTCGAGGAACTGGTGGTGTTGTGGCCGTCCTTGGCCTGTCGCTCCTTGCGACCGGCTGCGGCCCGGCCAATATGCCGCAGCCACGAACGATTCAGGTTGTGCCCGACCCGGTGGGTGACGTGCGAACGTACCTCGAGGGCTATGCCGAGGGCGTTTCCGTGAGCAGTGAACGCGAAATCTTCACCGAGCTCGTCGAGGCGGTTCGGGAGGTGAATCCTGAAATCGCCGGCTGGCTCGGAGAGACCCTCGCGGAGATCGACGCCAAGCCGGCGGGGAGGCGGAGCCTTGCCAAGAAAGCACTCGCGCGACTTGATCAGGAGGCACCACCGCCAGCACCAGGTTCCTCCACCCAGCCGTGATCCCCACGCCGTCGGTGATAATCATGCCCGCTGCTCGCCCGCTCGTGCTTGCCATTGTGGTGATTTCGGCCGGAGCCGTGGTGGTGGCCCCGCCCAACGTGCTGTTCATGGCCACGGCAACTGCGGCCGCTGAGCCGCATGCGACCGACATCATCGTCTACGGTGCCACGCCGGGCGGCTTTTCTGCGGCGATCGCGGCGGCTCGAGAAGGAGCCTCGGTCATCTCCGGCGGACTTAGCCACTGTGACTCCAACCAGATGGTCCGCTCAACCTTGATGGGGCTGTTTCACGAATGGCATACGCGGATCGTGAAGGACTACACCGATCGCGGCCGCAAGGCCCCGTACAACCCGGCGATCAAAGATCAGGCGCTGTGGACGTTTGAGCCGCATGTGGCCCTGCGCGTGACGAAAGCCATGCTCGATGAGGCGGGCGTGAAGGTGCTGACCGATCACGACCTGCAGTCGGTCACCAAGGATGGTTCACGGATCGTGTCGCTGGTGACGAAACGGGGGGCGTTCGCTGCCCGGGTGTTTATCGATGGCAGCTACGAGGGCGACCTGATGGCTGCTGCGGGCGTCGACTGGACGATCGGCCGAGAGGGCCGCGACGACTATGACGAGCCGCTGGCGGGCAGGCAGTATCCGAAGCCGGGGATGGCCATCAATGGGTTTGACGACGCCGGCCAGCCGCTCCCGTTGGTGACGGCCCAGAGCCGCGGGGACGAGGCGGCGGGAGATGCCAACCTGATGGCCTACAGCTTCCGGCTCTGCCTGACGACCGATCCGCAGAACAAGGTGCCCATGACCTCGCCGACCCACTACGACCCGGCGCGGTTTGAGATCATTCGCCGCTACCTCAAGGCGGGCGGTGATCCCAACCAGATCGGCTTCGATCTCTATGGCTTGCCCGGCCGCAAGGTCGACGGCAACAACTCCATCGCTCGCCAGTTTTCGATCGGCCTCGTGGGCGGCGGCACCGAGTGGCATACGGCCACCGAAGCCGAGCGAGAGAAAATCTGGGAAGCCCACAAGCAGTACACGCTGGAGTTCATTCACTTTCTCGCGCACGATCCCGCCGTCCCCAAACCCCTCCGTGACAAGTACGCATCACTCGGCTTCTGCCAGGATGAGTTTGCCGACTCCGGCTATTTCCCGCCCGCGCTTTACGTCCGTGAATCACGGCGACTGCGGGGCCTGTATGTCATCAGTCAAAAGGACATCATGAACGAGCCCGAGAAGGATGACCCGATTGCGATTTCGTCGTTCCCGATCGACTCACACGACTGCCGACGGGTGGCGGTGAAAGGCGGGGGCGTGGTCAACGAGGGCACGATCTTCCCGAAGCGAAAAGGACGAGGGCAGGGCTATGCCTACCATGTGCCCTACCGGGCCGTGCTGCCCAAGCCAGCCCAGTGCGACAACCTCCTCGTGCCTGTCGCGCTGTCCTGCACGCACGTCGGAATGTCATCACTGCGGATCGAAGGCGCATGGATGGTGATCGGCCAGGGAGCCGGCGTGGCCGCTGCACTGGCTGCGAAGAACGTCGTTACCGTGCAGGATGTGGACTATCCGCAGCTCCGGGACCGCCTCCTCGCACAAGACGCGGCGCTCGGCCTGCCGACCGCCGGCGAGTAACACGAAGAGCCCTTCCCTTCTGGGCGCGAGCCCGCTTGCTCGGTATTCCCCCAACTTCCGCCATAAAGCCATGGTCCTGATGCCCGTCGTTCGCTCGCTCGTCTTTGCCATTCTGGTGATCTCGGCCGGGGCCGTGGTGGCGGCCCCGCCCAATGTGCTGTTTCTGGCCGTGGACGACATGAACGACTGGGTCGGCTGCCTCGGGCAAACCCCCCGGGCGATCACGCCCAACATCGATCGCCTCGCTGCCCGCGGCACGGTTTTTCCCGACGCCCACACCGCCGGCGTGTTTTGTGCCCCGAGCCGGGCCGCGATCTTCAGCGGCCAGTTTGCCTCCTCCACCGGCTGCTACACCACCGCCACCTACTTCGTCGATCATCCGGAACTCGAGCCGCTGCAGGTGAGCTTCGCCAAGGTGGGCTACACCACGCTCGGGGCGGGCAAGCTCTTCCACCATCCCGTCGGCTGCATCGACACCCGCGGGTGGAGCGAGTTTTTTCTCCGTTCTCCGCAGCAACGGGAAGCCGGCTGGCCGCTCGACTCGTGGGGCAAAGACACGCCCTTCCCCAGTCCCTTCCCCAACAGCGTCTACAACCGCGGGCAGAAGGTGAAGGGCGGCATGTTCCTCGAATGGGCGGCGCTGGCCAACGACCGCGAAGCCGAGATGGCCGATACCCGCCGTGTCGACTGGGCGGTGCGGCAGCTGCAGAAGCCGCACGACAAGCCCTTCTTTCTGGGCGTCGGACTCTATGCCCCGCACTACCCCAACTACTGCCCGCAGAAATATTTCGACCTCTATGACCGCGACGCGATCGAGCCCCCCGTCTTCAAGGAGGGTGATCTCGACGATCTTCCCGAACGGATTCGCAAGGCCAAGAGCGCCCGCTCCCGCATCCTCCAGAAGCTCGAGGATCTCGACGCCGTCAAGGACGCGATCCATGGCTATCTGGCCTGCATGAGCTATGCCGATGCGATGCTCGGCCGGGTGCTCGACGCACTCGAGGCGAGCCCCTCTGCCGCGAACACCATCGTGGTGTTGTGGAGCGACCATGGCTACCACCATGGGGAAAAGGGGGACTGGGGGAAGCACACGCTCTGGGATCGCACGTCGCGGGTGCCCCTCATCTGGGCAGGGCCCGGCGTCGCCAAGGGGCGGCGGCCCGATGCCATTGTCAGCCTGATCGACATCTATCCCACACTGGTAGACCTGTGTGGCCTGCCGGCGCCACGCCAGCGGCTCGAAGGCCGATCGCTGGCCGGCCTGCTCAAAGGGGGCAAGCCGGATGGCGAGCAGGGCGACGACCGCACAATCCTCCTCCCCGGTATGGCGCCAGGCGAGTTTGCACTCATCAAAAAACACTGGCGATACATCCGCTACGGTGACGACGGCGAAGAACTCTACGATCGCCGGGCCGATCCCCATGAATGGACCAACCTCGCCACGAGCGAGAGCCACGCGACCATTCTTGAGCAGCTGCGGCAGGCCGCTCCGGCATCGTTCGCGCCGCCAGTGGAAAACCTCAACCCTCGTCGCGATCTGGTCATCGAAGGCGACTCCTTCCGCTGGGAGAAGGGCAAGGGCACATATGTGCCCGTGCCGGAATACGTTCCCGCCACCACGCCTCCTGCGACCAAGACGTTTCCTACACCCCGGCCGGAGCCCGGCTGAGATCGCCGAACAAACCATGACTATCCGATGTGCCTGCCTTCGTGCGGCCCGCTGTGCGCTCGTTGCGGCGACGCTTTGGAATGGGACCGTGCCGCCTGCCGCCGCGGCAGCCGATGCTCCCCGGCCCAATATCGTCATGTTCCTGATTGACGACCAGGATGTTGACCAAATCGGGGCCTTCGGCGGAGAGACCTACACGCCCAACCTCGACCGTCTGGCCCGCGAGGGCATGCGATTCACGCAGGCCTACGTCAGCAGCACGGTCTGCACGCCGTCCCGCTACTCGTTCCTCACCGGTCGCTACGCCGGCGCATGCTACGAGCCGTCTTTTCTGAAGGAATGCCCATCCGGCACCCAGGCGTTCATCGCATTCAATGTCGGGCTGGAAGACGACAATATGAACGTCGGTGCCATCCTCTCAGCACACGGCTACGCGACGGGATACGTCGGCAAGTATCACGTGCACGGCGGTGAAGCAGCCGCTGGTTCCAAGGCGATCAAGCAGGCCGCCGCCGACGAACAGACCGCGGCGGTCTGCAGGGCCGATGAACTGGCGTGCCGCGAGGAAATCATGAAACGCGGGTTCTCGTGGGCCAAGCATGTGTACTGGGGCAACATGAGCGGCCCCTGGGGCCACCACAATCCGGACTGGACCATGGAGGCCGCCCTCGAGTTCATCGAGATGAACAAAGACCGGCCGTTTTATCTGCACTACTGCCCGACCCTGCTCCATGGCCCTGATAAAGCCTGGCGGAAGAGCATCGATCATCCCGAATGCACCGGTCAGGGGCCGGTCCAGCCGAGTGCGAAACTGCTCAGCCGACGCCGCGAATTCCTCGCCACGCTGAAGGCGAAAGGCATTCCCGACGAGAAGGCAGGGGAAACCTGGATCGACGCCAACCTGGGCGAGTTGATGGCCAAGTTGAAGGAACTGGGGATCGACCGCAACACGCTGGTCGTCTTCGCCCCGGACCACGGCCGTGACAACAAGGGGTCGCTCTACGGCCACGACGGCGCCCGGGTGCCGCTGATCATGCGTTGGCCCGCGACGATACCCGCTGGACAAACCTGCGACGAGCTGGTTCAAAACATCGACATGCCGCCCACCTTTTTCGAACTTGCCGGTGCCACCGTGCCCGATTCCTGCCGCATCGACGGCCGAAGCCTCACGCCTTTGTTCACAACCGGGCGGGCCGACCAGTGGCGGGATCATCTCTATCTGGAAATTGGCTCCAGCCGCGCCGTGTTGACCAAGGACTGGACGTACCTCGCCACCCGCTACACCCAGGAGCAGATCGCCGCGATCGAGCGGGCTTCCCCCGCCCAACTCCCCAAGCTGATGGCCCCCCTGGGACGCATGGGCATCGGCGTTCGCGGGGCGGATCACCCCGGCTTCTGGAACGAAGACCAGCTTTACAACGCTCGGCTCGACCCGAAAGAGACGAGAAACCTCGCCGACATCCCCGACTACGCCTCAACGCTCGAGGCGATGCGGGCGACGCTGACGGCCCGGCTCGAGACCCTCGACCGCCCGTTCGGTGAGTTCGTTCCGGGCGGCAATGCGGCGGAGCCGGGCCGAGTTGAAGCCCAACGGGCGATCCTCCGCCAGCTCACAGTCAAGGGCAAGGATGTCTTCGTGCCACCGGAACTGGGCGGTGCAGGGATGTCGAAACGCGAGCGAAAGCGCAAGAAGAGTAAAACACTGAGCAAAGCACTGTAAGAACGACGACAGGTTCTGGATTGCCCGGG
>CBFIHA010000123.1:0-9966 GCA_965662195.1 uncultured Pirellulales bacterium
CAGGTCGCCGAGCACGACGCGGAAACCGATGTGATCGAAGCTCGCATCGGGGATCCAACCGCTGCGATTTGCCGAGCGGATCATGCGTGTGAGCATCGAGTGGCTGCCGCCACGGAACACGTGAAAGTCACCGACGCTACGGCCTAGCGGATCGGTTTGGTCCTCGCTCTCATACGGTCCATACCAGTCGGCGCACCACTCGGCCACGTTGCCGTGCATGTCGTGTAGGCCCCAGGCATTCGGAGCCTTCTGCGCCACGCGGAGCGAGGTCGCGCCCTCCTGCCACGCATATTCGTGTGGCATTTCGCCATCGGGGAAATACAGACTGCGCCAGCCTCGGCGGCCGAACCACTTCTGATGCCCCTCAGGCAGGGTGTCGCCCGAGTGAAAGAGCGTCGTCGTGCCCGCGCGGCACGCGTACTCCCACTCCGCCTCCGTCGGCAGGCGATAGGCCTTGCCTTCTTTCTTCAAGAGCCACTCGCAGAACGCTACGGCCCGCGTCCACGTGATGCCGCCTACTGCCTCATCGTCCGCGGCTTTGCCCTTGCGAAAATCCGGCTCAAACGCGCGGAACTGGCCCAGCGTGACCTCGGTGACACTCATGTGAAATGGCTGCGTGATCGTCACGCGATGCGCCGGCTTCTCATCCCAGTCTGCAGAACGAAACTCCGTGTGATGCAACGCCATCTTGTCCGCGCCCGAAACTGACGGCCCGTCCTGTCCCATGGTGAAGGTGCCGGGCTCGATCGGCACGAGCTTCATGCCGATGGAGTTGGTAATGGGTTCAGCAGCGCGGAGCCCGGGCGGCGTCAGCAGCAGGGCGGTGAGGAGCGTGAGGGTGGTTTTCATGGGAAGAACACAGGGACGGCCCATTTGCCGATGAGGATGGTCTCTCCAGCGGCGCAATCTTTTTGAAAAAGCGTGGTGAAGTTTGCTGTGGAAGCGGGATTGAAGAGCGGGACTTCAGGCACGGCGACTTTCTCGAAGCCTTGGTCTAACAAGGGCTGTGCGGTAGTGTCGCGGTTGCGTTCGAGCACGGGCGTGAGGAAGAAAACGGTGCCAGCCCGCTCACATTTGAGCGTCTTTTGGCCGTTCATCGCGATGGGGAGGAACTGCGCGTTTTTCAGCGCGGCGGGAAGTTCGGCGGCAATGTAGGTGCGGTCGGTGAAGAGCTTCGCACCGGGGACGAGAGGTCGTGACTTCACATCAGCAAGGGTGAGCGTGCCGGGCTGGGTGGTGCGCATCGGGTTGCCGTCGGCATTGGCGTGGACAGGGGCGGTGGAGGGCTTCGGTTTTTCTCGGCCGCCGGTGGCTTTGCTAACGAGTTGGCGGAGTTTCACCGCGCCGCTCACGTCTTTGCCTGCGGACACGTCTTCTTCGCGGAAGGTGGCCATGAGGATGTTGCGGTCGGCGACACGGCTGTAGTCATAGATGATGCGGATGAGGCCAGCGGGCGTCTGCTGGCCGTCGGGATAGGAAACGCCGAGGCGGGCATCGAGCATGAGGCCACCAGCCCAGGTGTGGCCCTCGTCTTTGGAAATGTAAGCAGTGAGATGTGAGCGGCTGGTAGGCGTGTTGAGCGGGCCATGCTTGACCAGTAGAAGACTCCCTGATGCGAGACGGCGGATGAAGAATCGAGAAGGCGTGTGCAGAATGCCGGATGGCTTTAGTTCCGGCCACGTCTTGCCGCCGTCCGTGCTCACGCTTTCTCCGATGCCATAGTTCGTGCGTGCCAGGAGCCAGAGCGAGCCGTCCTTGCGCTCCACGAACATGTGCTCGTCGAATTGCCGGTCGGCTAACGGCACATTGCAGCTGCCGCGCCGGGCCCAGGTTTTGCCTGCATCGGTGGAGACAATCATCTGGGCACTTCCGTCGTGCTCACGCCAGCGCGAAATCGGCAACCCCCATTCGGCGGAGGAAAGCGCGAGTGGCTTGCACATCATCACGCCGTCGTCGATGCGGCGCGGCTGTGACCACGTCGGCTGCACGGCATCAGGTTCGCTCGTCTCGATGTACCACACGCCCAGTTCGGCATCCCGCCGCCCCTTGTCCATCTGGGCCCAAAAGAAGAACAACCTCCCATCCGGCGACATCCACAGTTCAGGATCAAAGCTGCGCACGGGGCCGCCTGCGTCGGGATCGACCGTGAGCACTTCTGTCCAAGTCGCACCGTCGTCGGCGCTGGTGCTGAGCACGACATAGTTGTTCACGTCCTCACCCGGTGTCACGCCTGCATACCAAGTGGCCCAGAGCCTGCCCTTCGGCGCGACCGCCATGCTCGGGATGCCGGTGAAGGCGCGGTTCGTGACGGCGTGCTCGGCACGCGGCGGACCGAGATGCTGCGGCGTTTGCAACGAAGTTTCTTCAGCAGCGTGGAGGGCTGTGATGAAAAGACAAAGGAATGAGAGACCGAAAAACGGGCTTCGGGTCTTCGTGCTTTTGTCAGTTATTTTTTTGTCTATCAGAGGCATAGTGAAGGCTGGGTTCATGGTTTGAGAGTGAACTTTCCAAAGCGAATCGAGCGGCGGTGACGTTTCTCGTCGCCGCTGTCCCACACGGCGCGGAACTCGCCCGGCGCTGTTTCAATGAGCGTCGGATAGGAGTTATGGATGCCAGCGTCGAAGAAAGTGCGATCAGTGTTCCAGCCGCCGTTCGCGGGCTTCATTTTGTAGCGCAGCGGCATGCGGCTGAAGGCAGGGCCGAGATGCGAGTCCTCGCTGTCGGCATCGTTCAGCGGGCAGCGCATGGCAGAGCTCCACAGCACCTGCTGCCCCGGCGGATGGTAGAGCACGGCGTTGCAATAGCCGAACTGCATCGCGTTATGCCGCTGCTCGTGGTCAAAGATCGTGCTCGGGATGCTCCAGGAGTCGCCATCGTTGCAGGAAACGATGGCGTCGATGCTGCCCATGTCGGTCTTTCCCGCGATGCCTTTTTGATAAGCCACGACGAGGTGCCTCTCCTTCCACAAGGCGATGGTGGGCTGGCCAAGCAAGGAAGCCCGCGGCTCCTGGTCGGCCGTGCGGACAACACGCACGTCGCGGACATCGCCAGTGGCTGGAGCGTTGGAGACTTGGTCTTTGGCGTGCAGCGCGGCCAGCGGCGCGAGTAGCAGGGCGGTGGAGAGGGTAAGGATGCGTTTCATGACGGCTTGTTGTGCCGGGCGGCGAAAGGTTTCGAGAGAAAGTTCTGCGATCACTTGGCCACAAATGAAAGCATGTCTTCGTAAAGCGCGTCGAGTTCTTGGCGTTGCAAAGGTGTGAGTGCCACCGTCTCCAGCTTCCAGACTTTGCCGGTGCCGAAGCTTCCTCCCTCTGTCACCTGTGACTTGGAGTATTGACGTGAAACGCGATTCCGGAAAACACCCTCTTTCTCGAGGAAATACAGCGGGTACCCGCGCAAGCCAGCGGGGAAGTTTCGCTGATCGCTCAAGAGACGGAACATGGCATGGGCCTCAGTGAGGGGAAGACCGCGGTCGCCGCTTTCGTAGAGCCGCCACAGTTTGGCGAGCACCGGCGCGAAGGCGCAGCGTTCGGTGACGAGCCCCTCGCAGCCGCATTGCCGGAGTTGGATGAGCCACTGCCAGCCGCCCCACCCGGCCATCACGGTCTTCATGACGGGCTTGGCTGCGGAAAGTTCCACCATCCGTTCGACCGCCGAATAACCTTTTGCCTCTTCCTTTACATAGCCATAAATCGCCGGATGATTGGCCGCCAAGCGAACGAGCAACGCGACCGAAGGCGTCGGCGTGGCCGGTGTGCCGTACGTCTGGAAGATGACGGGCCGCTTCGCGACTTGTGCCAGTTCGTTCCACGCTTGTTCGATGTCCGCCTCGGTGCGGACATCGTCTGGCGGACGCGAGATGATCGCCATCTTGACGCTGGGATGCCGCTCGGCGACGCGTTCGATCGCTGCGGCGATCGCGAGCATCTGCGCTGTGTTGGTGCCGTTTGCCCCGAGCGTGAGGACGATCTTGCGGCCTTCAGCAGCCTGGGCACAGGCCTCAAACCCCCGCAACTTCTCCTCGGTCGTCAACAGGTCGATGGCGTCGTTTGACTGACACCAAATGACCCCTGGACAGCCCGATTCGTCCACCCAACTCAGTTGCCGCTTGAGACCCTCGTAATCGATCGATCCGTCCTCGAAATAGGTCGTGGACATGATCGGGAAAGGGCCGCGCATCTCCTGCGGCGTTGGCACCGCACCCAGCACAGGTCCATTCGTCAGCAGGAGTAGGAGGATGAAACTGCCGAACGCAATGAGCGTGTGGCTGCGGCGGGGAGGGATTGGGTGGTTCACGGTCGGAGTTTGGGTTGGAAATTGAGGTGAGCTGGAAGGATGCGAGCTACTTGTGACTGGAACCGCGATTCATCCCTCGCTTGCTCTTCACGAGGTTTTTGAGCGCAGCGTCCTGGCTGATGAGCTTGCCAGCCTGCACGTCCTCCTCGCGGAAGCGGGCAAAGAGAATCTCCGCCCCACCACCACGCTCGCGATCGTAGTGGACGTAGATCTCGCCGTTCGGAGCCTGCGCGATGTCGGGGTAGGAGACGTTGTTGCGTTCATCGAGCAGCAGGCCACCGGACCAGGTCTTGCCGTCATTGGCGGAGAGGAAGGCGGTGAGTTCTTTGCGATCGTTGGTGGCGTTCGTCATGTCCCGGCCATGGCGGATGAGCAGGAGGTTGCCTGACTGGAGCCGGCGGAATACGGCCTTGCTGTTGACGTGCGGAAAGAAGGTTGTCTGCGGCTGCCATGTCTTGCCGCCATCGGTGGAGAAACTCTGAAAAGCCTCCTTCATGCCGCGTGAAAGCATCCAGAGTGTGCCGTCCTGCTTTTCGACGACGGAGTGCTCGTTGAAGCAACTGTCCTTGAAAATGATGCCACCGCGGTACCGCCAGCTTGCACCCTCGTCGTCGGAGACGAAGACGTTCGCGCCGCGGACGGCGTCGAGTTCCCGATAGTAGTCCGCGAAGGGCTTGTCGATGTGCCACCGCTCCCACAGCGACACAGGCAGGATCCATTCGCCGTTTTTGCGCACGAAAGGTTTGTTCAATGACGCGCCGAAGCCGATGTACACCGGCTCGGTCCACACGGGTTGCTCCGCGTCGGGATCGTCACAGCGAACAAACCAGTTGCTACAGCTACCGTCGAACATGCCGCAGGACTGATGGAAGAAGAGCCAGAGCCGTCCCCTCGGGTCGCACCAGAAGGAACCGAGCCGGGTGCCCATCCTGAGGCCATGGGCCTGCGGGTCGATCACGAACACGGGATCCCGCCATGACTTTCCCTGATCGTCACTGAAACTTGCGATGAGGTAGGCATTCGGGCCGTCCTGCCCGCCGGCCCAGCAGGTCCAAAGCCGTCCTTTCGACGTCGACTCCATGCTCGCGGCCATCGCAAAGGGTAGGTACTTTTGCGCGTAGGCCGGAAAGGGATTGAAGATGAGCTGTGGGGTGACGTGGATGCTGTTGAGCAGGTCCTGCGTCACGACGGCCCCAGAAGGGTGATTGTCGTCTGCTCGGCCGGAAGCGAGCGGCAGGGTAAGCAGTGCCAGGACGAGTAGGATTTGGAGTTTCATGAGTGATCCGCTCTTGCAACATTTACGTGTTGAAAACGTTGATCTTAGCTGCCCGGGGAAAAAGCCATCCATGGCCCTTGCCCGTGAATGTGGGCGACAGCAAGTCCACTTGGGCAACACCCAAAAACACCGAGGGTTTTCGGGTCTGCCGGTCGCCGCTTCCTGCGGCGGCAGACTTGATCCACGGTCCGCTAGCAGGCTGTGCAAGGAGCCTCCCATCGTTGCCATACCCGCGGAGGTGAGTGCTGCCCTCTTAATCGCGGCGGCCTCCGGGGTCGATCGGGATGCTCATCTCCAGATGAACCGCTCGCGGCCGTGGTTACCCGAACATGGTCCGGGCGATCACGAAGACGGCCACTGCCAGGATCATGGCGGCGAAGATTTTTGACAACAGGGCCCGCGGCAGCTGCCGGGTCAGGGCCGAGCCGACGAACAAACCCGGCACGCTGCCGGCGACGAAGAGCATTGTCACCTCCCAGGGAACCTCCCGTCCCTGGAGAAGATGACCGGCCACTCCCGCCAGCCCCACCAGTGACATCACCAGCAGCGAGGTGCCGACTGCCCGCGAGAGTCCCATCGAAGCAAAGGTGACCAGTGCCGGCACAATCAGAAAGCCGCCACCGACGCCGAACAGTCCCGAGAGCAGCCCCACGGTAAGGCCGATGGTGGCCAGCAGCATCGCGCAGCGGCTCGTTAGCCGCAGTTTGCCCTCCGGATCACGCGAACAGGACGGCCCCTCCTCCGGCCCGCAGGATTCTGCAGGCGGGGGAATAGCCTGATCGGCCCGCCACCACATGCGGGCAGCGATCAGGAGCATCAGCAGCGCAAAACTGACGAGCAGCAACTGCGGCGGCAGTTGCTCCCCCAGCCAACTGCCCAGCGGTGCCGTCAGCATGCCGGCGGCGGCAAAGAGCAGCCCGGTGGGGAACTCAACCTGCTTCAGCCGGGCCCGCTCGGCCGTGCCGATGATGGCGGTGCCGGCCACCGTCGCCAGTGAGATCACAACGGCGATCTGCGGATCAGCCCCTAGCCAGTAGACCAACAGCGGTACGGCCAGAATCGCTCCCCCGCCACCGGTCAGCCCCATCGAGAGGCCGACGAGGCAGCCGGAGAGCACGGCCGGGCCAATCGTCGTGGCGAGCGCAAGCAACGCCGGTGCCGACAGGTTCACTTGCTCAGGCTCCCTGTTCGACTGTCGCGGTCGCCGTCGGCAGCTTGGCCGCCTGCCAGGCCTTGTAGCCACCGATTAAGTCAAACACCTGTTCGCGGCCATGCCGCTGCAGCAGACTCGCGGCAATGGCTGAGCGATAGCCGCCTTCGCAGTGAACCGCCAGCGGTTGCCCGGCCGGCAGGCTTGCCAGCGATTCCTCCAGATGTGGCAGCGGCAGATTCCTGCTGCCGGCAATGTGGCCGCCGGCGTGCTCGGCTTCTGTCCGAACGTCGATGATGAGCGGTGGCTGCCCGTTCTCGGGCCGCTCACCGGCAATCCATTCGCCGAGCGCCGGGCCGGTGATCCGCTGGGTCACCTGCAGCAGGTCTTCGCGGTGGGCCAGCGCGTTCATGCCGCCGGCCAGGAAGCCGGCCACGTTGTCAAAGCCGATCCGGCCCAGCCGCATCACCGCCTCTTCCTCGTCGCCTTCGTCCTGGGCAATGACGATAATCGGCCGGTCGTGGCTGAGCATCGAGCCGCACCAGGTGGCGTACTTGCCCGAGAGGGCGATGTTGAGCGTGCCGCGGAGGTGGCCGCCTTCAAAGTCGATGGCGTCCCGGACATCGAGTAGCTGGCCACCCTCCTTCTCAAGGGCCAGCACCTCGTCGAGCGAAAGGGCCTTGAGGTTCTCTTTCATCGACGCTTCGAGCGAACTCCGCTCCTGCCGGTTGAGGATGGCGTCGTGCACGAAATAGTCGGGGGCTTCGGGCTGGTCGGCGGTGACCAGCGCCTTGAACTCCTCGCGGCTCATTGGCTGCAGGGCATAGTTGAACTTCTTCTGTTCTCCCATCGTCGAGACCGTCTCTTTGGAGAGGCTCTTGCCGCACATGCTGCCGGCCCCATGGGCCGGATAGACGAGGGTGGCATCGGGCAGCGGCAGGATCTTCTGCGTGATGCTTTCATAGAGCATGTCGGCCAGTTCGTCGGCCGTCACGCCGATGCTGGCCAGCAGATCGGGCCGGCCGACGTCGCCGATGAACAGCGTGTCGCCGGTCAGCACCGCCAGGGGCTCGCTGTCGCTGGCGGCTAGGTCATAGACCAGAATCGAGATGCCCTCCGGGGTATGGCCGGGAGTCTCGAGAATCTCCAACCGCACATCGCCGAACTCGACCCGGTCACCATCGGCCATCTTCTCGCAGGCAAACTCCGCCTCGGCCCGGCGGCCCAGGTGAATCGTCGCCCCGACCTTGTCGCGTAGTTCGATGTGGCCGGCGACGAAGTCGGCGTGGAAGTGGGTCAGGAAGACATGCTTGATCGTGTAGCCACCGGCGGCAGCATCGGCCAGGTAATGGTCGATATCCCGCTGGGGATCAACCACTGCCGCGGTCTTCGTCTTGTCGTCGGTGATCAGGTACGAGGCATGGGAGAGGCAGGCGAGGTAGTACTGCTGAATCTTCATGGTGTCGGACTCCGGGGCTGGAAGGTGGAAGGAATCGTTGCGTGGGTCATTGGCACCCTGCCGCTGGCGTCAGCGGCCGGTCACGGCCGGAAAGCCAGCCTCGACCAGTTCGTCGTAGCTCTGTCCCAGTGGCCGCACGTCATAGCCGAGCGGCTTGAGGATGTCGGCAGCCATCAGACAGCGGCCGCCGGCAAGGCAGTGGCAGTAGATGATGCGGTCTTTCGGCAGCACGCGGGCAAGCTCGGCTGGCGATACGCCCGCCTCGAGCCGGCTCAGCGGCACCAGCCGGGCTCCGGCCAGATGGCTTTCAGCCCACTCGTCCGGCTCGCGGACATCGATGATCACCGCCTTCTGTTGGGCAACCGCCCGTTGCACGGCAGGCAGGCTGTCACGGGTCGGGCTGGCGGCCAGCGCCGGCCCCGCCGCGGCGGCCAGCACCGCCGCCAGCAGGGCGGCTCGGCTGCAGGTGGTGGCCGGACCACTGACCTGATTCCAGGGCATGCGCGAGATCAGCATCGCCATGCCGCAGGTGTCGGTGACGCCGGCAAAGACCAGCCCTGCACCGACGAAGCCGGCGATACCCAGGCCGACCGCCTCGAGGGCGTCGTTGTCGGCCAAGGCCGCCAGCAGCACACCACCAAAGACAAGCGCCCCGGCGGCAATCCGCACCTGTCGCTCCAGCGACATCGCCTTGCGGCCCCGGACCACCGGCAGGCCGGCCGCCTCGCAGGCGGTGGTGCCGCCAGCGACGCTGATCACATTCGTAAAGCCCGCGGCGATCAGTTTTTCACAGGCCTTGCCGCTGCGGCCGCCCGACTTGCAGATGAAATAGATCGGCCCGTCGCCTCCTGCCTCGGCAGTGACGGCCGCCGCATCGAGCCGGTCGAGCGGTAGATTGTGGGCCGAGGTCACATGCACCTCGCCAAACTCGGCGGGGGTGCGGACGTCGATCAGCTTGACCGGCTTGTCGCTGGTGAGCAGTTCGGCGAGCTGTTGGGGAGAAATTGTCGAGACCATGGGGCGCTCCTTCTGGGTGGTTCGGACGGACAGGGAATGGTTGGGAACAGGAGGGACGATGGCAACTCGTATCGGTCGCGGGACCGGCTGCGACGGCGGTCAGCTGCAGCCAAACCGCGACTCGATGCATTTCATGATGCTGGCCAGGTGGGGTTCGGCGACCTCGTAATAAGTGCACCGGCCTTGGCGGTCGGGCTTGAGGAAGCCGCACCGCTGCATCAGCCGCAGGTGCTCTGAGGCCATGTGGCTTGGGATCTCGCAGGCCTCGGCCAGTTCGCCGACGGTGTAGCGGCCGCCCAGCAACATCTGCACCATCCGCAGCCGGTGCGGATGGGCCAGTGTTTTCAGGCATTCAGCCGCTTCGGCGAGTGCCGGAAGGTCGGTCAGTCTGGGATTGGACGCGGTAGCCATCGAAACCTCCTTTCGTGCTCACGTAGTATATATCGGAAGGTTTCGATATGTCAATTAGTTTTTTTGCCCCTCCGCCCGTCTGGTGTGTGCTCGCTTGCTCAAAGCATTCAGTCATTTCCACGAAAACCACGAAACGAGGCGGGCTTGGCTGGTTTTGTGGTTTTGGGTCAAGCGTCGGGGCATTGCCCATGCCATCTCGCCGGACGTTCACTCCGGGCATCCTGCCCTCCACTCACTCGACGGAAACTTCGCTTCGCCATCCCGGCTGCGCTTAGTTTCCAACGCCGCTCGATTGGCATGGGCAATGCCCCTCATCCATAAGACTCCGAGAAAACATCCAACAGATAGCCAGCGACC
>CBFIHA010000124.1:0-9943 GCA_965662195.1 uncultured Pirellulales bacterium
GGCGGCCAAGTGGCGCTGGCGGGCCCGCCAGCGGGCCGCCGGGAAGCCTACCGACCGGCCCAACATGGTTTGCGGTAGCGTGCAGATCTGCTGGAAGAAGTTTGCCCGCTATTGGGACATCGAGCTGCGCGAGATCGAGATGACGGAAGACCGGCTCTGCATCACGCCGGAGTCGGTCCTTGAACAGGTCGATGAGAATACGATCTTCGTGGTTCCAACCCTCGGCGTCACCTACCACGGCCTCTACGAAGATGTTGCCGCGATCAGCCGGGCCCTTGACGACCTCCAGGCCCGCACCGGGCTCGATGTGCCGATCCATGTCGATGCAGCCAGCGGCGGCTTTCTCGCCCCCTTCACCGCGCCCGATCGGGCTCCCTGGGACTTCCAGCTGGAGCGGGTGAAATCGATCAACGCCTCGGGCCACAAGTTCGGCATGGCCCCACTGGGCGTGGGTTGGGTGCTCTGGCGGGAGCCGCAGGATCTGCCCGACGATCTCATCTTTCACGTGAGTTATCTCGGCGGCGACATGCCGACCTTCCAGATCAACTTTTCCCGACCTGCCGGCCAGGTGATCGCCCAGTACTACGACTTTGTCCGCTTCGGTCGGGCTGGCTACGCCGCCATTCATGGCAGTTGCCACCAGATTGCCGAAGCCTGTGCCAAGGAGATCGGCCAGCTCAATGGCTTTTCGATCATCCATGACGGCAACGCCGAACGGGGAATCCCGGCCGTGGTCTGGACGCTCACCGACGACGCCGACTGCGGCTTTACGCTCTACGACCTCGCCGATCGCCTCCGGATGCGGGGCTGGCAGGTGCCGGCCTACCCGTTTACCGGCGACCTGGCCGGTCGGGCCTTCCAGCGGATCCTGGTGAAACGCGACTTTACCCGGGAAATGGCCGACCTGCTGTTGGCCGACATCCACAAGGCTGTCGCCCACTTTCAGGAGTGTCCAGCGGCTCCCCGGACGCAGCAGGCCCAGCGAGCTTCCTACAACCATCTCTGATCGAAGCCGGCATTCGGGCCGGCCCCGGCAGCGTCAGGTCTCCTCGAGATCCCGAGGGGCCGCATCTGGAAGCCCGCCGTGATCCTGCCCATCGGTGGATTGCCGGTCCTGGCTCGCATCCTTCCCGCCGGCAGCAGACGGACCTGAAGTTGGCGCAGCCTGCGGAGCGAAGCCGTCCGCTGGCGGAAAGCCGCCGAGTCCTTCCTCACTGAACATTCCGTAAGGGGCATAGGGATTGTCAAGGGGGTCCGGCGGTTCACCCGGGCCGACCAACTCGAACAGAAAGTCATTCGGGCCTTCCGCGGTGATGGTCGCAGCCAATCCAGAGGTTTCTGCATCGCTATATCGGCGGGGAATGCCACTGGCCATCTCGGGAATACCGGGATCCTCGCCATAGTAGAAATCATTTTCGAACATCGGATCTTTGAACACTCTGCCGGTCGGCACCATGTACTGAATGCTCACCGTCTGCGGGCCGAGTGGTGCGCCGATCGTGCCCCGGAAGGCATTCAGCAGAAAGCGACCGTCCGAGTTGGTCACCCCGATGGCTGAGTAGGTACGGTGAGGGTCTTCAAAGGTCGAGGTGAAGCAGACCACCGCACCCTTGATCGGCTGACCGTTGTGCAGGACCCGGCCACCCGCCTCAGAGGTCGGCGGCCGCAGTTTCAGCCACGGGTCGTCTGGCGGTTTGGGCTGCATCCGCGCCACAATCGGCATGCCGACCATGATCAACGTGCCGATGACCGCGGCAACGGGCAGGGTGATAAGTTGCGATTCGCCTTTCATGCCGCAGTCGCCAAGAAGTAACCCTTGCTTGATCGTCAGCCCAGTGCTGAGGATATCAAACGGCACTTAGCTGCCAAGGTTTCCGACGCGTGCTGCCCGTCGTTTCAAACCAGAACGAAAGACTGATCGTCCCGAGTTGGTTTCAGTCACGGCACCGCATCGTAACCGCCCTGCATCCTCACTACACACAACGAGGCTTTCAACCCCCCCGGAAGTTTATTTTGCTGAGACCTCCCCGGTCATGTCGCTGCCTTGTCTGGGATACCGACCGCTGGCGTTGGCCGCAAGAAAGTCGTTCTGCTGCCGTTTTCGCGGCCGCGGGACATTCAAAGACGCCGTGCGGCTTAGGGGGGCCCGGTCACCGCGGCCTGCGGGCCAGGGAATTTGACCAAGGTCTGGCGGTTCGCCTCCCGGCGGTATGGCGAAGTGTTCGGGCCAAAACAAGGCCGGGAAAAGAAAAGAGGCGCCGGTCGGAGTCGAACCGACGATGGCGGATTTGCAATCCGCTGCCTTAGCCACTTGGCTACGGCGCCTGCGAGCGATCTTCCTTAACGCTATGGCAACCTTGCCGGTCTGGTCAAGCCTTGCCGGCGGCAGCATTTCTGCTGCCTGCCGAACTTGTACCGATCCGAGGTGCCGTACGGCTCGAAACGATCGTACGTATTGAATCGGTTTGACCCGGTCATTTCTTGAATGCGATTTCGATGCGAAGGGCAGCGGTGAGTGGTTCTCGGCAGGCTCTGTCGCTATGCTCCGAACCAGAATCGAGCGAAATGGCCGCCCGAGACCGCTTTCATCCGCAAGCTCGAAACATTTCCTTCATCGCCCCCCGGGAAGCAATACCATGCCTGAACCGACCTGCGACATCGGCCTGATCGGCCTGGCCGTGATGGGGGAGAATCTCGCCCTCAACATCGCCAGTCGGGGCTTTTCGATCGCGGTCTACAACCGCACCACCAGCGTCACCGATGCCTTCACTGCCGGCCGTGGCCAGCAGCCCATCGTCGTCGGCTGCCGCACGATCGAGGAGCTCGTCGCGGCGCTCAAGCCTCCCCGCAAGGTGATGCTGATGGTGAAGGCCGGCCCGGCGGTCGACCAGATCATTGCAACCCTCACCCCCCTGCTCTCCCCCGGCGACGTCATCATCGACGGTGGCAACACGCTCTTTAGCGACACCGAGCGACGGACCCGCGAGGTCGAGGCGGCGGGCCTGCTCTATGTCGGCACCGGGGTCTCTGGCGGTGAAGAAGGCGCGCTGAAGGGGCCGAGCCTGATGCCCGGCGGCTCGGCGGCTGCCTGGCCACTCATCCAGCCGATCTTTCAGGCGATCGCCGCCAAGGTTGGCCCCGCTGGCGACATCCCCTGCTGCGACTGGGTCGGCCCCCGTGGGGCCGGCCATTACGTCAAAATGGTCCACAACGGGATCGAATACGGCGACATGCAGTTGATCTGTGAGGCCTATTGGCTGCTCAAGCATGCCGCCGGGCTCGACAACGACGGCATCGCCAGGGTCTTCGACACCTGGAATCGGGGCGAGCTTGACAGCTATCTGATCGAAATCACCCGCGACATTTTCACCGTCCACGATCCCGATGGACCGGCAGGCTCGTTTTTGGTGGACCACATCCTCGACCGGGCCGGGGCAAAGGGCACTGGCAAGTGGATGAGCCAGCTCGCCCTCGACCTCGGAGTGCCAAGTACCCTCGTCACCGAAGCGGTCTATGCCCGCTGCCTGTCGGCTGGCAAGGAGGCCCGGGTGCGGGCCAGCAGCATTCTCACCGGGCCGACCCCCAAGCCAGTGTCCGACGCCGAGAGCTTCGTTGAGCAGGTTCGGCAAGCCCTCTACGCCTCCAAGATCGCCAGCTACGCCCAGGGGTTTGTCCAACTCGCCGCGGCCGCCGCCGAACACGACTGGCAGCTCGACTACCGTTCGATCGCCATGCTCTGGCGGGGCGGCTGTATCATCCGAGCCCAGTTTCTCGACCGGATTGCCGAGGCCTATGACGCCGATCCCAGCCTTGAGAACCTGATGCTTGCCCCCTATTTCAAATCGGCACTCGCCGACAGCCAGTCGGCCTGGCGGCTGGTGGTGGCGACCGCCGCCACGACGGGCATTCCCATGCCAGCCTTTATGACGGCACTGGCCTACTACGACGGCTACCGCAGCGGCACCCTGCCGGCCAATCTGCTCCAGGCCCAGCGTGACTACTTCGGGGCCCACACCTACCAACGAATCGATCGCGAAGGCAGCTTCCACAGCGAGTGGCTCGACCTCCGCCGGCCGGTATCGTGACCGCTCATTCCATTCCATTGTCCTGCCTGGAGACCCCTGATCGATGACCGCGCCTGCCAGTTATCTCGAAAACCTTTTTGGCCTGAGCGGCCGTACCGCCGTCGTCGTTGGCGGCACCGGCGTCCTGGGCGGCGCACTTGCTGATGGTCTGGCGGCGGCCGGCGCGTTCGTCGTGGTCGCCGGCCGTGGAGTTGACCGGGGCGAAGCCCGCGTGGCAGCCATCCGGGAAGCGGGCGGTGACGGCACCTTCGTCGCAGTCGACGCGGTCAATCGTGACAGCGTGGCTGCCCTGCTGGAGGCGACGAAGAATGCCCGTGGCCGAGCCGACATCCTGGTCAACTGCGCCGGCGTCAACTCGTCGGTTCCATATCTCGAGATCCCCGACGACGACTGGGACCGGGTGATCGACACCAACCTCAAGAGCACCCACCTCGGCTGCCAGATCTTCGGCGGCCACATGGCCGAGACGGGGGGCGGGGCGATCCTCAACATCGGCAGCGTGTCGGCCGACAAACCGCTGTCGAAGGTCTTTGCCTACTCCGCCTCGAAGGCGGCGGTACTCAACTACACCCAGAACGTGGCCCGCGAACTCGCCCCCAGCGGGGTGCGTGTAAACGTCCTCTGCCCCGGTTTCTTCCCGGCCGAGCAGAACCGCAAGATCCTCTCACCGGAACGGATTGCCCAGATCATGGGCCAGACCCCCATGGATCGGTTCGGTAATCCGGAGGAACTCATCGGTGCCGCCATCCTCTTGTGCAGCAGCACCGGCGGCAGTTTCATCACCGGCACCAGCCTCTATGTCGACGGCGGTTTCACGGGCATGCGGTTTTAGTTTTCGCGCCAAAACGCCCTCCGTGGCCGTTTTGGCTGCCTCCAGAACCCGCTGGAAGCCCCGGCCGCAAATTTTGCCGGTGCACCTTCGCGTTGTCCCCCAAATAAACGGGAGCTTTGAACTTGCCTTGTCGCAAACGCCGCCGCCCGGCATCCTGCCGGGAACGCTTACAATCGCGAGGTCTGGCGACACTCAAACATAGGCCGTCAAATGCCCCACACCATTGTCATCTTCGGCGCCTCCGGTGACCTCACCAGCCGCAAGCTCGTACCGGCGCTCTACAACCTGCGTCGGGCCGGGCTGCTTCCCGAAGCAACCCGCATTGTCGGCTTCTCGCGAACGCCGATGACCGACGAGGCCTGGCGGACCAGCCTGCGGGAGTCGACGGCCAGGCATGCCGGCGGTGAGCCCTTCTGCCCCGAGGCCTGGGAAACGTTCGCCGAGTCGATCCACTATCAGCCCGGCGACATCGGCAAGCCGGATGACCTGGCAAGGCTCAAGGAACGACTCGTCGCCCTTGAGGCCTCAGCGTCGGTGACGCGGGTCTATTACCTGGCCACCGCACCGCAGTTCTACGCTCCGGTCGTCGTGGCTCTCGGAAGCCTCGGCATGGCTGACGAAACAGCGGGGCCGCGGCGGGTCGTCGTCGAAAAGCCCTTCGGCACCGATCGGGCGACCGCCCGCTCACTCAATGCCCACATCCATACCGTCTTTCACGAGTCACAGGTCTACCGGATCGACCACTACCTCGGAAAGGAGTCGGTCCAGAACATCCTCGCCCTACGGTTTGCCAACACGATTTTTGAACCGATCTGGAACCGCCGCTACGTCGATCATGTGCAGATCACGGTGGCCGAGGAGGTCGCGGTCGGCCGCCGGGGCAGTTACTACGAAACCGCCGGCGTACTCCGCGACATGTTCCAGAACCATCTGCTGCAGCTGCTGATGGTGACGGCGATGGAGGCACCCGTGCGGTTCAACGCCGACGCGGTTCGCAACGAAAAGGTCAAGGTGCTCGACGCCATCCGGCCACTCGATCTGGGCCACGTGGCCGCCGCTGGCATCCGCGGCCAGTACGCCGGCTACCGTGACGAACCAGGAGTCACCCCCGGCAGCCAGACCGCCACCTTCGGCGGAATCAGGCTGGAGGTCGACAACTGGCGGTGGCAGGGGGTGCCTTTCTACCTCCGCAGCGGCAAGGCGATGAGCTGCCGCACCACCCAGATCGTGATCGGCTTCCGGCAGCCACCGCTGGAGCTTTTCGCCACCGACAACCTCCGGTTGCAGCGGGAGGCCAACCGGCTGGTGATCCAGATTCAGCCGGCCGAGGGCATCCAGCTGCACTTCCACACCAAGGTGCCGGGCGACGGGATGCGGCTGCGGCTGACCGACCTGGAGTTCAGCTATTCCCGTGAATTCGCCGGCCGGCTGCCGGAGGCCTACGAACCCCTGCTGCTCGACTGCATGACCGGCGACGCCAGCCTCTTCGCCCGCGCCGACGAGGTGGAGAAGTCGTGGGAGATCATCGACCCCTTCGTGCGGGCTTGGAGCTCAGTCGACATGCCCGGCATTCCCAGCTATCAGCCCGGTGACTGGGGCCCAGCGGCCAGCAACGACTGGATTCAGTCCCAGGGGCGGACCTGGTTCGACCTCTGCCCGGTGCTGTCGTGACCGCCACGGCTGATACCGCTCCGGTGACCCGCCGGCCGCAGCGACAGTTGCTGCAACTCGGAACGCTGACGCTCCATTCGCAGATCGTGCAGGCGGCCCTCTCGGGCTACAGCGACCTGCCAATGCGGGTGATGGCCCGCCGGTTCGGCGCCGCCTACACCCTCTGCGAGGTGATGCTCGACCAGTTTCTCGCCCAGGTCGGCAGCAACCGCCGCAACCTCGCCCGGCTGGCGATCGCCGCTGAGGAGCATCCCGTCGGCGGCCAGCTGATGGGGGCCAACCCGGACGACTTCGCTCCGGCGGCCCGCCGGTTGGTCGAGGCTGGCTTCGACTGCATCGACATCAACTTTGGCTGCCCGGTCAAGAAGGTGCTGGGCCGCTGCCGGGGCGGATTCCTCCTGAGCGTCCCCGAAACAGCCCTGGAGATCGTCGGCCGAGTCCGCGACGCGGTGCCCGCACACCTGCCGGTCACGCTGAAAATGCGGCGGGGGATCGACGACTCCAGTGAAAGCGAAGAGAAGTTCTTCACGATCTTCGACGGTGCGTTCGATCGCGGGGTGGCGGCGATCACGGTGCATGGTCGCAGCGTGGTGCAGCGGTATGACGGCCCCAGCGACTGGAGCTTTCTCGCCCGGGTCAAGCGGCACGCGGGCAGCCGTACCGTGCTGGGCTCGGGCGATCTGTTCTCGCCACAGGCCTGCCTGGCCATGCTGGCCCAGACCGGGGTCGATGGCGTGACGGTGGCCCGCGGAGCGATCGGTAACCCCTGGATCTTCCAGCAGACCCTCGCGCTGCTCAACGGGGCCGATCCGGCAACGCTGGTGCCCCCCAGGATCCAGGAACAGCGGGAGGTGCTGGCCGAGCACTTCCGGCTGGCGGTCGATCTGCATGGCGAGCAGCTCGCCGGCCGCAGCATGCGGAAATTTGCGATCAAATACGCCCGGCTGCACCCCGAGTCCCTGACCGTCCGCGACGCCTTCATCGCCGCCAAGACCACCGCCGACTGGCAGGCAGCGCTGGCCCGCCACTACGCCATCGACGCCCCCGGCCGGAATCCGGCGGATGACATCGACGAAACGTCCGAGGAGTAGCTGCGGTCCCTCCGCGTCACGACAGCGCTGCTTCAAGCTCACTGCGAACGGTCGCATCGTCCTCGGCATCAAGCCGGCCACGGAGGAGCATTAGGATCTCGTCGTCCAGCAGTTGGCTGCGGCGCCGCCATTGCCCCAGTGCCCAGGCGACAGCCCCGCGGATCACCGGCTCGTCATCGGCCAGCCGCTGCTGCAAGATGCCGAGGCTGCCAGCCGCCGCCTGCTCTGGAGCCGGATGATTGCCCAGCGCAATCGCTGCCGACCGCAGCAGCCCCCGGCGTTTTGCCCGCATGAGCGGCGAGCCTCGAAACCGGCTGCGAAAGCCAGCCGCATCGAGGGCCAGCAGTTCGACCAGCGACAGCGTGCCACCGTCGGCCGACGCCTGCAGGGCCGGCTCGGCCGTCCCTGGGGCATGCCGATTCCACGGGCAGACCTCCTGACAGATGTCACAGCCGAAGACCCAGTTGCCAAAGCCGCTCCGCAACTCTGAAGGAACCGGCCCGCGTTCCTCGATGGTGAGCGCACTGAGGCAGCGGGTGGCGTCAAGCAGTCGCGGCTCGGGCAACGCCCCGGTGGGACAGGCGTCGAGGCAGGCGGTACAGCTGCCGCAGTGGTCAACCTCAATCGGCTGGTCGGCGGGCAGGTCGAGCGTCGTCAGCAACCCCGACAGAAAAAAGTAGCTGCCGGCCCGCGGGTCGATCAGCATCGTGTTCTTGCCGAACCAGCCCAGGCCAGCCCGGGCTGCCAGCTCCCGCTCCGACAGCGGGGCCGAATCGACCACCCCACGGGTGCGAGAGCCCGGCACCCGCTGCTCCAGCCAGGCCCCCAGGACATTGAGCCGCTGCCGCAGCAGTCCGTGATAGTCCTCGCCGAGGGCATAGCGAGCAAGCTGCCCGCGATCGGGATCGCTGCGGCGGGGCTCGGCGTCGGCGGTGTAATCGGTGGCCAGCATGATCACACTGCGGGCTCCCTCCAGCAGGCTATCGGGGCGAGCCCGCAGCGGCAGGTGCTTCTGCAGCCAGCCTTCCATACAGCCTGCCAGCCCCTGCTCAACCCACCAGGCCAGCCGCTCCTGCCGGGGTGGCGGCTCGGCGGTGGTCACGGCAAGCCGGGAAAAGCCGAGTCGTGTCGCCTGCTGCCGGAGGTCGGCAACGAGCCCCCCTGCCTCAGCGGAATCAAGTGCCGGTGGAACGGAGGAAGCTGGGGGCATTGCGCGATCTGGAAAGACCGAATACGGAGTCGGAGGAACGCTCACCCTCATCAAGCACCAGATTTCCCGACCAAGCGGGCGAACTGCTCTGGATTCAGGTCAGCCAGTCAGTATTGTCCCAGCTCGGTAGATCAGACGAAAGTGGCCCCGCTCCACACTCGGCCCAGCGGGTTTCGGCCACTCCCACGGGCTTCCAACGCCATGCTCACAGATTCCCAGCCAACCCGACCGTCGCTCGCTCTGCCCGGGCATTCACCATCGTTCGGGACCGTGCCGGCTGAAAGCCACGCCGGATCACCGATTGCCCACCACCGGGCCTATCTGGCCCTCGCCTCAGCGGCGATTGCCGCCGGACTGCTGCTGTCGCTGGCAGGTTGCCAGACCCCGGCCCAGCCGACTTACGGCAACGGCATGGTGCCGCCACCAGCCACTGGGGCGGTCGGCCAGCCCGCCCCCTACGGCCCGGTCGGCGCGCCGCAGGTCTCCTACGCCCAGACGCCAATGCCCGGCCCGGCCAACAGCTGGCAGGGGGCCGCTCCAAACGGCGCACCTCCTCCGCCCGGGCCCACCGGCTATCCCCCGCCACCACCCACCGCAGCTGCTGCGCCCATGCAGCCGCCTCCTCCGGGCAGCCAGCCGCCGCCAACCGCACCGGCGGGCTCGACCTGGGGCTGGTCGCAGGGCCAGCAACCCCCTGCCCAGCAGCCACCGCCGACCTTCGGCAGCCCGACGGCACCACTTCAGCAGGGCATGAATGCCCAGGCACAACAGCTGAACAACCAGGCCCAGGGTCAGGCGAATCAGTGGGCGGGTCAGGCGAACCAACAGATCAACGCCGCCCAGCAGCAGTTCAACAATCAGGCCCAGGCTGCGACCAACCAGTTCCAAAACGGTGTCAACACCCAGGCCCAGCAGTTCAACAGTCAGATGCCCCAGCAGCAGACAACCAATGGCAGCTGGTGGCCCTTCTCCGATCCAAACGCCATCCCTCCGGCTCGGTCCACCCCGATGTCCGTGCCGAGGTACTGACTTGACCGCAAAAACGCCCTCCATG
>CBFIHA010000125.1:0-9934 GCA_965662195.1 uncultured Pirellulales bacterium
TGCCATCCCAGCAGCAGCAAAGGCCGCTGCCTTTTCCCACAGCGCCTGAGGACGACTTTCTCCAAGATCGGTGCAACCAGCCTCGACAACCGCTGCTGTCGCGGGAAGCCCAACATACTTGGTGACGCCAACAATTCGCACCGACTCGGGGGCACGGCCCGCCTGCTGGCAGGCCGCCTTCACGCGGGCCTGCACGGCCAGCCAGTTTTCCCGACAACGCCCTCGATCGTGCTCAGGCAACCGCCCTCTCCTGCCACCATTGGACTCATCCGCTGTCAGCCCCACGCCACTTATTGCCTCAATCGCAGGTTATTTCAATTGAAAGAACAATTTCACCATCCTCAAGCAACCGTCCTGCAAGAAATTCACAAGAAAGATTGCAGCCTAACACAGAACGGTTTCGGGCTTCATCAAGAGACCGATAGATGAGCCACTGCTCAATCCCTTCCTGCACCCTAAAACCTACGGCTTGATCTGCTGACAGGATCACACGCGTGTCAGCCACAGTCAGCTGTCGCCATGTCAATTGCTCTTCGGCTGGACGTTCTTTTAACCGTTTCAGCCGACGACTATTCAGATCAATCCAAAGCGGTGCATAGAGCCGGCTGACCGGAGCTGTTTGCCGTAAGGAAAGTCGCTGCTCAGTAGTATCAAGACTGCCATGATCATCCCGCTGGCGCCACTCACCAAGACCGAGCGGCAAGGCCAACACCCGGGGCTTGAGATCGACCCCTAGTATCTCACGAGTTTCTTCACAGGGTTCCAGCGTAAGTGTTGCTGGCACGATTACAGTCGACTGCAGTGTTAATGAGCGAGCTAGTTCCTTTGAATTCTCACCGTAGCAAGCATCAGGCCGCACGACCGCATCGGCCAGCAGCACGACCTGCTCTTGCCGTAGCAACAAGACCGAACGATCAATACGCCAGCCCCCAGTAACATCAGCAGAGATTTCAAAGTAGACCGCGTCGTCATCAGCTTCCCACCAACGGCGGCTCCAACCACTTGTTAGCGACAATGGTTCACCCTCGCGATCAAGAGCCAACTCCCACGGCCCCGAAACTACACTGCTGGTGCCAGCCTGAATTTCCAAGTAAGGAACCGTCGGTTGAAATGAGACCAGAACCCGCACCGCCCCTCGTTTCCAACCACTACGGAGCACCGCGACGCTGGCCTGCTCATCAAAAAGTGAACCGGTGAGCAAGCCCTTCTCTGACCAGCGTTGCCTGCCACTCGTTTCACGCCCCTTGGTCATGGCCAACACGGTTGCAGCCAGTTTTTTCCGCCCCTGTGAGGCTGCCTTTCCTAAAGGGTCGACGCCACAACGCGGACCTGGACCGATTTCAGTAAGTGGGCGGGCATTGTTACCCAACAATCTCACTGCGAAAGCCACCGCGAGGTCAAATTTTCGCAAGACATCCTGAGCGAGGTCCTTCGCCCCAACGGCAACGATCACTTCACGGCAGCGGACCCAGGTGGTGACGGTCCTGAGCATCTCAGGTGGTCGCGTTTAAGGGGGGCAGGTCAGCAGTCTTGCGAGTGACCGAGGCACGTCCTGATGAAGCAGGTGTGCACTGCACACTAAAACGGGTAGGCAGACTGCCAGCTGACCGGCCGGCCGTCATCGGGGTGGGCCAGTGACAGTTCGCGGGCATGCAGCAGCAGCCGGCCGGCGGCAGCGAGGGCGGTCGGATCGGCATAGAGCGGGTCACCCAGAATGGGATGACCGATCGTCGCCAGATGCAGCCTGATCTGGTGCGACCGCCCGGTGACCGGTTTGACTGCCAGCCGGGCCCGGTCCCCCTGCCGCTGGAGCAGCCGCCAGTGGGTCTGGGAGGCCCGGCCGGCCTCCCGGTCGATGCGGTACCGTGGTGGCTGGGCTAGGTCACGGCCGATTGGCAGGTCGATCAAGCCTTCACTGCCGGCGGGCTGGCCAGACACGATGCACTCATACCGCTTCTGGACCAGCCGCTGCTCAAACTGCCGGCTCAGTTGCCGCTGGGCCTCGAGGTCGAGGGCCATCAGCATCAGCCCCGAGGTGTCACGGTCGAGCCGGTGGACCACCCGTGCCGTCGGAAAGACCTGCTGCACCCGGCTGGACAGGCAGTCCTGCAGGTCGGGCCCGCGGCCGGGAACCGCCAGCAGACCAGAGGGCTTGTCGAGCACGAGCAACCGGCTGTCGTGGTGGATGATGGTGAATCGTGCCACGGGACCGGTCAGCGAGTAGTGGCTGGAGTCATCTGCGGGAAACCGGCGACTGATCAAAACGGGATGTCATCCTCGGCGGCTTCGGCAAGGACGTCGTCGATGTCGGCCCTGGCCGCCGGCTCACCGCCGGTGCCGCCGCTGACGAGGCGGAAGGCCAGCGCCTCGGCGGAGAGAAAATACTTTGCTTCACTGGCGGGGTCACGCTGCCAGCGGCGGCCACTGAGGCGGTAGGTGACCTCCACCTCGTCCCCGACACTGAGATCATCGACTGAGTCGCAGGCGTCCTTGATGAACTCGACCGGAATGTAGTTGGTGAACCCACCACCGGTCGTCTGTTCCAGCACCACCAGCCGTTTGCGGAAGCCCTTCTGGCCGTAGGTCTTCGTCTCTTCAATCAGGTGGATCACACCGCTGACGGTCGCCTGACTCATGCCTGCTGCCTCTCCTGTGGACCTGGTTTTTCCCTGTAGCCAGCAGCTTAGCAGATGGCTGCGGGCCGGCGGATATGCAGTGGGATCGGGCCGGCAGAAGCTGTGGATCAGGGGCTGGTGGGCACCTGAGACGGCAGTGCCTCCCGTAGCAGGGCATCGGTCTCGCTGAGTGCAAACAGGGTGCAGACGACCGACTGCTTGGCGGCACCGAGGCGGTACTTGATGTAGGTCGTGGCAAGGAGGGTGCCGTCGGGTGCGGTAGCCCACGACTTCCGGACCGCGGGAGCATGTTTTCGTCTCACGGAAGAACCTCTTCGTCTCACGGAAGATTCTCTTCGTCTTACAGAAGATTCTCTTCGTCTTACGGAAGAACCTCTTCGTCTTACGGGAGAACCTCTTCCCGTAGCGGAAGTCGCCAGACTTCCGATGCTCTGCAGGATGCCGACGTCGCCGACGGAATTCTGGCGAATTCCGCTACGGTTGGTCTCGAGCTTTCATCGGCGGCCGATTGGCCGTCCGGCTTCAATAGGCCAGGCCCAGCCGGAACATCATCGTGCTAGGCAGGTCGGTGATCTGCTGGAAGCCCGGCGGTCCGTTGACGTAGAAGAGCTGCCGGTAAAAGACATAGCCGAGCTCGAAGTTCCCGGCCAGACCCGTGGGAGCCAGCGGATTCCACTCAGTGCCCAGCGAGATGCGGATGTCGTTGTAGTCAAACTGCGAGATCATCCCCTGCTGCCGGCGGAAGGTCCAGGCACCGCCGCCGTACTCACCGGCCACATAGCCCCACCAGGCGTGCCGGCTGGTCTGGCCGAACCGCCACATGGCCCGCGGGGCTGGAAAGAAGATGTCGTAGCGGGAGGTGGCGTTTGGCGTCCAGGTGAAGCCGACGGCAGGTAGCAGCTTGACCTGGTTTCGATCAAGGTAGACAACACCGAGCTTGCCCTGAAAGGTGGGCGTCATCCGCAGGGTGCCGATGGCCCGGCCCATGATGCGCCAGCTGTCGGTGACGAAAACGTCCCAGTTGGTGTAGAAGCCAACGCGGATGCCCAGTTCGGCTCCAAACAGCGGCGTGAACTGTGGGTTCCAGGCGGTGTCGATGAAGGTGTCGTAGGTGTTGGGTGGCAGGTCGGCACCGGTCGGCACCAGCTGCTGCGGCCCATCCCAGAGCTGCAGGCCGAAGCCGGGAGTGATCAGCAGCGGCGCCTTGTTGAGGTTGGCCGGCGAGTTCATGAAGAACGGCAGGGCGAAGGTGGCCGAGGTGTCGAGCTCATTGACCGCCACCCGGGTACCCTGGCCGTTGCCCAGCAGATAGGTCCAGCTGCCGCGGGCGCCCTGATAGACACGCAGCGTCTGCTGGTAGGTCTCCTGAAACCACTCACTCTGTTGTGTTGGTGGCTGCGGATAGCTCGGAGGTATCTGCTGCTGCGGGTTGCTCGGCACAATCGCCGGCGGTGCGGTCGAGTAGCCAGGGTAGCCAGGCTGGCCGGTGACCGCCGAAGTGGCCCAGGTCGGCGTCGGATTGGCAACCGGGTTGGCCGCCGGGACCGGATAGACCTGGCTGGCCTGCGGACCGTAGGGATCCCAGGCCGGCGGTGGCGGTGAAAGCGGATAGCCGTAGGGAGACCCCTGGGCCTGGGCGATGCGGTCAAGCGACGATGCCGCCGGTGGCGGCAGTTGCACCGTTTGCGCAGCGGCCGGCTGATCCACGGCCAGCGTGGACAGGCCGCAGCCAATCATCAGCAGCAGGAAGAAGAGCAAACGCACGCGGTCGACGACCCATGCATGAGGAACGGACCGGGACCATCCGGAAGGCCCCGGATGCCGCCCCGATTTGGACGGGGAGTACCGCGCCGGCGGCGTGGGGGTCAAGGTCGCCGCTTGCCCTGGGCCACCCCATTGCGTCCAATCCACCCGGCCTGCCCCGCTTCTCACCAGGCATTGCCGGCAGCCCGAGTGAATGAGTTGTCCACCCCCCCCTGCCCCGCATCCTTTTCATGGAAGCATCTCAGACACCACGGCGGACGGATGCGGGCGGTTTGGCCGCCAGCCTACGAGCCGTCACCGGACTGCCCACCGTCGAGTGGCATGCCGAACTCGGTTCGACGATGGACCGGGCCCGGGAACTGGCGGCCGTAACCTCACTGCCGCTGCCGGCGCTGGTCACTGCCGAGCGGCAGCATGCCGGTCGAGGCCGGCGGGCCGCAGCCTGGTGGCAGCCGCCCGGTAGCCTGGCCATGACGCTGGTGCTGGCTGGTGAACAACCGACCAACCCGCTCCCCCTCTGGTCACCCGCCTGCGGCCTGGTCGTCGCCGAGGCCATTGCCCGGCTGCACCCAGAACTCGACCCACAGGTTCGCTGGCCCAATGATGTCGAACTCCATGGTCGCAAACTGGCCGGGGTATTGGTGGAGGCGACCACCAGCGGCCGACTGCTGATCGGCATCGGCATCAACACCCACGGATCGGCGGCCGAGGCTCCTGCCGCCCTCACCGACCGGTTGACCACGCTGGTCGATGCGACCGGCCGGCCACTCGCCCACGACCGGCTGCTTGCCGTGCTGATTCCAGCGCTCCTTGCAACGATCGCCACCGCCGGGTCGGCTACCGAAGTGGGTGACCTGATCGAGCGGTATCGGCAGCGGTGCAGCCTAACCGGGAACCGGGTCATGCTCTTTGACGTGCTCGCCGAACCGGTGGTGGGCAGGGCCTCGGTGGCTGGCCCGCTGCGGGCCGCCACGCTGAGCGGGACCTGCCTCGGCATCGATGCAACCGGCCGGCTGGTGGTCGACTCAGCTGCTGGGCAGGTGGCGGTGGTGGCTGGCAGCCTCACCGCTCCAGATCAGGTCTGGACCGGTCCGGCGTCGCCACCGGCAGATTGACCGCTGGCCTGACGACCGGGTCGACGGCCCCGCCGCAGGGCAACCAGGCAGAGTTCCCGACCTCCGGTCGAGAGCTGCCGGACCCGTGGCTGATACCCCCAGCTGGCAAACCGTGAGAGCCAGCCATCGAGATCGTTGGCCCGCGACCAGTCGGGTAGCTTGAGGGTGGCGATCACTCCCTGAGGCCGGCGGCCCGATGTCTTCAAAATCCGCTCCAACGCCGCCATGGTGCTGGTTGGATCGATGTTCATATCGGTCACCAACCAGTCGCAGCCGCGGAGGTCCTTGACGCGGACATCGCGGGCCCGTTTCTGCCAGTGGGTGAAGCGGGGCTGGTCGGCCACCCGTGGATCGATACTGGCAGGATCGATGCCGATCACCTCAAGGCCGGCGGCCAGCAGCCGTTGGGCGGCACCACCAGGGGCGGCACCAAGTTCACAGGCCCGTTGTCCCGGTTCAAATGGAATTTCAAAGAGGGCCACCGCTTCGTCGAGCTTCAGCCAGGCGCGGGAGACGGCGTCGGCCGGCAGGCTGCCGGGGTAGCGGCCACCGGGCCAGGAAGCGGCCGGTGTGCAGGCCTGATGCCAGCCGATCCACCAGCGGTCGGCGGTGTCGATCACACAGTCGAGGATGAGGCTGCCGGCGGGAAGAGGTGTGGGTTCGGAAGCGAGCCCGGAGGCCGCGGCCAGAGCGGCGTGGACCGGCTCGGTCTCGAAGGCCAGGCGGAGGTCACGCTTCCAGACATGAACCGCCGCGAACGCAGCGTCTCCGATCAGCTCACCAGCAGCGTTCACCAGCTGCTGGGCATTCTCGCCGGTGACCTGTCCCAATGATCGGATGGCCGTTCGGGCAAAGACCAGCCGGTCGGCCAGCCTGGCCGGCACCGCCGCCTGCGGCCAGCCGGCAGTCGTCTGGTTATCAGTCGCTTCGGTCGAAGCGGGCAACCGGAATGAGACCAGCCCCCGGCGCCAGACGGCCTTGCGGAGTTCGGGAAAGCACTGCTGCTGCCGCCGCTCGAGGGCCGGCTCGGCACCCCCCTGGCAGCCGACCAGCAGAAAGCCACTGGCCAGCAACTGTGGCGGAATGACGATGCCAGCCGGCGTGGTGGTGACGGTCATCGGTGGAACCCGCTCCTGAACACGTTGTCGGTGGTGTCACTTCCCGCGGGCAAAAACGAGGCCGGCCCGGGCGCCCAAGAGCCCGGGCCGGCCTTTCTCGTCAGAACAACGGCATGGTCACTACGATGTCAGACGGTTGCCCGTGGGCCTGAAAGCCCACCAACACCGCCCCCATCCGTCAACCGCCGCAAGCCACACCGAAGACGGATTAGGCGTGGCCCTTCTTCTTGGCCACCTTCTTCTTGGCGACCTTCTTCTTGGCTGCCTTCTTGGCGACCTTCTTCTTGGCTGCCTTCTTGGCGACCTTCTTCTTGGCGACCTTCTTCTTGGCCATTGAATGGCTCCTTGCCAATGGCACCCTAACTATGGAACCGACTGCTTCCGCGGGTGCCGGGTGTTGGAAGCGATCGACGTGTGAGACGCTGTCATGATGTGCCAGCACATGCGCTGACGGCATCTCATCGAGAGTTTTCAAGAATTAGCCGAAAGACTGTCAAGAGAGGTCAGTAAATTTTTTTGGCCCGGCCGACCAAAAACAATGGCCAGCCAGCAGCAGGTACGCTGCACAACAGTACCGCCGCAACGGCTCGGCCCCACCGTCATTGCCGGCGGCTGATAGATAACTGGGGCAGTTGTCAGGATGCCTTGGGCTGCCGTGCGACCCAAGCCTCAAGCAATGCCAGTTGGTGGAAAAAGCCCTGTTCCATGCATCCCAAAGGGCTTTTGAAGAAGCTGGCCAGCCACGGCAGTTGGCCGCATTCGCCGTTCTGCCTGGCCCGATCGACCAGCCGCACCAGGTCGATCACCAGCGGCGCCGCCAGAATAGAGTCGCAACCCTGCCAGGTGAACTGCATCGTCATTGGCGTCCCGAGAAAGCCGCGGAAGTGGATGTGGTCCCAGGCGGTCTTCCAGTCACCGAGGCTCTCGACGTACTCGATCGAGACGAGCGTCTGCGGTGGCTTTGGCAGCAGGGCTCCCAGCAGATGATCCTTGCTCTTGACCTTGGCCGCCTTGTTGGCCGGGTCATCGAGGATGCGACCGTCGAGGTTGCCGAAGATGTTGTGGCCGACCCAGCTCATCACGTCGAGGTTGCGGGCGGCGAACATCGGGGCCAGCACGCTTTTGAGGAGCGTTTCCCCCGTCTTTCCGTCACAGCCGGCGTGCGGCAGGCCCCGGCTGCGGGCAACCGCATCCAGGGCTGGCGGATTCGCTCCGGTGGAGGGCGTGAAATTGATGTAGGCGGCGTCGGCCTCAAAGGCGGCCAAGGCATAGAGACTGCTGGCCGGTAGTGGGCTGCCCGAGGCAGCGGGCTGGTTGAGTGCCGGCTCGAGTGCGGTGAAATCCTCCGGAATTGAACCGGACCAGGGCGGCTCGGTGGAGGCGAGGTTGACCACCACCACCCGCGCAACCCCGGTGGAGTCGGCGAACCGCCGGATGTCATCCCGAATCCGGTCGACGGCCTGCCGCGGTGTCTCGGCCACCGCCATCACTGCCGGATCGGCCAGGGCCCTGATCGAGTCACCGGCGGCCAGCACCGTGCCTGGCTGCAGCCGGGCTTCGATCGCCTCGAGATCACCGGCTGTCGCCGCCAGCAGCTCCGGTGGAATCGCCCGGCTGCCGGTCCACATCCGGCGGGCTTCGTCGGTGAGTTTTCCGGATCGGATGTCATGCCCACCGACGACGATTTTGTCGCAGCCGACCAGTGGCAGTTCCTGAAACGGGGTCGTTTCGGTCAGCAGGCCGATCGGCTCAACCAGCCCACGGGCCATAGCGGCCAGACCGGTCATGACGGTTGTCGCGACGCCGCCCTTCGCACCCACCAGCCAGAGTCCGACCTGTCCGTCTGCCATCAAAGCGCCTCGTTTTCTCCGTGCTATCATCTGCCTGTGGGCCGCCGCACCAGAGCCCTCCCGCAAGTATGCCACGCCAGCGGCGGCCCTGCTGCCGCCAGCAGAAAGGATTGACGCTTTGATGGAACAGGCCGCTTCGCTCCAATTGGCCACCCGGATGGCTTCACTCGAACCCTCGGCCACGCTGGCGATGGCAGCCCGGGCGGGGGCGATGAAGGCAGAGGGCATCGACGTCATTGATCTGTCGGTGGGAGAACCCGACTTTCCCACGCCGCCGCACATCTGCCAGGCGGCCGTGGCGGCGATCGCGGCGGGCAAGACCAAGTACACCCCGGCGGCCGGTATTCCTGCCCTCCGCCAGGCGGTGGCGGCCGACTACACCCGGCGGACAGGGCTGGCGGTTGAGGCGGCCCAGGTGATCGTCTCCAACGGCGCCAAGCATAGCCTGCACAATGTCTTCACTGCGGTGCTCAATCCAGGGGATGAGGTGATCGTACCGACCCCCTACTGGGTCAGCTATGCCGAATTGATCAAGCTGGCCGGTGCCAGGCCCGTGCTGCTGCCGACAACGCTCGAACAGGACTTCAAGCTGAAGCCAGAGGTCCTCGCGGCGGCGATCACTCCGCAGACCCGGATGCTGCTGCTCTGCTCGCCCAGCAACCCCACCGGTGTTGTCTATACCCGAACCGAACTTGAGGCCTTGGCCGATGTCGCCATCAGGGCCAACCTGGCGGTCGTCTCCGATGAGATCTATGACCAGCTGGTCTTCGACGGTCGCGAGTCGGTTTCGTTCCCGACCCTGCGGCCGGGGCTGGCCGACCACTGCGTCGTGGTGGCGGGGGTCAGCAAGACCTATTCGATGACCGGCTGGCGAATTGGTTGGACAATCTCACCGGCTCCGCTGGCCAAGGCGATGGGTAGCCTGCAGAGCCAAGAGACCAGCAACCCCTGCAGCGTCAGCCAGCATGCAGCGGTTGAGGCCTTGACCGGGCCGCAGGACTGCGTCGTCCAGATGCGGGAGGCCTTCCAGGCCCGTCGCGATCTGGTCGTCGGCCGGCTCCGTCAGCTACCCGGCGTCCGGATTCCCGATATTGGTGGCGCCTTCTACGCCTTCTTCGACATCAGCCAGTCACTCGGGCACCCGGGTGGGCCGGCCACCAGCATCGAATGGTGCGAACGGCTGCTGGAGCAAGAGCAGGTCGCCACCGTCGCCGGGGCCGCGTTCGGTGCGGAGGGGCACGTGCGGATGTCATTCGCGGCGTCAGCTGAAAAGCTCACCGCCGGCCTCGACCGCATCGGCCGGTTCCTTGGCGCGTTGGTGGCTGATTGATTGGTGGACGGCCTGATTTTGGCGGGTGATCCCACTTCTCCAGCAATTGAGTTGCGTGAGCGTCTCATCCACATCCACTGGACCGGCCGCGATCATCCTGGCCGGCGGCGCGGGGCGGCGG
>CBFIHA010000126.1:0-9696 GCA_965662195.1 uncultured Pirellulales bacterium
CGGCCCCAATACCGCACAGGCTTCCGCCACGCCCAGATCGAAGACTATGTGAAGCAAAATCGTAGCGCTCTTCTGGCCGCAGCCCTGACTGTTCTAAGAGCCCATGCCGCACAAGGCTTTCCAGCAGACCCAAGCGTTCATCCGCTCGGGAGTTTTACAGATTGGGACCGCGTTGTTCGCCATGCAATGCTCCAAGCCGGTTTGCCCGACCCAGTGGCAACGCAGGTCGAAGTGGTAGAGGAGGATGAAGACCATATCAAACTCGAACACCTCCTGCAGGCCTGGCACAGCTTCGATCCAAACCTGGAAGGAACTGTTACGCACATTATCGGGGTCGCCATGGCCGAACACCCATATGAAAGAAACGAGGAACGAAAAAGCCTTCTCGAGGCCCTGCGTGAACTGACCGGATCGCCAATTGACCGACCGCCTTGTCAGCAAAAGCTCGGTTATCGTCTCAGGGATGCCAAAGAAAAACGGATTGGTGGCCTGCGTGTTGTTCAGGACGGTACCAAGGGCAGAAGTGGGTTTCGTTGGGGTATTCGGGAGGACAAGCCCTAATCCAGCAATCGGCTCCCAAAGGCTGGGCCACGGTGCTTTTTGGGTCATTCCTGAGGCGAAGTGGCGGGAGTGTTTATTTACAGGGGCGGTTTGGGGATCGGTGTTAACAGTGGCGCCTAATTAAGTCGCCAGGAAACTTAGCTGTTTAAAAGGTTTTGCGGCCAGCAGTTTCTTTAAGTGCTTTTACACAGTCGGCCAAAGCATTGTGAATCTGAGGGGTGGTAGCATGGATTTAAATACGAGATTGCAGGTCACCTTCACTGTCTTTGGCGATCCTGTCCCGCAGCCTCGACCACGGGTGACGACCAGAGGAAAGTTTGCCCGGGCCTATACGCCAAGCAGCCACCCGATCAATGGCTACCGGGCCGCTATTGCCGAAGCAGCGAGGCAAGCCGGGGCCAAACCAGTTGCCGACACGCCGCTGACCATCGAGATCGACTTCGTCTTCAGCCGGCCCAAGTCGCATTTCAACAAGAAGGGGCTCAAACCGGGCGTGCCAGTGCTACCCCGCGCTGATGTCACGAACTGCGTCAAAGGAGTCGAAGACGCCCTCAACGGTATTGCCTATGTCGATGACCGGCAGCTTTGTTCAGTCACCGCCACGAAAGCCTGGGGGGAAGAAGCCTGTACCCGAGTCAGGATCAGCTGATGGCCATAAACAGCCCACAGCGGCTCAGGCAGCGGCCCCGACGACGACATCCTGTGAGTGATCAGCAGTTCAGCCAATTAATTAGAAATTCAATTAGCCATTCAACAAGAAAGGAAAACCCATGAACCCAAATGAACCGGCTGGCGGCAATGGCCACAGCCAGAGTGAATCGGACGAAGCCCTGCTGCAGAAGATGGAGCAGGAGCAGTTGTCGGCAGCTGTGGCACCGACATCGTTTTCGGATGTCACGCAGACCGTCACGACGATGCCGAACCTGATTGATGAGCGGGCGGCCGCCAAGTTGCTCGGAATTAGTCCGCGTAAACTCTGGGGGCTTGCCGACGCTGGTGAAATTCCTTTTATCAAGGTTGGCCCCCGGCTGAAGCGGTATGACCCAAGAGACCTGGAGGATTACGTCGAACGGAATCGGTGCACCAAACGGCCGGCGAAAACCAGTTGCTGAACCAGCCGGCTTCATCAGCCGGTTTCTTAAGGAAAGGAGTCGTCGATGGCGACACTAGGATCAACCAGCGGCGGCAGCCGCCGCATTCAGTTCACCGACCTCCAGGATCCCGGCAAGCGGGCATCGATCTGGTTAGGGCGTGTGCCAAAGAAGGCCGCCATGACTTTCAAGGCCAATGTCGAGGCGCTCATTGCGGCACAGAAGACAGGGACGGCGCCTGCGGCCGAACTGTGTGCCTGGCTTCGGAGTTTGCCTGACGAGACCTACAAAAAGCTTGTTGAGGTGGGGCTGGCCAAGCCGCGGGTGAAGGAGCGGCCCGTCAAGCTGGAGGACTTGCTGACCGCCTTTGTCTCCCGGGCACCGGTCAAGGCAAGTACGTTGGCGGCCTACCGGCAGACGACCGGCAGCCTGCGAAAGCATATTGGCGGCGAGACCGTCTTGAGATCGATCAAGCCGGAACAGGCCGACGTCTGGAAGAAGGCGATTGTCGATGAGGGGTTGAGCCCGGCGACGGTGGCCAAGCGGGTTTACGTTGCCAAGGCCATTTTCCGTAAGGCGATGAAGTGGGGGATGATCACCAGCAATCCGTTCGAGGGCCTTGCAGCGGGGTCGCAGCAGAATCCTGACCGTTCGGTCTACGTTGGACGTGATGTCATCGCTGCGGTGCTCGACGAGTGCCCAGACGTGTTCTGGCGGTTGGTCGTCGGACTGGGCCGGTATGCGGGCCTGCGGGTACCGTCCGAGGTGACAGGGCTCACCTGGGACGATGTTGCCTGGGACACGGGGCGGCTGACGGTACGGTCTCCGAAGACCGCCCGGCATGATGGCCATGCCGTTCGGATCGTCCCGATTTGCCCGGAGCTGCGGGAGATTCTTGCCGAGGCCTTTGAGCGGGCAACGGAGGGCGAGCGACTGATCTTGCCGAGGGCGCTGACTGCGGCATCAAACCTACGGACAACGTTCAGAAAAATAATCGCCCGAGCAGGTTTTGAGCCGTGGCCTCGGCTGTTTCAGAACCTGCGGGCCTCGTGCGCGACCGACTGGGTTGAGCGGTACCCCAACCATGTCGTTGCCCGGTGGCTGGGGCATTCGCCCTTGATCGCCGCCACCCACTATCTTCAGACTCGTGAGCAGCACTTTGCCGATGTCGTTACCGGCGGCAGTCCAGCGGCAGTTGGTCAAGGAGGGGCGGGGCAGGGCACACAGCTGACAGACCCGGGCAGTGTGCAAAAGTGTGTGCAGAATAGTGTGCAGTCAAAAGCCGCTTCGGCCGGCAGCAATTCGCACGCTTCTGAAAAAACCCCGCTAAACACCGCGAATTCGCGGGTTGCTGCGAATCGTCGCAAACCGCGGCAAAACCAAATAGTGGGCGATATAGGACTCGAACCTATGACCCCCAGCTTGTCGAGCTGGTGCTCTAACCAACTGAGCTAATCGCCCGGGTCGTTAGATCATTCTGCTGCTCAGCCAACGGCAGTCAAGCGACCCGGCTCCAGACCCTGAAAATGGGTGTGGTACGATGAAGGTCGCGGTGCGGCGGTGACCGCCCGCCGCTCAGGACTTTCTGGCTGGATGCGAACTCGGTGAACCACTTCCTTTCCGCTCTGCAACGCTTCGAACTGCGGTCGACCGGAAAATGGTTCATGCTCTCAGCCATCATCGGCCTTGTCGCCGGGGCGGGAGCGATCGGCTTCCATGTCATCGGCCAGGCCGTCCAGTTCACCGCCCTGCAGAAAATTGCCGGTTTTCAACCGGGTGAGGCAGCGGCCGAGGGGGCCCTGTTTGAAGAACATGCCGCTACCAATGGTGACGGCGAAGCCAGCGCAGCTGAAGCAGCGGCAGGCGAGGCCCAACCGGAGCACGCTGGGTTTCAGCCGTGGATGCTCGTCGCCGTGATGGCCGCCGGTGGGCTCGCCTCCGGCCTGCTGGTCTATACCTTCGCCCCTGAAGCCGAAGGCCACGGCACCGATGCGGCCATCGACGCCTTCCACAACAAACGCGGTGAAATCCGCGGCCGCATTCCGATCATCAAGACGATCGCCTCGGCCATCACCCTGGGCACCGGCGGCTCAGCCGGCCGCGAAGGGCCGATCGCCCAGATCGGGGCCGGCTTCGGCTCGTTCCTCGGTGGCCTGCTGAAACTGCCGGCCCGCGATCGTCGCATCATGCTGGCTGCCGGCATGGGGGCGGGCGTCGGGGCGATCTTTCGCGCGCCACTGGCCGGGGCGGTCTTTGCCGGGGAGATCCTCTATCGCGATGCCGACATCGAAAGCGACGCCATCGTGCCGGCTGCGATCTCATCGGCCGTTGCCTACTCCGTCTTCTGCCTCTGGCTGCCGCCGTCGCTGCGATTCGTGCCGCTGTTTGGTGCGGATATCAGCTATGAGATCGATTCACCGCTGGAACTGCTGCCGTACGGCGCGATGGCGATTGTGCTGGCCCTCGCCGGCATGCTCTACATCCAAATCTTTTACGGGGTCCATGCCCTCTTTAAGAAACTGCCGATCGTGCCCCATCTGCGGCCGATGATCGGGGCGGCGGTCGCCGGCGTTGTCGGGATCGGGCTTTGGACCGCCTTCGACCACGACCGCGCCGCCCTCGCCGTGCTGGGCAGCGGCTACGGGCTACTGCAGACGCTGTTCGGGCCCACCGGGACCGTCGGCCCGCTGCTGCTGATCACCGTGGCCCTGGTGAAGATCCTCACGACGTCGTTGACGATCTCCTCCGGTGGCTCCGGTGGAGTCTTTGGTCCTTCCATGGTGATCGGCGGCTGCCTCGGTGGGGCGGTCGGCTTGATCTTCCATGAATGGTTTCCCGGCCTCGTCAAGCATCCCCAGGCCTTTGCCATCGTCGGCATGGCCGGTTTTTTCTCTGGCTGTGCCCGGGCACCGCTCTCGACGGTGCTGATGGTCAGTGAGATGACCGGTGGCTACAGCCTGCTGCTGCCGACCCTCTGGGTGTCGACGCTGACCTTCCTGTTAGGCCGCCGCTGGACGCTCTACATCAAGCAGGTGCCGACCCGGCTCGATTCCCCCGCGCACCGCGGCGACTTCTTTGTCGACGTGCTGGAGGGCATCAAAGTCGACAATGTCTTCAAGCGGGCACCCAGCCTGAAGCTGATTCATGAGGGCACCACGCTCGACGACATCGTGCATGCGTTGGCGGAGTCGATCCAGCGGTATTTTCCGGTGGTCGATTCCCATGGAAAGCTGGTTGGTATTTTTTCTGAAGAAGATGTCCGGGGGTATCTGTATGACGACACCATCTGGCAGATTGCCAATGCCCGCGACGTGATGAACGGCAATGTCGTGACCGTGACCCCCAATGACGACCTCAACACCGCCCTGGGCAAGTTCACCGCGACCAATGTGGATGAATTACCGGTGGTCTCAGCCACTGACCGGCAGCAGTTGATCGGTGTCATCACCCGCAAGGATGTGATCACCGCCTACAACCTTCGCCGGTTGGAGCATGAAAAGCTGCGGCGGGCCGCCGGCAACTTCCGGCGGGGTTCAGGCCAAGCCTGAGCCCGCCTTGTCTGAGGAGAACGACCCGCGATACTGTGCCCAGAAGGTTCGCGATACCCCTTCCCCTTCCGTCCAGCCGACGACCGCTGAGGATCCGCCCCTATGCCCACCATCTCGCTTGTTGATCCCACCGATGCCGCTGCGCCGCCACAGCCACGGTCCTTTGCGACCGGCAGCCGGCTGGCCGATGTGGCCGAGGCGGTCCGGTCCGACACCGACGGGAAATGCCAGCCGATCGCCGCCCTGCTCGCCGGCAGGCTGGTCGGCCTCGACAGCCCACTGCCGGAGGAGGGCGAGCCGACGGTCGAAGTGCTTGAGCAGGGGGACCCGCGGGCCCTGCCGGTGATGCGGCATTCGGCCGCCCATGTGATGGCCCGGGCCGTGATGCGGCTGTTCAAAGATGTCGAACTGGCCTTCGGCCCGACGGTGGGTCACGGCTTTTACTACGACATGCGGGCCGAGCGGCCGATCACCGAAGAGGACCTGCCGAAGATCGAGGCGGAGATGCGGAAGATCATCGCCGCCGACGAGGCCTTTGAGCGGGTCGAGGTCGATCGGGCCAAGGCGGTTGAGATTGTCAGCGACCTCAAGCAGCCGCTGAAGGTTGAGCACATCGAGACCGGCCTGGCCGAATATCCGACGCTCTCGTTCTATCGCCAGGGCGAGTTTGTTGATCTCTGCCGGGGGCCGCATGTGCCCAGCCCCGGCTGCATCGGGGCGGTCAAGCTGACGAGCCTGGCCGGCGCCTACTGGAAAGGGGATGCAAGCAACGCCCAGCTGCAGCGGCTCTACGGCACCGCCTGGTTCAGCCAGGAAGACCTCGACCGTCATCTGGAAGCACTCGAAGAAGCCCGCAAGCGGGACCATCGTGTGCTCGGCAAACAGCTTGACCTGTTCACGGTCAGTCCGCTGGTCGGCTCGGGCCTGGTGCTCTGGATGCCCAAGGGGGCAACGGTGCGGGCCGTGCTGGAGGGCTTTGTTCGCGAGGAGCTCACCGCTCGGGGCTACGAACCGGTCTACACGCCCCACATCGGCAAGGTCGATCTCTACAAAATCTCGGGCCACTACCCCTACTACGCCGACAGCCAGTTCAAGCCGATCGAGATGCACGAAGATGAACAGTATCTCCTCAAGCCGATGAACTGCCCACATCACACGATGATCTACAAGGCCCGGCCACGGAGTTACCGCGAGCTGCCGCTGCGGCTGGCTGAGTTCGGCACGGTCTATCGCTACGAACAGTCGGGGGAGCTGGGCGGCATGACCCGGGTACGGGGCTTCACCCAGGACGACGCCCATATCTTCTGCACGCCTGAGCAGGTCGAGCAGGAGGTGGCCGGCTGCATCGATTTTACGCTCAAGGTGCTGGAGAGCCTGGCCCTCGATTCCTACCGGGTGCGGCTCGGCTTCCGCGACAAGTCGAGCGACAAATACGTCGGCCCGCCGGAGCGCTGGGACGAGGCTGAGGCGGCGATCGAAAAGGTGGCCCGCGAGATGAACCTGCCCGGCTGTGAACCGGAGCCGGGCGAGGCAGCTTTTTACGGTCCCAAGATCGACTTTGTGATCAACGACTCGCTCGGCCGCGAATGGCAGCTGGGTACGGTCCAGCTCGACTACAACCTGCCGAGCACTGAACGGTTCGATCTGGAATACATCGGGGCTGACAACGCCCGGCACAAGCCGGTGATGATTCACCGGGCGCCGCTGGGCAGCATGGAGCGGTTCATCGGTGTGCTGATCGAACACTTTGCCGGAGCCTTCCCGCTCTGGCTCGCCCCGGAGCAGGTGCGGGTGATTCCGGTCAGTGCCAAGAGTGAGGCCTATGCCCGCCGGGTCGAAGCGGCCTTCAAGGCGGCTGGCCTGCGGACAGGGATCGACCTCGATGCCGAAAAACTCGGGGCCAAGATTCGCACGGCCCAGCTTGCGCTGGTACCGATGATGGTGGTCTGTGGCCCCCGGGACGAGGCGGCCGGCACGGTCAGCCTGCGGGACCGGCTCGATGGTGATCTCGGCGCCATGAGCCTGGAAGAAGCGGTTGAGCGGCTGCGGGATGAGAACGCCCGCCGGGCGGTGCGGCACAAGCCCAAGCCGCTGGGGCTGGGTGGCACCAAGCCGGCTGCCACTGCCGAGGACTACTGAGCCACCTTCCAGCTGTCAGGAGCAGCATTTCAAGCCATGCCACGATTCGTTCTGCTTGAACACACCGGCCATCCGGATGACCCCTTGGGGCGGCACTTCGACCTGCTGCTGGAAGAGGCTGAAGCCTGCCGCACCTGGCGGCTGGCAGAAATCCCGAGGCCCGCTGGACCGGCAGTCGCGGCCACGCCGCTGCCTGAGCACCGGCTGGCTTGGCTCGACCGGCTCGCCGGCGCGGTCTCCGGCGGCCGCGGCGTTGCCCACCGGGTCGATGCCGGGGAATACGACTGGTTGGCTGACGAGCCCGACACTGGCTCGGTTGCCGTGCAGCTGCGGGGCCAAACGCTCAACGGTCGGCTGAGCATCAGTGCTGCTTCGGCAACCCTCCGCGGGTGAGGCTCTGCCAGTCCGGTCACTGCCGTTGCTGGCTTCCGATTTTTTAGCAAGCCCACACAGAGTGTCCGACTTTCCTTGTGGCGGTTGGCCCCGCACTTCGAAGCCCCGGCGAAAGTTTCGATGGCGCACCGTCGTCTCTTCCGGCAAAAAGTCCCCTGCTTCGAAGCCCGAAGCGCAAGCTGAGGGAAACCGCGTGTGTGATCCAAGAAACGCATTCCCTCGGCTCGCGCCTCGGGCTTCCCGGAGTTCGGTTCTGCGAGTCACACCATCAAAATGCGGCAGCAGGGGGATAGGCAGCAGGTTTGCCGCGGTGAGAACCGTGCAGCCGTTCCGTGGTAGAGTGCTGACGCTGAATCACCACCCCCTGTTGAGCCCTGTGTATGAAGCCCCGTGAAGTCATCGCGATGTGTCGCGAAAAGGAAGTCAAGGCAGTCGATCTGCGGTTTGTCGATTTCCTCGGCAGCTGGCAGCACATCACCATTCCGGTGGCCAAGCTCGAGGAAGAGGTCTTCGAGGATGGGGTCGGTTTCGACGGCTCGAGCATCCGCGGCTGGCAGACGGTCAACGAGAGCGACATGCTGCTGGTGCCGGTACCCGATACCGCCTTTGTCGATCCCTTCACCAGCGTCCCGACCCTGGCGGTGATCTGCATGGTGCAGGATCCGATCACCCGCGAGGATTATTCCCGTGACCCGCGGCACGTCGCCCGCAAGGCGGCCACCTATCTGGTCGGCACCGGCATCGCCGACACCTGCTTCATCGGCCCGGAGGCCGAGTTCTTCATCTTCGATTCGGTGCGGTTCGATCAAAACGCCCACATGGGCTTTTATGTCATCGATTCGGTCGAGGCTGAGTGGAACCGGGGTCGGGAGGGTGACGGTCACTTCGGCTATCAGTTGCGGCACCGTGGGGGTTATGCCCCGGTGCCGCCGGCTGACCAGATGATGGATCTCCGGACCGAGATGATGCTGACGATGCTGCAGTCGGGTATCGACATCGAGGCCCAGCACCATGAGGTCGCCTCGGCCGGCCAGTGTGAAATTGACATGCGGTACCAAGAGTTGGTGCGGATGGCTGACCAGCTCTGCCTCTACAAATACATCGTCAGGAACGTCGCCCGCCGGCATGGCCGCACCGCCACCTTCATGCCGAAGCCAATCCATGGTGACGCCGGCTCCGGCATGCATGTGCACCTGTCACTCTGGAAAGAAGGCCAGCCGCTCTTCGGTGGCTCAGGCTATGCGGGGCTTTCAGACATGGCGATCCATGCCATCGGTGGCATCCTGCGGCATGCTCCGGCGCTACTCGCGCTGACCAACCCGACCACCAACAGCTACAAGCGGCTGGTACCCGGCTACGAGGCCCCCATCAACCTGGCCTACTCCCAGCGGAATCGGTCAGCCGCCTGCCGGATTCCGATGTATTCAACCAATCCTGCGGCCAAACGGATTGAGTTTCGCTGCCCCGACCCGACCTGTAATCCTTACCTGGCTTTCGCGGCAATCCTGATGGCAGCGATCGACGGCATTCAGAACCACATCAATCCAGGTGATCCGCTTGATCGTGACATCTACGACATGCCGCCGGAGGAACTGGCCAGCGTCCAGAAGACCCCGGCTGCGCTGGCCGAAGCGATCGACGCCCTCGAACGGGATCATGATTTTCTGTTGCGGGGGGATGTCTTCACCGAGGACGTGATCCAGACCTGGATCCGCCACAAACGCGACAACGAGATCACACCGCTGCGGTCGCGGCCGCATCCGTGGGAGTTTTGTTGCTATTTTGACGCATGAGCGGCCATCCCTGGCCCGCTCATGCTTTGGCAGGCGCAGGCGAAGCCGAGGTTCGCCTTGCCTGCCGGCCCGCGTCCTGCGGGCCTGACGCTACGCGGCCATCCCTGGCCCGCTCATGCTTTGGCAGGCGCAGGCGAAGCCGAGGTTCGCCTTGCCTGCCGGCCCGCGTCC
>CBFIHA010000127.1:0-9614 GCA_965662195.1 uncultured Pirellulales bacterium
CACTGCCAAACACATAGTCGGTACTGACCTGAACCAGCATGGCATCGATGGCGTTGCAGGCACTGGCCAGCACTTCCACCGCAGCTGTATTCGCCACGCGGCAGGCATCGGGATTATCCTCTGCCGCGTCAACGGCCGTCCAGGCCGCGCAGTTGATGACCACCTCGGGACGCAGCTTCTCAACGACGTTCCGAACCATGGCGGGCTGCGTCAGGTCGAGCTGGGCCCTAGGCAACGGAACGGCGGCCGGTCCCAGCTGCCGGCAGATCTCCCGGCCGAGCTGACCCGTCGCGCCCGTGACGGCGATCGTGTTCGGTTCCATTTTCATTGGGGCTCTTCTTTCCTGACGCAGCCTCATCCGCAATTTCGGCGAGGTACCGGCCATAGTCACTCTTCATGGCGGCAGCCTGCTCTGATACGTGTGCCGGCTTCAGGTAGCCAAGTGAAAGGGCGATTTCCTCAAGGCAGGCGATCTTCAGACCCTGTCGTTCCTGAATGGTCTGTACGAAAGACGAAGCCTGCAGCAGCGACTCCGGGGTGCCGGTGTCGAGCCAGGCGAAACCCCGGCCGAGTTTCTCCACCCGCAGGTCACCGCGTTCCAGATAGACCCGGTTCAAATCGGTGATCTCAAGTTCACCACGGGCACTCGGTTTCAGGCTGCAGGCAAGGTCTGTGACCTCAGCATCATAAAAATAGATGCCCGGCACCGCAAAGTGAGACCTGGGCTGTTTCGGTTTTTCCTCCAGCGAGAGCGCCTTCCCAGTCTCGTCGAACTCGACCACCCCGAACCGCTCGGGATCACGGACGGGGTAGGCAAAGACCGTGGCGCCGGTTTGGCGGGCCGCGGCGGTCTGCAGCACCCCTTGGAACCCATGGCCGTAAAAAATATTGTCGCCGAGCACCAATGCAGCCCGATCGCCCGCCAGAAAATCACGGCCAATCACAAACGCCTGCGCCAGTCCCTCCGGCCTTGGCTGTTCTGCATACGAAAGCGAGACGCCAAACCGCGAGCCATCTCCGAGGAGTGTCTGAAAGTGTGGCAGATCATGGGGCGTGGAAATGACCAGGATGTCACGAATTCCCGCCAACATCAGGGCTGACAACGGGTAGTAGACCATCGGCTTGTCATAGATCGGCAGAAGCTGCTTCGATAGCGACAACGTCATCGGGTGGAGCCGGGTGCCCGACCCACCGGCCAGCACGATGCCCTTCAGTGGTGATGCCATGGCTTTCCTCCTCATCCTGCTTTGTTCACTGACGCGTCCACGCGGTAGGGCGAGTTCTCGTCGAGTTCATGACGGATTTCATCGACGGGCTCTTGTTTGCCCCGGCCCGCGTAGAGCCTGTTCGGTCCATTGAACACCCAGCCGGGAACGTCACTGACATTTTTATAGGCATGGACGACACCGGGCGGGATCGAAACCGCACAGGGACTGGAGGTGCCGTAGACCGCGCGGGTCTGGGTGCCGAAGGTGGGTGAGTCTGGCCGGGCATCCCAGAGCACGAGTTCAAAATCACCCGGACCGATGAAGGCAAAGTAATCGGTCTGATCGCGATGCTCGTGCGGGCCGCGGACGATACCCGGAAGCGTCTGACTGATGTAGGCCATGACCGGGTGGATTGCCTCAGCAAGTTCATCTTCGCGGTAGAGTTCCACCAGCCAGCCACGGGAGTCGGCATGACGAGCTAACGGTGTGATCAAGACGTCGTGGATGGTCGGAGTGGGAGAGTCCACGGTATTCCTCGGAGGTGTTTGGGCTGAGTGGAGCGATTCGTTCGCGGTGGTGTGGCGGACGATTCGGGGCGAATCGGGTGTTGTGTTGGAAAGAAACGAAGGCCGCTTTCGCGGAGCCAGTCAGGCTGCCTGCGGTCTCCGGGCGTTTCCCCAGAGAGAGCAGGCAGTGCGGAAATACTCCCGGCGGCGCCGCCAGCGGAACCGGCATTTTGCGAACAACTGCATTGCGAGTTCGCGTTCACCTCGTCCGAGCAGATCGTCGAGAAGGTGATAGCTGTCGAGTCCACCACAGCACTGTACCGGAATCCGATCAATGAATTCGGTGAGGGTGCGGTTATCGAAGGCCTTCGCAAAATTGAAGAATCCGTGAAAGCCGAAGGATGGTCGCCATGCTGTCCGTTCGGTTGAGAACCGCTTCGCGACTGCCGCCGGTGCAAACCGGATCTGGTGCCTCGTCTCCAGCAGGTCACGGTTTTCGATCGCGATACACTCGTCCTCTGGGGAACTCAGTCTGACGTCGTTGTCTTCGAGCGCCTCAAGCAACCGTCTCGAACGGAGAGAGAATCCTCCGTTGCCGACTGGCGTGTCGGGATGCTGCGGCCAAACCGCACCGATGTAGTCATACTCCAGGAATTCCGGAGACCATAGTTCCGGGTGAAGAATGAACCCGTCCCACTGGATCACCAAAGCATGTGATCCTTCAACATGGCTCAGCATGCAGGTGAGCATGGCCATCGAATAGTCGGCAACCGAGCGGATGTCGGGTGCTTGCTGATAGCAGATGCCAGGGTGCCGATGCTTCAGAGCCGGCAGATGCGTCATCAGGACTGTTTTGGCGAACCGCGCATGCTGCTGACACTGCTCGATCGCCCACACCGCAGCGTCAGGTGACCGCGTATCAAGGCAGAACAGCGTCAGGTTGTCGAGGTTCAATGACATGACGCGGGGGAGGTAGGGATCGGTACGTGATGCAGAGGCTGCGGTGTTGCAGTCGGCGGAGGACTCCTGCCTGGATTACGCCGCCTGGGGATAGCCCTCAGGCCCGGCATTGTGCTGAAGAAGTTTTTCCCGTTCAGCCAGTTTCAGGTCGTGTTCAACCATCATGCCGACGAGTTGGTTGAAGCTGGTCCGCGGCTGCCAGCCCAGCTTCTCACGGGCCTTGGTTGAGTCGCCCAGCAGCAGGTCGACCTCGGCCGGCCGGTAGTACCGCGGATCGATTTCGACATGGTCTTCATAGTTGAGACCGAGTTGCCCGAAGGTCTTTTCGCAGAAGTCACGAACGGAATAGAGCTCGTTTGTCGCCACGACGTAGTCGTCGGGGGCGTCCTGCTGCAGCATCAGCCACATCGCTTCGACGTAGTCACCGGCAAAGCCCCAGTCCCGCTGGGCGTCGAGGTTGCCCAGATAGAGCTTCTCCTGCAGGCCTAATTTGATGCGGGTGGCCGCCCGGGTGATCTTCCGGGTGACGAAGGTCTCACCGCGGCGGGGGCTCTCATGATTGAAGAGGATGCCGCAGGACGCATGCATCTCATAGCTCTCCCGGTAGTTGATCGTGATCCAGTGGCTGTAGAGCTTGGCCACACCGTAGGGGCTACGGGGATAGAACGGCGTGGTTTCTTTCTGCGGCGTCTCGACCACCTTGCCGAACATCTCCGAGCTGGAAGCCTGATAGAAGCGGATCTGGTCACCGGTGTCATCCTGGACATCGCGGATCGCCTCGAGCAGCCGCAGGGTGCCAACAGCGGTGACGTCAGCGGTGTAGGTCGGCTGGTCGAAGCTGACGCGGACATGGCTCTGGGCGGCGAGGTTGTAGACCTCCTGCGGCCGGATTTCCCGCAGCAGCCGCATCAGCCCGTTGCCGTCGGCCAGATCGCCGTAATGCAGTTGCAGTTTCGGCTCGTCGCCGAAGATCAGGTGTTCAATCCGTTCGGTGCCAAACGTGCTGGAGCGGCGGCGGAGTCCGTGAACCTCATAGCCCTTGGCAATCAAAAGTTCCGCCAGATAGGCGCCATCCTGTCCGGTGACGCCGGTGATCAAGGCCCGCCGCTGCATGGGTGTCTTCTCCAGGGATTCCATCAGGTGTGCAAGTCGCGGCGGCCGGCCGGGCCAACTGCTGCGCGGGCCGGAGGGTATCAACCTCCTCCCCAGGGTCAAACGCCACTTTCCCCCAGGCCATGCAAGCACCCATCGGGGGGGTGTTTTTGGGGCTGGTTAGCCAGCCTGTCGGACGGTGAGCCGTCCGCTGAGTTGGTCAGCACCGATGACGCTCTCGTAAACCCGGGCATACCCCTCGGCTGTGGCCCGCCACGAGAATCCCGCGGCATGGCGACGGCAGTGATCGGCTGCTTGCGGGTCAGCGGCAAAATGGGTGCGAGCAGCCGCCACGACGCCGGCCATGGCCTCCGGCTCGTAGCTGTCGAAGAAGAAGCCCTCTCCGCCGGCGATCTCCGGCAGGCTGGTCCGCCGCGACATCACCACCGGCTTGCCGCACTGCATCGCCTCGAGGACCGGAAAACCGAAACCTTCGGCGAGTGACGGAAACAGAAAGACCTCGCAGTGCTGATAGAGCCACTGCCGCTCAGCATCGGAGACCATGCCGGGCAGGATCACCTGCTCGCTGAGACCCCGGCGCTGCAGTTCCTGCTCCACCTGCTCGCCATAGGGAGTTGCCTTCTTGCCGGCGATCACCAGTCGCAGGTCAGGCAGTTGTTCAGCCAGCCCGAGCAGGATGTGGAAGTTTTTGTGGGGCAGAAAATTACCGACCGAGAGGGCGAACGGGCCCGTGGTCAACCACGGTGGGCGGCGTTCCGCCGCAGCTGGCGGTGGGGTCAGTCCCAGCGGCACAACATGGACCGGCGTGCCGGCCAGCTCGACATGGGCGGCAAGGTCATCAGCGACATACTGCGAGTCGGTCACGATTGCGGCGGCCCGGTCGACCCGCCGCTGAATGTCGGCCAGCTTCCGCCGGATTCGGCCTGGATCGCTGGCATCGATTTCATTGTGGAGGAAATTCAGGTCATGAATGGTCAGGACGACCGGCACCCGGTCATCGAGTGGCAGATACCGCGACATCTGGTTGGTGACATGCCAGAGGTCGGGCCGCACGATGCCGGGCAGGTGCCGGCCCAGCGGCCGGAGCCACTGCTGCAGGCCCTCCTTCCGCCAGGGTCGGACCCGGACGGTGCCGTGGCGAACACCGCCGGCGTCGGCAAAGTATCGCTCACCGCCCCGGGGCAAAAAGAAGACCGGGTCGAACCGGTCGGCTGACAGGCCGAGCAGTTCGCGGCCGAGGTAGAGCGAGAACCGTCCGAGGCCACAGTTGATGTGCCGCAGCTTCTCCAGATCGATCACGATCCGGGGCAGCCGCCCGGAGGCGGTGACCGTCGAAAGCGGCAGGGCTGTAGGAGTCTGATCCATTACGGCATCCAATCGAAGGAAGCGGGGATCATTCCGACTTTTCAGCTGGCTGCAAAGACGAGTTTTGCGGTGGTCAGGCGGCCGATCTGAGCGTTCGGGCGTCGGGCGACTCCAGCTGCCGGCCGGCTGGCAGCTGGGCGGCGTCGAAAAAGCAGGCCGGATCGGGCCGCCGCAGGGCCCAGGCATAGGCGGTGGCAAAGCTCGGCCAGAGGGTAAAGTTCCTGCCGCCGGCTGTTCCGTACCAGCTGGTGCAGGGCGACAGGCCCGGTTTTTCTTCGGTATTCCACACAGTCTGCTCGAACCGCCTCTGCAACCAGTCGTTGTACTGCCGCTGGACTTCCGGCCTGACCTCGATGGCCCGCAGCGGTCCACCCTGCCAGCCCGGCCGCCGGAGCCACTTGAGGCACTTGCTGATGTAGCCGACCTGGGCCTCGATCATCAGCAGGATCGAGCTGTGCCCGAGGCCGGAGTTGGGGCCCATCAGCATGAAGAAGTTGGGATAGCCGGAAACAGCCACGCCCTTGAAGGCCTCCGGTCCGTCGGCCCAGTCAGCGGCCAGGAGCCGGCCCTCCCGGCCGATAATGTCGACCTGATGGGTTGGATTGAAGGGCTTGAAGCCGGTGGCATAGATGACAGCGTCGGCGGGCCAGTGCTGTCCGTTGCCGGTGACGACGCCCTCAGGGGCCACCCGGGCCACCCGGCGGGTGACCAGTTCCACGTTTGGTCGTGTCAGGGCGGCGTAGTAGTCGTCGGAGAGCAGCACCCGCTTGCAGCCCATCGAATACCGCGGGGTCAGCTGATCACGTAGCAGGGGATCGGCCACCTGACTCTGGAGGAACTGCAACGCCCACTTTTGGCTGCTGCCCATCGCCTTGGGTTTGAGGGTGAACCCGATGGCGATCGGTTCGGCCTTCCAGTAGAGGGCCAGCCGCCGAGCCCACTGCATCCCTGGAACATATCGCTTGACCCAGCGATTCCAGGGAGTTGTCGGCCGGTTGTTCCGCGGCAGGACCCAGGGGGGCGTCCGCTGGAACACCGTGAGCCGTTCGACCCTGCCTGCAATCTCTGGAATGATCTGCACCGCACTGGCACCGGTGCCGATGATCGCCACCCGTTTGCCGGTGAGATCGACATCATGCCGCCACTGAGCGGTGTGAAAACTGGTGCCCGCGAAGGCGTCCTGGCCGGGCAGTTCCGGCACCGCCGGAATGTGCAGCCCGCCCATGCCCGAGATCACGACGGTGGCGGTGAACTGCCGGCCGTCGGCAGCCGTCAACTGCCAGTGCTGGTGGCTGTCGTTCCACCGCAGCGAGACGATTTTCGTGTCGAACTTAATCGACGCTTCAACCTGGTGCTTCTCCGCCACCTGCCGCAGATAATCGAGGATCTCCTGCTGGGTGGCGAAGGTTCGCGACCAGTCAGGATTCCGCTCAAAGGAGAATGAGTAGAGGTCCGAGGGCACATCACAGCCGCAGCCGGGGTAGGTGTTGTCCCGCCAGGTACCCCCGAGCGAATCGGCCTGCTCGAAGATCACCAGCTCACGGTGGCCCTGCTGCCGCAGCCGGATGGCCATGCAGAGCCCGGCAAAACCGGCCCCGAGAATGGCAACTTCGGTGTGTGTCCGCAGCGGAACCGTTTTGACGTCGGGCTGGGATCGCGTCAGAGGCATTGGGGGGGTGGTTCCCGATGGGGAATCGGTGGCCGGATCACCCGTTCAATTGCTGAACTGATCCACCATCGAAGTAGCTTCTGATGGTTCCTTCGGACAAATGAAAGAGCAGTTCCAGAAAAACCTTCTGCTGGCCGGCAATTGCATCCCGATGGTTTCCGCAGGTTCCCCCGTTCCACTGCCCTTCGCCGCGGTTCACACTGGCCGGTTGGAAAGGGGGGGCTTTCGTGCCATATTGTCAGCCCGTTCGTCGGCGACAGGTGTTTTGGGCCTGTCGGCTCCGGCGTCTCGCTCCGCCAGGGAAGCCCGCCATGAAAATCCACGAATTCCAGGCCAAAGACCTGCTGAGGGCCGCCGGAGTGCCGGTGCTCGAGGGCAAGGTCGCCCGCACACCCGCCGAGGCGACCGCTGCCTTCGCTGCCCTCGGCACGCCGGTCTGTGCGGTCAAGGCCCAGATTCATGCCGGGGGCCGCGGCAAGGGCAAGGTGATCGGATCGGAGCAGCGGGGCGTCGAACTGGCCAAGTCGGCCGAGGATGCCGCCCGGATCGCCGAGGGACTGCTCGACAAGACCCTGGTGACGATCCAGACCGGCCCTGATGGCCAGGTTGTCCGGCAGGTCTTTGTCGAGAGCGGCTGTGCCATCGACCGGGAACTCTATTGTGCCATCCTGGTCGACCGGGCGGCCGGCTCGCCGGTGCTCATCGCCAGCACCGCCGGCGGGATGGACATCGAGGAGGTCGCCGCCAAGACGCCGGAGCTGATCCTCTCCGAACCGTTCGATCCCGACCGTGGCCTCGGGGCCTATCAGGCGCGGCTACTGGCCGCGAAGCTCGACCTGCCGACCAAAAGCTGGCGGTACGCCGAGCAGTTTTTCCGGGCCCTCTGCCAGGCGTTTGTCTCACTCGACGCCTCGCTGCTGGAGATCAACCCCCTGGTGCTCACCAGTGCGGGCACGCTGGTGGCCCTCGATGCCAAGATGACCTTCGACGACAACGCCCTCTTCCGCCACAAGGACATCGCGGCCTTGCGGGATGAATCAGAGGAAGAGCCGGCCGAAATCCGGGCTGCCACCGCTGGTCTTTCCTACGTAAAGCTCTCCGGCGAGATCGGCTGCCTGGTCAACGGCGCGGGGCTGGCGATGAGCACCATGGATCTGGTGAAGTACCACGGCGGTGAGCCGGCCAACTTCCTCGACGTCGGTGGCGGGGCGAACGTCGAGCAGGTGACCGAGGCCTTCCGGATCATCCTCTCCGACCCCAACGTCAAGGGCATCCTGGTCAACATCTTCGGGGGCATCATGCGATGCACGACGATTGCCAACGCCCTGGTCGAAGCCTCCCAGACCGTCGGCTTCAGCGTGCCCCTCGTGGTCCGGCTGGAGGGGACGGAGGTCGAGGAGGGCAAGAAAATCCTTGCTTCCAGCGGCACCGCAATCATCACCGCCGACGGCCTCACCGATGCCGCCCAGAAGATCGTGGCTGCCGTCAAGGCCTGACCCGCAACCGTCTCGCATTCCTCTCCCCTCTCGGCGTTCACCTCCATGAGTATTCTCGTCAACCGCGACACCCGCGTTATCTGTCAGGGCATCACCGGCAAGGTCGGTGAGTTCCACACCCGGGGCTGCCTGGAGTACGGCACCCGCATGGTTGGCGGCGTGACGCCCGGCAAGGGAGGCGAGACGGTGGCCGATCTGCCCGTCTTCAATACCGTGGCCGAAGCTCGCGACGCCACCGGGGCCAACGCCACGATGATCTTCGTGCCGCCCCCGTTTGCGGCCGATGCGATTCTCGAGGCGGTTGCCGCCGGTATCGAACTGGTGATCGCCATCACCGAGGGCATCCCGGTGCTCGACATGGCCCGGGTGATGCCGGTGGTTGAGCAGTCCCAGAGCCGGCTGATCGGCCCCAACTGTCCTGGCGTGATCACGCCCGGTGAGTGCAAGATCGGCATCATGCCCGGCTACATCCACACGCCCGGCCACGTCGGCGTGATGAGCCGCTCCGGCACGCTCACCTACGAGGCGGTCTGGCAGCTGACCCAGCTCGGCCACGGCCAGAGCACCTGCGTCGGCCTTGGCGGTGATCCGCTGGTCGGCTCGAGCTTCATCGACATCCTGAAACTCTTTGAGGCTGATCCCGACACCCATGCAATTCTGATGATGGGTGAGATCGGCGGCTCAGCCGAAGAGGAAGCGGCGGCCTATGTGAAGGAGCATGTCACCAAGCCGGTGGCCGCCTTCATCGCTGGCCGGACAGCACCCCCGGGCAAGCGGATGGGCCATGCCGGGGCGATCATCTCCGGAGGCAAGGGCACGGCCGAGGCCAAGCTGGAGGCCCTCCGGGACGCCGGCATCGAGATCGCCGAAAGTCCGGCTGACATGGGGGCGGCCATGGCCCGGGCGATCGAACGCCGCCGCTGAGCAATTCCGGTCAACCGGCTGCCGCTACGGGGAGCATCCCCAACGTAGCGGAAGTCGCCAGACTTCCGGAAACGTCGCCGACAGCAGGATGATTTTCTCCCGCGAGCGAGCCGGAAAATGCTTTGCTGTCGGAATTCTGGCGAATTCCGCTACGGGCAGCATCCCCAACGTAGCGGAAGGTCGCCAGACTTCCGGAAACATCGCCGACAGCAGGATCATCTTCTCCCGCGAGCAGGCCGGAAAATGCTCTGCTGTCGGAATTCTGGCGAATTCCGCTACGGGCAGGTGGCGTCGGAACGGGGACGGCGTCGCTTGGGCGTCGGAATTCTGGCGAATTCCGCTACGGGCAGCATCCCCATCGTAGCGGAAGTCG
>CBFIHA010000128.1:0-9312 GCA_965662195.1 uncultured Pirellulales bacterium
CGAGCCGAGGGAATGCGTTTCTTGGATCACCCACGCGATTTCCCTCAGCTTGCGCTTCGGGCTTTGAAGAATGGGGGGTTTTTCGGCCGATAGACGCAAACGGGCAGCATCGAAGGGCAGAAGACCGGGGATCCGCACCGACGGTCCCCTGGCTCACGCTGGGAGCATGCTGAGAGCAGGTTTTTGTCGAACTGATTGACGCCGCCCCGGGAGCAGGCAAGAGCAGTTGCAGCAGCACGACCCTTTCAAGCCCCTTTGTGCCTTCGTGGTGAATCCTCTCCTGCGTTGGGATTACCCGGCGGCCTGCGATTCGCGGGCGGCCAGGGCGGCCGCAGCTTTTTCGGCAGCGGCGGCCGCGCGGCGTTCAATTTCCTCGGGCGTCGGCAGCGCGTCGAGCACTTCGCGGGGAATCTGGGCGGCATCGGCCAGCTTGGTCAGGCAGCGGCGGCGTTCGGAGAGAGCCTGCTTGGCATCCCGTTCCTTTGAGAAGCGGGCCTTGGCCCCCTCGCTCCGCTGCCGCAGCTTTTCATAGATGTCGCCGCCAAGCAGGGCCGAGATATCGACCTTCATTTTCTCCGCCGCCACGTCCTGCTGCCGCACCGGGCTGCCGTCGATTGGCCCGGCGTGGTACTTGGGGAACATGATCGCCACCTCGGGGCAGACCCGCGAGCAGGCCGGGCAGTTGACCTTGCAGTTGGCGGGGTTCTCAACCCGCAGCGTGTGGTCGGGGGCCACGCCGTAGACGTCGAACAGGCAGAAGGTGAGGCACTGCATGCAGTTGGTGCAGCGGTCGGTATCGATCACCGGAAACCAGGGCTTCCAGGTGCCGGGGCCGTCGGGCCGGTTCATCGGCTCACCGGCCCGGGTTGCCTCCACCCGTTCAATGATGGCTTCAGAAGAAAGCTCCGTGGCATCAATCAGAGATACTTCGGCGGCGGTCGCGGTGATCTCCGGCGGGCTGCCGCCAAACCGGCCGACCACAATGCAGGCTCCGGTGGTCTCACTGCCGGCCGCAGCGTTGGCAGCAGTTACCCGAAAGCCACGGTCGAGCAGGTCCCCAATCAGGCTTGTGCGTTCGGCGACCGCAAGCGGTTCACTGCCCGGCCCCTCATAAAGAACAACCCGGGGCGGACTGGGGATGGTCGCGATCATGCCTCACTCTCCTTGTTGCCGCTGGCCGGCTCGCTGAGCACACCGGCAAGCACCTCAGCTGCTGCATCAGTCCGCATGTTGTGAATCTCGACACCATCCTTCGGCAACGCCGCGTCGGCCAGCTGAAAAAGTCCCTGCACCGCCCGCGGCCAGCAGGCGGCAATCTTCAGCGGCCGGTCGTCGGCGGCCAACGACTTCAGCTGGGGGTCACGGCGGGCCGCCATTTCACAAAGATCGGCCACTGCCTCGAAGCCACGGCCGCTGGCGGTAAGGCCGGCCAACACCTCTTGCTTCACGTCCGGTGGCACGACCTGGGCGTAGGCGCAGCGGCAGTAGAGAATCCGTGGCGACGGGTGCTCGGTGGTGGCTTGGTTCGGGCTGCTCACGGGCGGGTCTGGTGGGTTTGTTGCTGAAGGCTCGCTGGCCGGGGCCGATAACTGCCAAAGTCGTTGAACCAATAGCGTTTTGCCAGCCGGTAGGCCCAGTGGCGTTCAGGAATTTCCCGGCCAGGGAGATCCTGGCTCGAGCGCGGCGTCATTGCCTGCAGTTCTGCCCGCGATCGGAGCCGCTGGGTGGTGTCGGCTGCGCCGTGCCGGTCGGCAATTTGCAGTAACAGGTCGGGGTTTTCCAGCACCACGCAGCCGCGGCTATGGCTGGCGGCTGCCTCACGGACATCCTTTAGAAATGCTGACTGCGTCACGGTGTCATAGAACGAGCCGCTGGTCTCCGTCACCCGGTCGGTCGCCAGCTGAATGATCGGGCAGGGTTCGATGTGGCCCGCCGGGCCGACATGGTGGGTGATGCCGGCGGCCATCGGGCAGAGGCCGCTGCCCTCGCCATCGTAGTAGGCGTCGACAATGGCAATCGGTTTTTTGGCCCGCTGCTCCACCACGAACCGGCGGACGGCCAGCAACTGGTCGGGCGTGAGGGCAAGCTCGGGCGAGGAATCGGGGCCGACCGGCCGGTAGCCGTGGAACCAGGTGTAGTGGACGCCCATGTCGATCAGCTCGTCGAGCCAGGTATCGGTCAGCAGCGTGTCGATGTTCGACTGGCAGAGGCTTGAGGCGACGCCGGTGAGCAGCCGCGCCTCCAGGCAGAGTTCCAGGCCGCGGAGTGTCCGGTCGAGCACCCGGCGGTTGCCGCGGCGGACATCACTGACGGCGGCGTCACCCTCGATGCTGATCAGCGGCGTCGCGTTGCCCAGCCGCCGCAGCCGGCGGGCCACCTCGGGGGTGATCAGCTGGCCGTTGGTAAAAATCTGGAAGTAGCAGTCGGGGTGCCGCTCGAGCAGGTCGAAGAGGTTTGGGTGTAGGAACGGCTCGCCGCCGAGGATGCCGAAGAAGACGTTGCCGTGGGCCTTGGCGTCACTGACGATGGCGTCGAGGGTTGCCAGCGACATCATCTGCCGGGGGGCGGTGACATCGACCCAGCAGCCCTGACAGGTGAGGTTGCACGAGTTGATAATCGAGAGGTGCAGAAACGGTGGAAAGACAACGCCCTTCCGCTTGCGGGCCTTGAACCGCTCGACCGAGATCACCCCCTTCACGCCCAGGTTCCAGCCCGCCTTCCAGAGGCAGTTCGGGGCGACCGTCGTCAAGATGCGGGCAGTGAGCGTGGGGATCATGGCGTGGTGCCTTGGAGGGAGACAAAGCCGCTACCGGCAGCTTAGCAGACGGTGCAAATAGTCTGCTGCCGCAGGATGCGGCGATCGGCAACCCCGAAAGCCCGCGGCCTTTTCAGGTGCTGCCCAAGTTGACTCGCGTGGGCCTGCATTCGCGGCCAGGGGCCAGGGAGGGGTTTTTCCGCGGACGGTTAGCGGTTTGCGGCGGCCAGCCGGTGCGTCGGCACCGGTCTGCCCGGTCGGAAGTGTTCCAGGTGGCTGATGGTGACTGTGCAGCGGTTGGCCAGCGTCTGTAGGCTCCGGTGAATCGCCTGCTTGAGCAGGTCGGGGTCGGCTTCGGCTCGCAGGTTCACCAGCAGCCGGCCAATGTCGATCGGCTCGGCGAGCCGGTGGGAGAGGGTCGGGGCGTCGTCGGTGCGGACGAGGTTGGCAGCGGCCAGTTCATAGTCGTCACCTTCCACCGACAGCGTCGCCTTGAGGTGGGCAATCTCAAAGCCGGCGGCGGCAAGTTCACCACGAATCGTGGTCAGTAATTCAAGCAGCAGGTCGTTGCCGTCAAACTCCCCCCCCTGCTCTGCCGCATGTGCGGCCAGGCGGATATCGGCGTTGAGCCAGCCGAGCAGCGCCTCGCCGTCGGCGTAGCGGTCGTAGTCGAGTTCGGCGATGGCGGCTGCTGCCGAGCGATCGTTGAGCATGGCTTCAGCCCAGGCTTCGACCCCGGTGCCTTCGCGGGCTGACAGTTCAAACAGCCGGGCTTTGGGGAACTCACGGGCAAGGGCCTGCCGCAGCTGAGACCGCAGAATATCATCGGCGAGATCGATCTTATTGATGACGATGCACTCAGCCTCTTCCAGCTGCTTGCGATAGATGTACTCGACATGTTCCGAGAACCGCGGGCCACTGGCGAGGCCAAGGATGCGGGCGGCGCGGAGTGGGTCGAGCACCACACTGAAGGGGGCGAGTTCGAACCGCTCACCGTGCAACTGCTCGAGTGGCAGGCTGACGGTGGCGACCAGATCGGTGCAGCTGCCGACCGGCTCGGCCAGCAGAATGTCGGCGGCCTGTTCGCGGCCGAGGGCCTCGGCAGCCTCCAGCAGCGAATTGAACCGGCAGCAGAAGCAGCCGCCGGCGATCTCCTCGACGGCCAGGTCGTGGGCCCGGCCGAGCGAGGTGTCGACCAGGCCACCAGCCTGATCGTTGGTCACCAGGCCGACCCGTAGCCCGCGGGCAGTCAGCTCTTCGCCCAGCCGCAGCAGCAGCGTGGTCTTGCCGGCACCGAGGAAGCCGCCGGTCATGATCAGTCTGGTGCGGGGGGCGGCGGTGGCTGCCGGTGGCTGCAGCGGTGTGTCTGAAGGCATGCTCATGCTGGTCTCATGTGGTGCCGCATGGCCGCATTACAGCCTTCGGGCGGCTGGGAAACTGGAATCAGTCACGTCATACGTCCCCTTCACTATACCGACTGGCATGACGTGGCGGGTGCAGGCAGGCGGAGTTGGCGACTGAGTCGCCGAAGGCTGCTGTGACGTCGCACGTAGAGCTGTTTCTGTTTCTATCCCGCCAGCGACGGCCAAGCCCCTTGCCCCTCATGGCCCCGGCATCCGCTTTCAGAGTGGGGCACCTCTGAAAGCCGGGCATTGCCGTGGTCGCGGCCAGTCTCCAGCGTCCAGGCCAGCGGAAATCACCCGCCTCGTGGCGACAGGCTCCAGGGTTGCGGTATGTCCGTCGGCGGCCTCAGCGAACGTCGCTTCATCAGGTCATCGCCCGGCACCTGGAGAGCTGGCTTGCCGAGCACGACCAGTGCGGCCGGCCAATCAGGCAGCATGTCGAAGAGGCGTTCCGTCGGTATCTGAGCTGCGGGTTGCGCTGGTTTGGGTTTCCGCGGGCCCGGGTGCTCAAGCTGCGGCCGCGGTTTTCTGGTGGCGTTTTCGTGCAAGGGCCGCGGGGTCTGTCCGTCCTGTACAAGTCGACGGATGGCCCAGACGGCGGCGCACCTTGCTGACCAGGTCATTCCACCTGTTTCAATGCGGCAGTGGGTGATTTCAGTGCCGAAGCGGCTGCGGGGCATATTGGCTGACCGGCCACAGGCGATGACCACGCTGGCGCGGATGTTTCTGCAAGAGATTGAACGGCTGCTTTGCGATGCGGCGGATGTGCCAACTGATCGTGACGCGGCGGGACAGGCCCGCCCTCGGCTTGGTGCGGTCTCGTTCCAGCACCGCTTTGGCTCTGCGCTCAACCAGCATGTCCATCTGCATGCGTGCGTGACCGACGGGGTGTTCGAGCGGTGCGCCGCAGCTGGCGGCGTGACGTTTCACGCAGCCCGGCCGGCGTTTGCGCGAGATCGGCTGTCAATCGTGCTGGGTACTGGCAACCGGCCTGAGCGGGTTTGCTACAGCCTGCCCCGTCACAAGCGCGGGAACTGGGTCGGGCCGGGACGCACAGAAAAGTAGACGCGGCCCGGGGGCCGCCGGTCGACTGGGGTGAGCTGGTGCAGTCCCCTGGTGATGGGGTGTTCGAGCAAGCATCACCGGATTGAAACTTCCCGGTTTTTGTACCAGTGCCCATGAGAGAGTTGGGGAACAGTCCGCGTGGTGTGTCGGAGGGAGGGGCGCAGCACCGACCGTAGACACACCACGCGACGCCGCCGGGACCGCCCCGGAGGTCGTATCGTCCAGCCCGGCGACGAACGCCGCCGGGGTCATCCACTTCAGACCGCCATGCGGCCGCCTGTGGTTGTAGTTCATCCGCCACTCGTGAAGAACCACGCGGGCCTCCGGCAGGCTCAGGAATAACTCCCGGTCGAGCAACTCATCGCGAAGCCTACCGTTGACGCTCTCGACGTAGCCGTTCTCCCACGGGCTCGCCTTCTGGATGTAGAGCGTGCGGACGCACGCCCTGGCGAGCCACCCCTGGATCTCCTTGGCGACGAATTCGGGCCCGTTGTTGCTGCGCAGATGCTCGGGTGCTCCACGCAGGGCGAAGAGGTACTGCAGCGTCATGATCACCTCTCGAGCGGTGAACGACCGAGCCACTTCGATCGCCAAGCACTCCCTCGTGAACTCATCGATCACCACCAAGATCCGCAACTGCCTGCCGTCCTCCGTACGCTCCGTCAGGAAGTCATAGCTCCACACATGGTTCCGATGCGTTGCCCGATGACGGATGCACCCATTGGCACTCGAACCGGGTAATCTCCTGCGTTTCCGCTGCTTTCGCGGCACCTGCATGTGCTCCTCCTTCCAGATCCGATGCACCCGTTTGAAGTTCACCTTCCAGCCCCCGAACGCATCTGGGCCCGTGAGGACTTGGTGCGTCCGTTCACTGCCATGCCTCGGGAACGACTCCACGATCTTCCGCATCACACCGAGCAACTCACGGTCGCCGTCTACCTTCCTGGGACGGTGACGCTGTGTGCATCGGTTCTGGCCGAGCACGCGACAGGCCCTTTTTTCCGAGACCTTCTCCTGCCCCAAGGTCCGCCGGACGGATTCCACCGTCCGACGGCGACGCTTGGGGCACGTCAGTTTGGGCGGGCGGCCTCCTTGAGGATCAGCATGTCCAGGGCCTGGTCCGCCACCAACTTCTTCAGCCTCGAGTTCTCCTTCTGGAGCTCTTGAAGCTGCTTGGCCATCTTCGGAACCATGCCGCCGCGACCAACGCTTCGCGTCGGTGCCCGGTCCGCCAGCGGTAGTATGTCTGCTGGCTGATACCCAGCCGTCGGCAGACATCGGGCACGTTCATGCCCTTCCCAAGATCCACGTCAGCCTGCCGAATCAGCCCACAGATTCTGCTGAGGAGGCTTTTTTGGTGGTGTAAGACACTTCCAAGAAAACCTCGATGACCCACCTTTGCAGATTGGCCGCCGGTATGGGCCTGATCTCAGCTCGCTACGCTCGCTTCGATCAGGCCCATACCGGATTTACAGAAAGAATGTTGCACTAACGACAAGAACTGCAGGCTGGGCTGAATTTACTTGACGATCACGTAAGGAGTTGGATAATCCCGTAGTCGTAAATTTTCGATTCTATGGGGATTTCCATCATGTCGAACCTGTGCCTTGTCCGTCATCGGTTGTTGGTCCAGCATTCTCAGAGGTCTATCCGAGCAGAGAAACTTCGTGACGGTTTCACGCTCATTGAACTGCTCGTGGTGATTGCCATTATTGGTGTTCTTGTGGGCCTTCTGCTGCCGGCAGTGCAACAGGCACGGGCTGCCGCCCGCCGCACTCAGTGCGTCAACAACCTCAAGCAGATTGGCCTCGGCCTGCACAACTATTACGACGTCAACAAGCATCTCCCCCCTGGCTACAGTAACGATAACGGCTGGATGGTGACGGCGTTCATTCTGCCGTTCATAGAGGAGTCGGCGCTTTACGACACCTTCAACACCAGGGCGCCAATGAACGTGGGTGATACTACGCTGTTGGCGAATATCCGCCGCACGATTCCTGGCTATCTCTGTCCTGCCAGTGTCGACCCAGTGAAGGACCAGAGCCCTGACATTTGGGTCAACGGCGTCAGGATTGGGCTCGCCAACTACATCGCCTTCAGTGGCAGCCAGGATCTTCGTTGTACCTCGTCTGGAGCCAATGGGTTGTTTTTCTGGGACAGTGATACGACTTTCGAGGAAGTTCTTGATGGGCTCTCCAAAACCGCTGCCTTCACCGAGCGGACCGGGGTAAACATTAATGGCACCAACCACCGAGCGGCTGTCTGGGCAGGAGTGAGCCATCCCTGCAGTTCGACCAACGGGTTCGACAACATCCGAAACGCACAGACTCAAGCCCGGGTCGGCTGGTCGATGATCAACGCCGTCAATAGCGGCTACCAGTTCGGGCCGTCGAGCCTGCATTCTGGTGGTGTCAACATGCTCATGGCCGATGGATCGGTGCGATGGGTCAGTGAGACAATTGACGCCTCCAACAATTCAACTCAGCCGAAGAGCCTGTACTTCCTGCTTGTCGAGAAGGCTGATGGGCAGGTATTGCCCAGCTTCTAAATAAGTGCCATTCAGGGAAGCATTCCAAACCAGCAGATCGGAGCAACGGTTTGTTTGGGATTTGCTTCATATGTCCTACGCTCGGCTTGCATCGGACAATCTTGGCATCCCCCGGTCGAATTTTGGTTCGGTATTGGTAAAAAAATGTTTCGACGAAAGCTCGCCCGGATGGTTCAAAAATTCTGATACACCACACGAGATTGCGACGCAGCCGAGGCTGAGACAGTCGGCCCTTGCCCCGGACGTCTCTTGCGAGGCCTTCCCTTTCATTCCGAGAAAAAAATTATGGTGCCCACTCAGCAACACAATCCTTCACCCTATGCCCTATTCCTGTTGGTTTTGGCCTGCTCCAGCATCGGCTGCAGCAGCCGCTCCGATATTCCCCCGCTCGGAGAGGTGACGGGGACCGTAACCCTTGATGGAACTCCTTTGGAAGGTGCAACTGTCACGTTCGCCCCAGTAATGGGTCGCCCATCGGCTGGCATGACAGATCAGCAGGGGCATTTCATCCTCGACTACGCCGCCGGTTACAGGGGAGCATTGGTTGGCACCCACACCGTGCGAATCAATACGGAACGATATGTCGAGAACCCTGATGGAACCACTGACTTCTTCAAGGAGACGATTCCAGACACTTACAACTCCAAGTCGACCCTCTCGGCAGACGTGCAAACCGGTGAGAACCAGTTTACGTTTGATCTCTCCTCGAAGACGGCGGGCAGGAAGCGTCGGTGACATTTCGGTGGTGCTAGCGGCCGACTCACCCGACCTGGCTAGCCACAGCCGCCACTTCGCCGTCCGAAGAAAAGCGGGCAATGGACTCGTTTCAGCGGACGACCGACACCTCAAAACACCTTGGTCTTCCAAGATGCCATTCGCCGGATTCGACTGAAGCAGACCTCGTCACTAAGTCTGCAAGCGAGGACGAACCTTCTGATCACGGCAGGATGAAAATAATGCCGGTCGCCGTGGCCGCCTCGACCGCTGCTCCGCGAGCACTGATCGGCGGTGCTGGAATCGTCCACGGAGCACAGTCACCCGGCCGGTAGTATCCCAGCGGGTAGATGCACTCCCAGGGAAGCTCCACGCCCATCTTGTAGGGCAGGGCGGGGACCGAGGCAAAGAAATGAGCCGCTGAGATGAATGGGTCGACAGCGGGATGGTAGGAGTGGCCATACCGCTCAAGATTCCACTGCTCGAAGTAGAGTGGTTTGTGGCAGTAGCCGGCAGCCTTCCAGGTCATCGTGGTACTGGCAAACTGACGCGGCTGAAACTCTTCGCCCTCAAGCCGGCACTCGCAGGGATAGTCGTTGCCGGCAACACCGGTCACGTGGATATCCAGATTGATCGAGTCAAGCGTGTCGGCTCGTAGTTTGCTCATCTCTTCGCGGCAGTCCTCTGCAGCATCAGCGCAATTGCTAGCGGCATCGACAATAGCGAGATTGGCAACCAGATTGACTTCGCCGGACTGTTCGCCCGTGGCTTCGAACGCGAGCGTCCGATTGCTTCCGCCGGAATGTGTCGCCTCACCGGCCCGCTTC
>CBFIHA010000129.1:0-9012 GCA_965662195.1 uncultured Pirellulales bacterium
TCTGCGGCTGCATTGCGGGCAAGCCCGCCGGCTGACGCCACGGCTGCCAGGTGTTCGCATCGGCTGTGGTTGAAAGCCACCCAATGATGTCATCGTAGCGACTCTGTTCTTCATAGCCGGGAAGCAGTGGCAGATTTCCACTCCACCACTGACTGAGATAGGTATCGGGAATCGCCGGGTTGGTGTTCCGAATATCCTGACCGATCAAGCCAACGAAGTGCTGCTGCTGATCGTTGTAGAAGTGGTGGGCAAGCCCCAACTGCTTGAGATTGTTGGAACAACTCGACCGCCTGGCCGCCTCGCGGGCCTGCTGCACGGCCGGCAACAACAACCCGACGAGCACACCGATGATGGCAATCACCACCAACAATTCAATCAGCGTAAAACCACTCTGGGAGCTACGCGACATGAGAAAATCCCCTTGAGGTGAACGGTAAGGCCATCGTGCGCTAGGGTGCCCACAAATGCTCAAACCCATCTATTTATCTAATAAGTGTTTGCTTCCCCGGCAAGACCGACGAATGCCTGCTGCAGCTTTATTGAGTTCCGCATGGCAGTGAATGGCACAGAGGCATGGCGGCACAACGGAGTCAAATCTGCTGGGGCAGCGTAACTCGTGGCACTCTGACTGCTCAATTGCGACGGATTTAACCCGAGCTTGCAGATGACTGCCGCCGAAGACTGCGACCGCTCGCCTAATCTGGCTTTCTGGATTCAGCCGACGCCGCAGCGCCGCTTGCACATCGCAGCGTTCCAAGGAGCAACCCGCTGGCGGGCCGAATTGACAGCCGCCGATGGGCACTGCACAACTTCCGAATAAGAATTCCGTTCCCCCCCGGCTCGACAGGAGACAGACGATGATATCCCGGCTCGATTTCATTCCCCCGGCTGGTTCACGACATCGGGTGATTCAGTCGGTCTGCTTCGTGGTGACCACCGCATTGCTCGTCTTCCCCTGCTTCGGAGCTGAACCTTTGACCAACAGCAAACTCACTCTGCCCGCCGCCACACTCTTCGGCAAACTCCAAGATGGTCAAGAGGCCATGCTCTACACGCTTTCCGGGCCCGGCGGCTGGCAGGCGACGATGACCAACTACGGCGGCATTGTGACGAGCCTGCTGGTGCCGCAGCGAAATGGTGAACCGGTCGATGTCGTGCTCGGCTTTGACTCCCTCGATGGCTACCTTGCTGGCCATCCCTATTTCGGTGCCATCTGTGGACGGGTCGGCAACCGGATTGCCGGCGGCCGATTCTCACTTGAGGGCCGCACCGCCACGCTGGCCACGAACAACGGCGACAATCATCTGCATGGCGGTCTGGTCGGCTTCGATAAGAAGCTCTGGAAGGCGACACCAAAGCTGTCGGACAAAGGCCCCGCCCTGCTGCTTGAACTGACGTCTCCGGACGGCGAGGAGGGCTACCCGGGTGAACTGACCGCGCGGGTGACCTACACGCTTTCCCCTGACGGAGAACTCTGGGTGGAGATGGAGGCAACGACTGACGCTCCAACCCTGGTGAACCTGGTGCATCATTCATATTGGAATCTTGCCGGTCAGGCTGCCGGGAGCATTGCGGGACATACGCTTACCGTTCATGCCAGCCGCTACCTGCCGGTCGATGGCGGTGGCATTCCCACTGGCAGGCTCGCCGAGGTCGCCGGGACGCCCTTCGGCTTCACGAATCGTCCTGCCCGACTTGGGGAAGCCATCGCCGCCCTCACCCCGTCACCGGAAGGAGCAACGCAGGGTGGTGTCGACCACTGCTTCGTGCTCGACGACTGGCAGCCTGACGGAACCCTGCGGCCAGCAGTCACCCTGACCGATCCAGCCAGTGGCCGCAGCCTCGAGATTCTCACCGATCAGCCCGGCATTCAGGTCTACACCGGCAACTATCTCGACGGTTCCCTCACTGGCAAGGACGGGGCGGTCTATCAGCAGCATGCAGCCGTCTGCCTTGAGACTGAATGCTTTCCCGACGCGTTCAATCAGAAAGCCTGGCATACCGACTGGCCATCAAGTCGACTCGATCCGGGCCAGACCTATCGGCATGTGATGGTCCACCGGTTCAACACCGGTCGCTAGTCACTTCCCTGCTCCGGCTGTGAGCAGCCCAAGCGAGTCCATCCATTCGATCACCCGATCGGGCCATGAATCGACGGGGAAGCCTGTCTGCTTCATTCCAAAGCCGTGGCCACCCTTGGCGTAGATATGAACCTCGCAGGGGATCTTGTGCTTCTTGTATTCCACCGCCAGCAAGGCACTGCCGCTGGAACTCCAGGGGTCATCAGCGTCAAATGTCCGCCAGCTGAAAAGCCAAGCATGCCGATCCGCCGGCGATCAATTCCCCATTCATCGGCATGATCATGAATCAGCCCAATTGCCCGCTGGGCATCCTGCAGCGGGAGATCCCGCGGAGCAGGCACCCGATACTTGAGCAAGATGGCCGTCACACCGTGCTGGTTGAAAAAATCGCAGACCTTCGTCCCTTCATGCTCATAGGCAAGAATCTTGTAGCCCCCACCAGGGCAGACGAGCACCGCGGCACCATTTGGCTGCTTCGGTCGATAGACCGTGATCTGGGGCCGGCTGACATCGGTGAGCCGGACCACACCGTCTGGCGGGTCTCTCTTGATTTCTCGCTCTAACCCGATGTCAGTTGTCGCACCGGAAGTCCCGTTGGGCCACAGATCGAGTACGGTCCGTTCGGACGCCGCGTTGACCCTGCAAACAGCAAGCCCGATACCAAGGCATACGAATACAACCTGACTGATCAACGATTGACGAAGCATGAATTATTTCCCGGAAGCCTACGACGGTCTCGTTCGATGACACGCCAAACGTAGACGGCGTGCAGCTTCGAACACTGAATTGAACAGAGTGTAGCCGAGTGAGTAGTGGAGGCTGTCTAATTGCTAGATGAACTCAGTTGGCTGGGGCAGACTCCATGGCCGTTTCGTCGAGCTGATATTTGCGCAGCCACCAGCCGACTCTTTCCCTGTCGGTAGGGTCCTCAGTACCAAGCCGCTGCTTCCAGACTTTGGCGTACGAAGCCCGCTTCCGTTTTTGGATGGCCTCCAGTGGAGGCTCCGTCACTGGATCACCGTCGCTTCCCTGATCGCCCGTTGATTCAGTCCATTGGTCTAGCTTGGCCGCAAGCCCCTTTACCTCATCGGCTCGCGCTGGTTTGTCAGCGACATCAACCAGTCCAGCCGGGTCACTCCGCAGGTCATAGAGTTCAACTGCCGCCCGGGGTGAACCGAGCCACGTGCGCTGCAGCGGCGTCAGCTGCCCGCGGTCGGCGAGCAGCCGGACCAGTGGCAGGCCGGGATACGCAGACTCCTTGTAGCTTGACCAGTTCAGTCGTGACCGCTCGGGGAAGAAGTTCTTGACCAGCATCGCGTTGGCAGTAATCACTGCCCGGCTGCAATCCATTGCATCGCCGCAGCGATCCCGGGCAGCGAAAACGGTACGGCCAGCTGGAAGCAGCCGCCCCAGAACCAATTCGCCTTCCATCCAATCTGGAATCGCTCGTCCACTGAGGGAAAGCACCGTAGGGGCAAGATCGACCAGGCTCACAACACCCTGCTCAACTCCAACGGAAACGCCGGGCCCCCGTACAAGCAGCGGAACCCGCAACCCCTCGACAGAAAGCCACTGTTTGCCCCAGGGCATCGGCCGGCCATGATCACCAAAGAACATGACCACGGTGTTGTCGAGTACCCCCTCGGCCTCAAGCAAGTCCAGGATTTGTCCGACCCGTTGGTCAACTGTTTCAACACTGCGGCGGTAGGCAACCCAGTCGCGGCGGGTGAGCGGGTGATCAGGATAGTTTCCGGGTAATTCAACTGCGTCGAGTTCCGCCGCCGAAAATGAGTCGGGAATTGGAAATGGCCGGTGAGGCTCCATGATTTGGTACTGCGCGAAAAAAGGCTGGCCGGGCATTCGCTGCCGCCAATCATCACCGTCGAAGAGTTCCTGGGAATCGTGGGCAAAGTTGTAGTGCGTCTTGCCGCGGCGAATGGCCCGACCACTGCGTTGGCTTCTGGGAGCTGCCGCATTGGTGACGTACCAGCCCGCCTGCCGCAGTAATGTCGGCAGCGGGACGTACGGTGCTGGCAGTGGCTGCGGGTTTTCAACGTCATGGGGGTACAGACCAGTGGTCGTCTGATAGCAGCCCAGAATGAAGGCAGACCGGGAACTGCTACAGACCGGCGCAGTGGCGTAACAATGGTCGAACCGACGGCCCTCATGAGCCAGCCGGTCGAGGTTTGGCGTGCTCACGCCCGACGCTCCGTACGCTGCCGTATCCGGAGACATATCGTCGGCAATGATCCAGACCACATTGGGAATACCCGCTGCATCAGCGGCCCCAGAAACAGCCACTAGCACGAGAAAAATAGTCGCCGTCCGCATCGTGAATCTCCGGGAATCCTGATGTCAGTATCACCAGGATTGTACTGCCCAACGAGTAAATCCGCTGTCGGTCTCTTCCGGGAGCAACCTGTTCATGAATCTCTCCCCGGGCACTCCGGCTATGCTAAGCGGCGGCGGCACCCAACCATGAGGCTGACGATGCCCTTCCACCGCTTCTCTGTTCCCACGCTTGCTTGTCTCACGATCATCAAGGCCTATCTGCTCTGGGCTGCCGGCATCACAGCCGCCGCTGAACCGGCCTTCGCCGGACCAGTCGCTGTTGCCGTTTCCGCTGATGGCTGTTGGCTGGTTACCGCAAATGCAGACGACGGAACCGTCTCGCTAATCGACCGGAAACGGGGCAGCCAGATTGACCGAGCCTCGGTTGGGCGAGGGCCACGCGATATCGTGGCAACCGGCAGCAATGATTTTCTCTGTGTCACATCAGCGGGCAATCTTGTGCGGCTTGTCATAGTCGACCGTACGCTGCAGCAGAGAGGGCGACTGGCGATCGGCCATGAACCACGGGGCGTGATTGTCGACAGGCAGCGGCAGCGGGCATGGGTCAGTCAATCGCAGAACAAGAGCCTGGCCGTGGTTGATCTTGAGCAATTCACCATTACCGCCAGCCTCCCCTGCGGTGGCCTTCCCCGGGCCGTTGCCATTTCTCCAACCGCTCATCAAATTGCCGTCACCTGTTCCAGCCCACCAGAGGTACTGCTCTACGATGCTGAATCATTGGCCCTCCTTGAACGCCAGCAGTTTCAGGGGCTCAATGTCGGGAGCCCCTGCTTTGCATCACCGGGCGAACTGTTCTTTCCGTTCACGTACGATGGCGGCAGCCATCCAAGCCGGGGCAACATCCAACGCGGCTGGGTTCTTGGCAGCCGACTGGGTCGGCTCAGCTCATTGGATGTGAGCCAACCTCCGCCTGCCCGTGAACTTGCTGGCCTCACGCTCGACGTTCCCGGCCGGGCCATTGGTGATCCAACGGCAGTCGGCTACGACACGATCGGTAACCCGCTGTGCATCACCGCAGGCGGTAGTCACGAACTCCTCTCGGTCAGGCGGCCCGGCCTACCCTTTGGGGCGATCAGCGGCACCGACCTCATCAATGACCGCCTGGCGCGTGATAATCAACGTTTTCAGCGGCTGATCCTCGGCGGCAGGCCGCAGGGGCTCTGCCTGCTGGCCGAACAGCGGCTTTGCTATGTGGCCAACCAGTTCAACGACACCATTCAGGAAGTCGATCTCGACCGGTTCGCAGTCGTCAGGGAGATCGCAGTCGCTCCTGCGTTTGCTGCCACGTCTGAACAACAACTCGTCCGTCGAGGCGAGGCGATTTTTTACGATGCCAGCCGCAGCCTCGAACAGTGGTACAGCTGTCACACCTGTCACTTTGAGGGCGGTGGCAACAGCGTCACCGTCGACACGCTCAATGACGGCAGCGTCGGCAGCTACAAGACGGTCCTCCCCTTGTTTGGTGTAACCGAGACCGGCCCTTGGACCTGGCACGGCTGGCAGCAGGATCTCCGGGCATCATTGGTGAAGTCATTCACTGACACCATGCAGGGGCCTCGACCGGCGGATGACGACGTCGATGCCCTACTGGCTTTTCTTGAAACCCTCGACTACCCCCCAGCGATCGCCAGTGCTGAAACGAGTGGTGGTGAGGAGGCAATCCAGCGGGGCCAGCTGCTGTTTACCAGTGACCGCACCGCCTGCACCAACTGCCATGACGGCCCCGGTTACAGCGGCAAGAGCATCCACAACGTCGGCCTCGGCATGCCCGGGGACGCCTATGAGGGCTTCAACCCGCCGACGCTGCGAGGCGTTTCTCGAAAAACTCGCTGGCTCCACAATGGCCGCGCCCGCTCGCTGGAAGAACTCCTCACCTGCCACCACGGACCCGAGAAGGTGAGCGGCATGCCGCCGCTTACAAAAGAGGAACTCCGAGACTTATTAGCTTTTCTGAAATCGATCTGATCGAGTCTCTGTCCGAAAACCCAACACTGAGCTTCGGCCCACCGTAGCCTTCTCAGACAGCACCTCGTCAGATGAACCATCAGTCAAACGAACCGTTCACGGTCTTTCAATTTCTCAAAGGTTTTCAGATGTCCACGACTGCTTTCACTCGCCAAACTCTTTCTTGTTCAATTGCTGTGTTGCTCATCGGCACAAGCACGGTCGGGTTGGTGGGCACGAGGCTGCAAGCCGCTGACCTTCTGCTTACCGATAGCTTCAGCTCAGACAAGAAAATAAGCCGGCGGGCTCTTCGCGGCGACTGGCTGATTTCAGCGGGCGTGGCAGCCTGTGTCCAAGATGACACGCTCTACAAAAAATACAAAAATCATGGGCCGATCATCTTTTACGATCTGCCTTATGGCGATGTCTCAGTTCGCTTCGCCATCAAACCCCAACAGACGAAGACGGTAGTGTTCACGGCCAACGGCGCAGATGGCCATATCTTTCGGGCAGTCTGGGCCAAGAGTGGCCTCACCGTGCGGGCTTTTCCGCCGAGTAGTCAAAAAAAGTCCATCAGTGTTGGGAAATCACCCGAAGCCATTCCCTCTGAGAATGACTGGCTCCCGATCGAGATTCAACTTCGGGGTGCGTTGGCAATCGTCAAATCCGGCAATGAAGTGCTCCAGGCTGAACATCCTTCATTCCAACGCCCCAAGCAGAACCTCAGCATTGGCTTCAGTTTCGGGAGCCTCGCCGTGAAAGACCTTTCGGTTACGGCGCTTCCATCCCCTTGACGGCAGGAAGCCGGCTGACGAATGGAGCATCTGTTCGTCTCAGTTCCTCCACCGCCGCCCGTCGAAGTCGATCAAGCAACGCCGGAGCAACTCTCGGCCCGCTACCGTCCGTATCGCAGACAAGATTGTGCAGTTCATCCGGATCAGCTTCGAGGTCATACACCTCTTCAGTCTCCCCCTCGACGAGACAGCGGATGTACTTGAACTTTCCCGCTCGCAGCATCACCCACCACGGCACGCCGGCATGGTCATAAATATGCTCCGCGTCTGGCACATTGGCGGTGGCCGACCCATAGGCCCTGCCGGTGCTGGTCAACAGCATCGGCGGACCGTACCCGGCAGGTGTTGCCGGATCGATGAGCAGGTCTCGAAAACTTCTTCCATGAATTTTCCAAGGCACCTCAACACCGGCGTGATCACAAAGTGTCGCCGTGATGTCTGGCCCGTTGACCGAACGCCGGACCACGGCCCCAGCGGGAATGGTTCCGGGCTGGCTGACGATCAGTGGCGAGGCGATGTTGGCATCGTATGGACAGAGTTTGATGCTGCAGCCATGCTCGCCGAGAGCAAAGCCCTGGTCACTTGTAAAGACGACAAGCGTGTTGGCAAGCTGGCCCGTCTGCTCAAGAGCAGCCAATAAGCGGCCCACGCCGTCGTCAATCGCCAACGCGCACTCGTTTACCTGCTCGACCCAGTCGGCCAACGTCTGCCCGGGCGTGTTGGCATCGAAACTTGTTGGCAAACGCTTCTTCGGAATCCGCTGCGGCATTTTGTCCGGGCCGGGCTCCCAGGCCTGCAGGCCCGCAAGGTAGGCCGGTTTTCCGGGACGCGGCCCAAAAATGTCTGCCGGAATCGCTGGCGGATTCCCATCGTATTGTCCCTGGTGCCTACCGGCCGGTGTGGTTGGTCCGTGGACCGCTCCATAGCAAAGCCAGAGGAACCAGGGTTTATCGGCTGGACGGTCTGCGCCCTCAATAAACCCGACTGCTCGATCGGTGTAGAAGTCAGTTGAATATCCATTCATCCGGTCCGGCTGTTGCCGACCATCAATCTCAAGAATCTGCCCCGTGAAATAGGCTCCAGCATTCTCAGGATATTTCGGCCGGTTCCAGATCACCTGATGATCCCAGTCACGGCCGAAACCACCGTCAACACCGGTGTGCCACTTCCCAATATGTGCCGTGTGATAGCCCTGTCGACGAAACTCTGCCGGCACGAACGGACACCGCTCAGGATCATAAGCACTGCCTGGATAGGTTCCCTCCATCCGCATCGACTCGATTCCGTGCTGTAACCTGCCGGTCAGCAAGCTGGCCCGTGACGGCATGCACCAACTGCCGAGGTAGGCCCGCTCGAATCGAACTCCCGCCTCAGCAAGCCGATCGATGTTTGGCGTCATCACCCAGTCCGGAGCTTCTGGGTAACAGCCAACAGTCTTATACGGTTGGTCATCCGTGAAGATGACCAAAACATTCGGACGTTCCGCGGCGACTCCCCCGGAGCCAATCAGCAGCACCCAGAGAACACCTTTTATCCCTTTCGACAAATGGCTCAGTTGATGAAACAGACGCCGAGGAGTCTTGCACATACCTACTCTTTCAAAGAGAACACACTCAATGGGTTTGGGGTGGCTGTATTAGCGATGCGGATGTGAATGGCGATGAGGGCTTCTCTGCTGCTGATGTGGAATCGGCAGGTCAAGCAGATCGCCGTTTGCCTCAAACCCGTTGCCATCGAAATCGACAAAGATGGGATTGGCCACCGCCACCGGCTTATCAGCCGCATGGTCCGGGCCCATCACCACTCCAAGTGATGATTCCTCGCCAATGGCAGCAACGACC
>CBFIHA010000130.1:0-9002 GCA_965662195.1 uncultured Pirellulales bacterium
AGGGAGCAGAAGCCAACAGTTCGGCTGCTGCCGACGGGCGAGATGCTTGCGAAAGTGCTGTTGACCGTCCTATCCTTGATGCCGTTTGCTCGGGTTCGCGGCGGCGGGGCTGGCGGTGCTGGTGGGCCAAGGCGCCGCGGCGGACCTGCCGGCGATGCCGTCCTGCGCGCCGCCGGAGACTCTGCGGGAACTCTGGGTTGAATCGCTGGTGGGCCCCCTCGAAACCGAATGCTGGCGACCACTTTCGCTGGCAGAGTTTTTCACGGATGGTTGGGAAAGCCCCTACGACTCGATCGACCACCACACACCTCGGCAAACGTGGATCAACAGTGCCGATGGCGCCTTCTACCGGCTGGCCGTGATCTCGGGCTCCTGGGCCCAGGGTACCCCGGATGTCGTGGACACGGCCAACGGCAGCCTGTTTCTCTTCACGCCCTTCAATCGTCGTTTTGAGATCGGCTGGTTTCTGCCCTTCACGGTGACCGCGCCGGATTCCCGCAGCCCCGCCACTGCCGCGACCCGCGGCACCGGCGATCTGACGGTCGCACCGCGGTTTCTCCTCGCCGAAGACAAGCACTACTCGGTGACCGCCAACTGCTACGTTCGCTGCCCCACCGGAAGCGTGCTCACCGGCAATGGCGTGACCAGTCTGTCACCGGATCTTGAGTTCTGGATGAATCCCACGGGGCGATGGGTGCTGCGTGGGGGCGCTGGCGTGACGGTGCCCACCAACGTCACCGCCGCCAACAGGCCGCTTCTCGAGAGCAACCCGTGGACCGGGTTCAATATGTCGCCTGGGCCGTTCACCTCGTTTGACGGCCGGCTCGCCGGTGGCGTGTATGTGACCCCGGCAGATGCTCCTGTCTTCAAGCACCTCTGCGGAACCGTCTCCACCAACTTCCACACGGCCCTCTCGGGTGGCAACGCCACCTACTTCAGCATCACGCCCGGCATGCGGACTGGCATCGGCCGCGATTGGTATCTGTTGGCCGGCTTCGAAGTGCCCCTCGTGGGCCCGCTGCCGTTTGCCAACCAGACGATCGTGCAGGCGATCAAAAACTTTTAGTTGGTCCGCGGCCCGTGTGTCGGAGGTTCCAAAACCTTGACGTCCGCCCCGCGACGCATCAGGATGCCACGATACGAACAACCTTTGACATCAACGATGTCCTGCTCAAGGAACTTCGCGTACGGGCGGCGCAGACGGGCAGCCCTTTTCGTGCCGTCCTCGAGGAAACGCTCCAGCGGGGCTTGGTGGCCAGCGCCGTGAAGCGACGCGGCGTCCGCATCAAGCCCTTGCCTCTCGGCGTGCGGCCTGCAGTCCTTGATGCCGGCCTCAATCAGGTCTACGACAAACTCGAGATCGAGTCGGATCGGGATGCGCAATGATCGTTGTCGACACGAACCCGTTGGTGTTTGCCTACGACACCAAGGCTCCACGGCATGCTGTGGATGTTCTCTTCGTTGCTTGAGTCGGCAGGGGGAGGAGACAATCTCTCCACCGATGCCCTGATCGCCGCTCACGCGGTTGAGCACGCCGCCACCGTGCACAGCAACGATCGAGATTTCGGTCGATTCACCGGCCTTCGCTGGCACGACCCATTGAAGTCTGCATGATGCACCAGAAGGACCGGATGTGTTGGGTATGCTTGTACGGATCCATGGTGTCGCTCTGCATTGGCATCAACGTCGTCTTTTTTTGCCTGGGCACTTTGTGGTGCAAAGCTTGCGGCTGCCGAAGTTGTCTCTGATCCATCATGCCCATCACATTTTTTCGAAGGGTGTTCAGAATGTTCGTCACGAGGATGGTATTCGTCGCCACGGTGCTGCTTGCTCCCAGCGTTTCCGCGGCCGACAAACAGCCTCTGGTGGGCATCGACGCGGAGTTTGCTGACGAGGGTCGTGTGACGACGACCGCAGCCAAGGACTCAACGGCGGAGAACACAGCGACCACATGGCTGGATCTGGGGCTGAATCTTCCAGAGGGTTTTCCGACCGATGCGATTTCGCTCTTCGAGGGACTCAACGCAGCGAGGGGCACATGGGCGTTTGAAGGCCAGCGGGCCGGGCGTGATGCAGCGGCAACACTGCGGGGAAGCGTGAAGGTCGTGGGCGTGCCTCAGGGAATGCTCCCGATGTGGCGGTTGCAGTGGAGCTGGCCTGCGGATGATCCTGAACTGGCGGTCATGCACATCATCGGCGCGGGCCCCCGCAAGGATGGGTTTGATCTGATGCTGACTCAGATCGGCCCCATACCAAATCCCGCATCAAAGACACCGCAACCGGGAATCGTACCGGTGATCTTCCAGGGCACGTGGGATTCCCAAACCAGAACGCTTGCGTGGGTGGAAGGAGCCCCTGTCCCCGGTGTGCCTCGTCTGTCTTCTGCAGACGAGCCTTTGGTCGCCAAACCGAAGCGCTCCTTTGAGATGGTTGTGGGTGTCGACGGCAGGATCACGATTCACAACGGAAAGCACATGTCGGATGGGCAACTGCTCGCAGCCAGGGCCGGCCGACGCACGGCCGACGCGGCAGCACAGCCGGAGATGCTGACCGGCCGGCACAGCTTCGAGCGGGTGGCGGAGATTGTTGATTCGCGCATCAAGCCGTGGCTGCCACCGCAGGCGACGGAGATTTCGCTGTTCAGCGAGGCTGGCGGGCATTTTGCGCGATACAAGGTGGGAGAGAAGGATTTTCTGGCCTTCGTTGATCAACTCTGGGAAGCGGGGAAAGACGAATCTGCTCACGAGCGTGAAGCGATGTCCGGTGAAGCGGAACCAGCCAAAGCGGACCGGATGGTCAGACGTTTTGGGAACCTGAAATGGGAACCGTTGGAGAACGCCGTCATCTACTACAGTCCGTCGAAGAGCAACGGAGCGATGACGACCTACTACTACGATCGGAAAGCAGGCATCGCCTACCACGACCGCGGCTACTGGTAAACCGGGCTTCGTCGATGTCGATCGGCTTCTACGCTGCCTCGGCCTTGGAAGGGGCTGCCAGGAGAGACACGGAGCGGCAGCGTTGGGGGCACCCCAAACTCACAACTCCCAGAAACGCCGAAAGGCAGAAGGTTTTCCACCTTCCTGCCTCCGAATCCCACTCGGTGCCAGAGTGGCGTAGCCGTTTCAGCACCGGTTTGGCTCTGCGCTCAACCAGCATGTGCATCTGCATGCCTGCGTGACCGACGGGGTGTTCGAGCGGTGCGCCGAAGCTGGCAGCGTGACGTTTCATGCGGCCCGGCCGCTGACCGCATCAGATCTGGCAGCTGTTACTCAGCAGGTACGGCTGCGGCTGGTGCGCCGGTTTTGCCGGAAGGGTTTACTCAGCCGTGAGGCCGCCGCTGACATGCTCACCTGGCAGCACAGCGGATTCTCCGTTGATGCCAGCGTTTGCAGTTCAGCGGCTTTCGGTTGTGCCGGGCACGGGCCACAGACCTGAGCGGGTTCGCTACACCCTGCCTCGGCACAAGCGCGGGAACTGGGTCGGCCAGGGACGATCACGAAAGTCGACGCAGCCCGGGGCCAGTGGTGCCATTGAGCTCACGCCGTTGCAGTTTCTTGACCGGCTGGCAACGCTGATCCCACCGCCTCGGCGGCACCGGCATCGGTATCACGGGGTGTTCGCACCGAACCACCCGCTGCGGCCAGCCGTCACGGCGGCTGCCATCGGGAATATCGGCAAGCAGCGGGACGCGAAGGCGGTCGAGCATGCCGGTGTCTTGGCTACCGCGGGGAGCGGCTGCTGCGGTTCGGCTGGAACCATTGATGCAAAGTATTCCAATCACGACACGTCGCGGATTGCCTGGGCGAAGCTACTGGCACGGGTGGGTGAGGAGTTTCCGCTGGTGTGTCCCAACTGTGATGGCGATATCCGGCTGATCGCTTCATCACCGACCCGGGGCCGATTCGGAAAATCCTGACGCATCTTGGCGAACCGCTGGAGCCGCCGCGCGTGTCACCAGCCCGGGGGCCGCCGGTCGACTGGAGTGAACTGGTGCAATCCCATAGTGATGGAGAGTTCGAGCAACCATCACCGGAAGATCTGCCCATGATCGACATTCATCACCGCTGAGAGCCGGTGTCATTTCTTCACGACGCTCGATCGCGATGCCGCATTGAAGGCGATTCGGAAGCGGTCTGCGCGGAGGGCAGGATTCTCCGCATGAGCCGCCCTTTTCTCAGCGTTTTATGCCGTTTACGAGGCGGGTGAGAGCGCGACTTGCCCGCAAAAGGGAGCAGAAGCCAACAGTTCGGCTGTTGCCGACGGGCGAGATGCTTGCGAAAGTGCCGTTGACCGTCCTATCCTTCAGCGTGCCTGCGGACACAAGCAGGCTATCCCGCCAGGCTTCCCACGAAAGCCGTCGTCGCTGGGCCCGACTGAACAAGTGATTGTCAGGATCACGGGCAAGCGTTTCGGGCTGGGCGAAAGAGGACTGCCGCCAGGCCTGGCTGAGGACGATCTCGCGATGGAGCCACCGCAGGCTCCAGTTGCCCTCCGTGACAAAGCGGTGGGCGAGATCATCGAGCAAGGCTGGATGGCTGGGCGACTCGCCCCGCAATCCGAAGTCCCCCGGTGTTTCAACCAGTCCGCGACCGAAGTGATGCGTCCAAACCCAGTTGACCAGTACCCGGGGCGTCAGCGGGTTGTCAGCCGCGACGATGGCTCGGGCCAGATCGAGTCGGCCGCTGCTGCCGCGGTCAACCTCCGCACCACCAAGCACCACGGGCAGCCGACGTTTCTGGACGTCACCCCGGCGACCCGGATTCCCACGCAGGAACACCGGGCTATCGACCGGTTTGGGTCGATCTGCAAGTACCATCGCCCGTGGGGGGCCACCCGGAGCCTCTGCCCGATGATTGATTACTTTCCGCTCAAGTGCTCGCCGCTTGTCCCCTTCTGAACGTTTTGCGACCCGCATCGCTTCAGTTCGCAGCGGGATCAACGGAGTTCCTGGCTCGCCGAAGAGCCGCCGCAGGTCGGCCATTGCTTGAGGTTCATCGGCTGGAGCCGCTGGACCACCAGCAGACTCCGGCGCGACTCGCATGGCCAATCGCCCGTATGCCTCGGCAAGTTCCCGCAACGACTGAGGGTTTGCTGATTGCAGTTCCTCGAGTACGAGTCGATTGAGGCCCGCAGCCTGTTCCACCAGCAAGTCCTTGGCAGATTTGGCAATCTCGGCATCAGGTCGTGGAGCCAGCGTTACCCACGGACCGAGCACCTTATCTTTCGGCTTTGCACCCTGCAAAAGCCGCTTCAGCCGATCGATCACTAACTGCTCGAGTTCATAGCCGTCAGCCAGTTTTGGGGGCCGGCCATCGGGCCGGGGTGCGGGACGGGCCACCTCCAGAAAATAATCAGCGGCATGGGCCACTGCCTCTCGTACGGCCCGCTCGTAGACGGCGTCTTCGTGATCGGTCAACTCCTGCTCAAGTTCAGCAAGCTTTTTGGCGAAGGCGTCGGCCTCAGGCCCGGGCGGTGCTGCCCCAATCACCGGCAGTTCCTTCGGGCTCTCGCAACTCGCGAAGATGCCGTACAAAGCATAGTAGTCATCGGTGCCGATCGGTTCGTACTTGTGGTCGTGGCAGCGGGCACAGGCAACCGTAAGCCCGAGCAGGCCCCGCGTCACCAGATCGATTCGGTCATCAATGATGTCGTGGGTGTTGCCGCGAAAGGTCCGCCCCACAGTCAGGAAGCCGAGGGCAGCAAGATCTTCCAGAGGCACCGGTGGCTCAAGCCGGTCGGCGGCAAGCTGCAGCGTGACGAACTGGTCGTACGGCAGATCGTCATGCAGGGCCCGGACCACCCAGTCGCGATAGGTCCAGGCATAGGGATACTTCGCTGACTGGCCACCGAAGGCATAGCCGATGGTGTCGGCGTAGCGGGCCAGATCGAGCCAGTGGCGAGCCCAGTGCTCGGCATGCTCCGTCGAGGCGAGAAACTGATCGACCAGCTTTTGATAGGCCGCCTCACTCGGATCGGCAGCGAAGGCATCGGCGGCTGCCGCCGTGGGGGGCAGGCCGGTGAGGTCGTATGAGAGTCGCCTGATCAGGCTACGGGCCTCGGCGGGTTCGGCTGGTGTAATGCCCTTTTTCGCCATTCCGTCAGCCACGAACCGATCGATCGGACTGGCCGACCAGCTGCTGCGGAGGCTGGCTGGCAGGCTCTCCGGAATGGGTGGCGGCTGGCGAGCTGCAACTGGCTGGAGGGCCCAGTGCGAGTCGCGGGCAGTGGCGATCCGCTCAGCCATCGCGTCGGCATGGCTCGGCAGCGGGTCGGTTTCTCCGCCGGGGCCGGTCCAGGGCACCCCGATCGAGACCCACTGTTCGAGCGTGGCGATTTCCTCACCCGAGAGTTTTTCATCGGGCGGCATCGCCATCTCGTCGGCGTGCTGGATCACCTGCAACAGCCGGCTCTTGGTGGCATCCCCCGGCACGACGACCGGGCCGGTGTCGCTGCCCCGCAGCATTGCGCCGCGGCTGTCGAGCCGTAGCCCCGCCTCTGAGACATCGGGGCCGTGGCACTCCTGGCACTTCGCCACCAGCAGCGGTCGGACCTTGGTCTCAAAAAACTGTTCAGCCTCGCGGGAGATCGACTCAGCCATCGCCCCGGTTGCCATCAGGCTAGCCAAGAGCAGCCCGGTGACCCAGCCGACAGACCGATTTGTGACCCGAGGCAACATGACAGACCTGAGCAGGCGTGATGCGATCTGTGCAGGCAGATACCGGGCCGAAGCCAACCGCCAACTAATCGCATTGAGGAAAACCGTGTGGCAGCGGCCACGAAATCTGGGCCGGCTCACCGCTTCCTATCATTCTAATCGGCTCCCAGGTGCGAGTCTTACAGCCCACAGCTGCCCAGACGCATTCAGAAAGAGGGCAGTTTTCGGCATCCAGGTGATTTCTGGCCGGTTTGCCGGCTGAAATGAGGCCCTTCAGTCGTCCTGACCGCCGCAACCGAATCAATTGGTGGAAGGCACGGGACTTCTGGGCTCTGAAGCTGCTTTCGCCCCAGGCTGGCTTGCGCGGCTTGGATGACTTTGGCGATCGAAACGGGTAGGACACGATGCCAGGCAGACAAACAAGCGGTCGATTCGGACGGCTGACCGCCTGTTGGCTGGCCTTGCTGATGGCGGCATCAGCCAGTGCCGACCCGGGAGACCCAGCCGAGTCGTTACTGCCACCGGCGCCGGGTATGAGCGGTGCCGTTGACATCGACGGCGGCGGTCAGATCGAAGCCGTGATTCCGGTCGGTCCCGGGCCGAACTATCCGCGGGTGCCGCGGGGCATCACGCAGCCCCCGGAACCCTTCGGGCTGGAATCAGATCTGGCAATCGAGCCGGTGACCCTGCTGCCGGAACCGGATCAGGAAAGAGCTGCTGCCGTCAAAGTCGGTATCCCGGCAGAGCTGCTGCCCGAGCCACCGAGCGGCATGACCATCGGTGAAGCAATCGACCGGCTGCTGCGGCTCAACCTGGAGCTGCGGGCTCAGGAGATGGAGATCTCCAAGGCGCGGGCTGACGTGCTGACCGCCGGCCTCCGGGGCAATCCGTTGATCTACACCGATTCGTCGATGATTCCCTACGGCAACTTCGACGGCTCCGGCGGCGGTCCGACCCAGTACGACACCAACGTCACGCTGCCGATCGACTTCAACGGCAAACGAAAAAAACGGTTGGCTGTCGCGATGCGGGCCCAGCGGATCACCGAGGCGCTCTATCAGGATGCCACCCGGCTGCAGATCGACAACCTCTACATCGCCTGGACCGATGTCCTGGCGGCCAAGGCGACCATTCGGTTTCTTGAGGCGGGCCTCGAAAGTCTGGAGGCCCAGCGACAGGTCACGGCGCCACTGGTCAGGCGTGGGGAACTGAGCCGGACTGAGTTCAACAATGTCGAAATCCAGATCGACAGCACCGACCTGCGGCTGCTGGAGGCGCGGGAGACGCTCGATGATGCCATGCGAACCCTCGCCGCGCTCTTGTCGATTCCCGTGGCCGAGGCTGAGACCTTTCCAGTCCGCGGCCGGCTGCGGTGGTTGCACCTACAGCCACCGCAGGTCGATCATTTGATCACCGAAGCGATCCATCACCGGCCCGACCTGAATGCCTACCGTCTGGGCATCGATCGGGCCCGGTCAGAGGTGCGGCTGGCCCATGCCAACCGGATCGACGATGCCTTCCTGCTCTATCAGCCCTTCACCGCCCAGGAAGGGCTCGACCCAGGTGACCGGGCCTCTTATTCCTGGGCCATGGGTATCACGCTGCCGCTGCCGATCTTTAACCGTAACCAGGGAAACATCGCTCGGGCTGAGCACACCGTGGTGCAGACTCGCACCCAGTTGGAAAACCTCGAGCGACAGGTCCGGCTGGAGGTGGAACGGGCAGAGGCAGCCTTTCAAGTGACCCGGGCAACCATCACCCGCATTCAGGACGAGATCCTGCCAGCAGCAGAGGAAAACCTGAGGCTGAGCCTCGCCAGCCCCAATCCGGACGAGCCGGTCGCGATTTCCCGGATCGAGGCCCAACGGAGCTATGCTGAGATCTCCCAGCAATATCTCGACGCACTCGTCCGGCACCGGCGGTCGATGTTCAGGCTCAACACCGTCGTCGGCTACCGCGTCTTTCCCTGATCGGGTTCTGCTCAGAATTGAATGGCTGAACGGCGGGAGCGAAGCCCAGCCATCCACTTTTGTGGATGTCGCCTGCGTGAATCGGTGATCGCCTGCATCCGCGGGCAGGGACACAACGGGCTTTTCCCGCCGGCGGTCAGGAAGCCTTCGTATCGGCTGGCCTGGGTTCTCCTTCCTGGCCGGGCAGCAGATGGGCCCAGTAGAAGAACGACGCCACACCGACCAGCAGCAGGCCGACCAGAAACATCTGCATCGCGTACCGCCGCACCGCCGGGGTGTAGAGGTGAACCCGGCCCGCTGGCGTTTGGTTCGCAGCCGTGCTGATTCGCCAGAGCCCACTGAGTGGGCCGAACACCAGCAGCAGAAAGCCGACC
>CBFIHA010000131.1:0-8911 GCA_965662195.1 uncultured Pirellulales bacterium
GGGCGCAACTCCCCCCGGCCTGCCTGGATTGCCCGTCTTCCGGATTGCAAGCATCGTGCCGAACAGGATTGCCATCCGTGGCCTTTGCCCGCGAATGCGGGCGAACGCGAGTCCACTATCGCAACCCCCGAAAACGCCGAGGGTTTTCGGGGGTGCTCGTCGCCGCTTCCTGCGGCGGCAGACTTTATCCACAGGCTGCTCGCCACGGCCGGCTGCCTGCCGGCGGTTACTGGCAGTGCCCCAAACTTTTCTTGCACGACAATCCACCGGTCGACCCTCGCGAACTCTCGGAAAAGTTTCTGCGGCAGACTGCTCATGCCACCCGTGTACGCGGGCTGCTTTTTGCCGGCATGCCCGGTGACAGATTCTGTCGCAGCGAGCAAGCGATCAAAAGTTTTCCGCCGTGAGCATGCTTTGGACAGCTGCTTCAAACGCGGCAGCCTCGATCTCATAAGAGCTACTATATGCGTCAAATGTGCTCTCCACAGGCATGGTGGGATGACTTAGTAGATACCTCAGGTCAGTCCCCACCGTCGTGGAAATGTTCATGTATGAGCAGAATCCCGAATATTGTGGAATCAGCCAGCTGAGTAACCGGCAGCCCGGGCGACAAAAGATGGTGTTTGCAAAGGCTGCCCCGGAGGGGCCGACGATACATTCAGCGTCCGCGAAAATCGCAACCTGATCGCGAAAGGAAAGCTGTGCTGGGTAGACTGTGTCGAATCCGAATCGACTCGCAATTGCAATGAGTTTCTCCTGATTGTACGGCCGCCGGTCGTTCTCCCTGGCAAGAAACAATCGCCGGCATCCGTCCCCGGGCTGGATACCAAGCTTCGCGATAATCTCCTGCCGGTATTCGTGCAATAGCCGGGGATTGAAAGAGTAGTCCTCGGCCGCGGGCCAATAACCCAACCGCATATTCAATGGTTCCTGGACCATCCGATCAATGGTGATGAGGTCGCGGAAACAAAACCAATCGGTGTGAAGCGGAAGCAGTGTTCGCTCGCCTGCAAATAACTCAATGCTTTCACGACACTGGGGTATTTCCAGCGCCGGCTCGGGTACAACAAGCGGATAGTCATCGAAATGGCTAGGAAGCGACTGGGCGAAAAAAGCCGCCGGAAGAATATCCACGAGCCAGTGGTACCAATTGGTTGCTCCGCTCCCGAACACCCGGATCCCTTTGTCGAGCTGCTGGGCGGCCGCCTTGTAGGCGATTCCCTTTCCGGATGCACCATGCCAGTAGAGCAGCATCCTGTCGGCCACCACGGCTTTGGAATGCCGAATATAGTAATCGGGTATAAGGATTCTCTCTGACTGAAGGACGGCAGAACTCAAGGGCGAGACCACAGCTTGCCGTAACCGCCGCGCCATCATTGGAGGGAAAACCCCATGGTGCTTCCTGCCTTCCTTGCACGCAGCGGTTGGCGCATGGGATGCATAGGGACAGGCGGGTGCGAGCTCTCCAATGGACTCGGCGACCTCGTGTTCGCCATGAACGGGCCAGCAGCGAAAGCCTGGGGTGAGAATCGCTGAAAACTTAAGCAGGAGGTGATGAGGCCAGCCCAGCTCGTTTTCGTCGACCTGCCCGGCAAAGAGCCGCCTCAATACACGACAAACCACCTTGTGGGTTTTCTTTGTCAATCGCTTCTTTAGTCTGCCCCACATTCCTGACCTCGATTCTCGGTATCACATTGGGATCAACGCTATTGCGAAGGAATGAATACTTCATCCAAATACTGCGGGGCAACAGGCTTTTAAAGGGACCTCCTGGGAACGACAGGCATCTTTGGTCCGCTGCTATGCGACAAACAATTCTCAACGGGGTTTTCTTCCTCGCCGAAGGCGACGGGTAAGTTCGGATCCGGAGAACCGTAGCGACCGCGGGCGGAAATACTTCCATAAAGAAGAACGCCCCGCGCTGATGACTCCGTAGCAAGCGAGACGAGCCTCGATTTCCTGCAGTTGATTCGTCAGGGAAGCGGAAATTGGGTCATTTTCAGGGAGGCCGAAGATACGGGCATCCGCCAGACGTGCCCGCAGCACATCACGCCAGCGTTGTAGGTGATCCCGCCGTTGGGTGATGTCCGTGCCCTCCAGATTTCGCGTCGAAATGCCCGTACCGACGCGATAGTGAACGACGGGCTCCGGAAGAAATGATACCCGTCGTTCGAGGGCGGCCCGAAACCCTAGGACGAGGTCTTCGTAGGCCCTCGTCTCAGGCAAGGGCCCATATTTTGTGAACAGATCACGTCGCCAAGCAGCCGTGGCTCCTATGAAGAGGGCTTGCGAAAGCGCGACAGTGGAGGGATCTGTCGTATGGTAGAACGAGGCCGTTTGGTTGATGGGCTCGACGGCTGTGCCGTCTGGGCCAATGAACGTGCAGAGGGAGTGAACAAGCAGGGCATTGTCAGCTTCACAAATCATCGCGAGCCTTCTGGCACGACTCGGATGAAAACGATCGTCGCCGGCAAATGGCACAATAAGGTCACCTGTTGCCAGCTCGACCACGCGATTGATGTGTGCGTTCAATCCAACATTGGTGCGAGTGCGGCGCACGGATACAGGGTGTGGTCCGCGGTACCGGCGGGCTTCCGAGGTGAGAATCTCGAACGTGCTGTCACTGGATGAGTCATCGGAAAGGATTATTTCAAGATCCTCTGCATCCTGCTGGAAGAGGTCGTGAATCGCCTGACCCACATGCGTTTCCTGGTTAAAGCAAAATAAGACAGCTGTAATTCGCATGATGAATAATCCGGAAAAAAGGCGACCAAGGCTCCGCCCTCAAACAAACGAGCAGGCAGAGAGATGCAGCATTTATTCACTTGGCCGCAGCACTGCCAAACGGTGGTTTGGTGGAAGCTGTGATGGAAGCAGCTGTGGAAGCGGTAAAAAAAGTTTTTCTTTCAGGGGCCAGAGAACGTGATTCCTGAACCTTCTCGTGCGGGGCAGGCCGGAGAACGCCCGAGAGGTTGGGGTAGCTGACCAGCGTGGCATGCAGCAGTGATCTGTTACCGCAGTCTGCTTGAGGGGAGCAAGTGGCAGGAAATCTTTTGGCATGGTCTGGTGCCGTTGTCGCTGCCAGGGAAGGGGTTTTCTCATTTGCAGTAATCGATTCCATAGTTCCTCAGCAGCCAAGCATTTGAGTCGGAATAGCGCTGAAGTTTCTGCCCGGGACGGGGGAGCGGCACAAGCCGTGCGGTCCACGGCAACGGGATTTTTGCCGGCAAGTAGCCCGCCCGCGCAAGGAGTCTTAGTGCTGTCTGGCCGGCCTTTCTCATGATCCATGAACAGTCTTGATAGCTGAGCCGTTCCAGTGCGTTCTTCGTGGTGAGGGGGGGAATCCGTACATGTCGTCCGAGATAGCATTTCGTACTGTTCTCCCTTGGCAGATGATTGATCGGTGGTGCGATTTGCAAGGCATCGGCGATCCGCTGGAGAAATGAGCCCCCGGGCTTTAGAGCTTCGAAGGGGATCATGATGGGCGTTGCGGTGGGAAATGCGTTTCTGACCACCGTGTCGAGTAGCCGAAAATCGTAGATATTGGCCTGATTGCTCGAACAAAAGGTCTCGAATGTAGGGTACTGCCGCACGACGTCGCGGAAGAGTTCGACATACAGTGAGTAAAGACCGCTCACCGGTTCGCGAATGGTGATGAGAATGGTGGCGGCGTGGCCAGCAAAAATTTCACCAAGCCGGGCAACCTTTTCCTGCCACGGCAACGGACCATCGACAGTGACCATCTCTTCAGAAAACAATACGGGCTTATCCAGCGAAAGCTCGGCGAGTCTTGCCTGGGCGATTCTCATCCGGGCGACGAGGCTGGTCGTCGGTGAATTGAGCGTGGCCATAATCGCAGTGTAGGCGGGTGATGGATGTCGCGATCGAGGCTGTGCGGTGCCGATGTAGGTAAAGCTTGCCGCAGGAGTAAGGGGGAAGAAATGTCGTTGGAGGGATGTCGTTGCGGTCTTCGCCAGACCAACATGGAGGACAGCCTGGGGCGGGGATGAGGAGGGCATAAGAGCGCTCACCTATCTGACGGGTCATGAGAGCAGCGGATAGATTCTGGCAGCCTGGGAGTGGCTAAATGGAGGCCAAGACACTTTCAATCACCCGGCAGACCTGGGGTTCTGTAAGGTGGGGACCAATCGGCAGGCTGAGGACTTCGTTTGCAAGTTCTGTTGCGATTGGAAGTTCGCAGTCTCGGCGGTCGGCTGCGGCCATGGTGGTGTAGGCCAGTTGCCTGTGGGGCGGGATAGGGTAGTGCACGAGCGTGGATACGCCTTTCGCCGCGAGCCTTTCGGCCAATTGCTCACGCGCCGCATGGCGAATCACGAAGAGGTGCCAGACATGCTCGGCAGCATCGGCCACGGCAGGCAGAGTCATAGGAGTGTTCCGAAATGCGGCGAGGTAGCGGTTGGCAATCGTGGCCCTTCGGGCATTCCATTCGTCCAATACGTCGAGCTTCACCGAGAGAAATGCCGCCTGCACCGGATCGAGGCGGCTGTTGAGGCCCAAAGCCTCATTGTGATATTTCACCCGTGAGCCGTAGTTCCGAAGAAGCCGAATGTGGTCGGCGATTGCCGCGGAATTGGTCGTGATGGCACCGCCGTCACCGAGGCCACCAAGGTTTTTGCCGGGGTAAAAACTCCAGCAGACTGCGTCACCATGCCCACCGATGCGACGACCTGCCCAGCGGGCTCCGTGTGCTTGGGCAGCATCTTCGATTACCTTGAGTCCCAGTTTGGCTGCTACCGCGACAATCGCGTCGATGTCCGCCGGCTGCCCGTAAAGGTGAACGGGAATCACAGCCTTCACGCCGGGTTGCATGGCGGCCCGGATCGCCTCTGCGGTAATGGTGGAGGTCTGCGGATCGGGTTCGACCGCCACGGGGATTGCGCCGCAAGCCGACACCGCCAACCAGGTGGCGATGTAGGTGTTTGACGGAACGAGTACCTTGTCTCCAGGGCCGACCTCGACTGCCATTAACGCCAGACGCAGGGCATCAAGCCCGTTGGCGACCCCGACGGCAAACCCGCTCTCGCAGTATGACGCAAACGCCTGCTCAAACTGATCGACATCAGGGCCAAGAATATAACGACCGGAGCGGAGTGAGCGCAACATGGCCGGTTCTGCACGGTCTGCCAGTTCATGGTAGGCAGCGGCAAGATCCAGAAACGGGACCTCGAGGTTAGGCACGCACAGCCTCCAGGAAAGCTTGGTAGTCCCGGATGTAATCCGCCTCTTCGAATGGTTCGGAAGCCAGCACCATGCAAACCGCACCCGAGGAGAAGTTGTCCAGGTACCGCCACATCAGTGGGCAGATGTAAAGTCCGAAGTAGGAGCGATTCAGGTGAAACGTCTCTTCGTTTCGACCATCGCTCAGGGTCACGTCAAAGCTGCCGGACATTGCGACCATAAATTGGTGGAGCTTGCGGTGGGCGTGGGCGCCGCGGTGCGACCCGCCCGGGACGTCGTACAGATAGTAGACCCGCTTGATCTCAAACGGAATGTGCTTGTTTGCCTCGACAAAAGTGAGGTTGCCTCTGGCATCCTCAATTTTCGGAAGGCTGATTAACCGGCAATCAACAAGCGGCACAGCTGGCCTCCATCATTTGGCGGCGAATGCAGGCCGAAAAGCCTTCTGGAAAATGCAAAGTGGAATGGCATGATGATGCGGGTGATCTCAAGGCTGACCGGCAAGTCGGATTGATCTCATGAAAAAGTGCTGTCAGATCCCACATCGACCGACCTCGGCCTGCGGAAAACAAGTTGCCCCCAGTTTGGATTCTTCGCCACATCTTGGTCGTGTGCTGAAGTGCCGCAGAGGCCGTGTAGTGAATCACCGCTGGGTGGCGGCGGTGCCGTACACAACGGCATCGTCTGGGACATCCTTGGTCACGATCGCGCCTGCACCGATCATCGCCCTGGCGCCGATCGTGATTCCGGGCAGGATCACAGCGCCACCCCCAATGGATGCGCCGCGGCGGACCAGGGTGCGCGGAAATGTTTTTGGGTGCTCCTTCGAGCGGGGAAACTTGTCGTTGGTAAAGGTGGCATTCGGGCCGACGAAAACGTTGTCCTCGAGAGTGAGGCCATCGAACAGGCTCACACCATTTTTCACGGTCACATCATTGCCGATGACCACGGCGTTCTCGACGAAGCAATGTGAGCAGATATTCACGTTGCGGCCGATGGTGGCGTCCTTCAGGACGACGCAGAACTGCCAGATTGTGGTGCCGGCGCCGATCGAGACCGTCTGCACATCCGACGATGGGTGGACGTAAAAGTCACGGGCCATTGGTTGGGGCTGCAGGGGATTCAGGGTGGTGGGTGATGAGAAGGACATCGGGGGAATTCCCGGCGTTAAGCAGCGGGTTGGGAAAGGCCGATGCGAGTGCGGCGGTAGCCGCCATCAACGACGTTTTTGACCCACGTCTCGTTTTGGAGGTACCACAAGACTGTCTGGGTGATGCCCTCGGCAAACGTCAGGCGGGGCTGCCAGCCGATGGCTGAACGCAGTTTGCTGAAATCGATCGCGTACCGCCGGTCGTGTCCGGGGCGGTCCTCGACAGAGGTGATCAGCGACGCGCAGGGGCTGTGCGGGAGGTCGGGCCGCAGGATGTCGACAGCGTTGCAGATGGCGTGGACGACCTCAATGTTTTTCATTTCGCTGTCGCCGCCGATGTTGTAGACCTCGCCCACGCGGCCCTGGTCGAGCACCGCGCGAATGGCGCGGCAGTGGTCGCCGACGTAAAGCCAGTCACGCACCTGAGCCCCATCGCCGTAGACCGGCAGGGGCTTGCCCTCCAGACAGTTGAGGATCATCAGCGGAATCAGCTTTTCGGGGAACTGAAAGGGGCCGTAATTATTCGAGCAGTTGGTCGTCAGGGTCGGCAGGCCATAGGTGTGGTGGTAGGCCCGCACGAAGTGGTCGCTCGACGCCTTTGAAGCCGAGTAGGGAGAGTTGGGAGCATAGGCTGTGGTCTCGAGGAATTTTCCTTCCGGACCGAGCGATCCGTAGACCTCATCCGTCGAGACGTGCAGAAACCGAAAGTCCTGCTGCTCCGGCTTGGGCAGGGATTTCCAGTAGGCCCGTGTCTCCTCAAGCAGCCGAAAAGTGCCCAGCACATTTGTCTCGACGAAGGCGGCCGGGCTGTCGATCGAGCGGTCGACATGGCTTTCGGCAGCAAAATTCACAATGGCCCGCGGGTGATGGGTGCGAAGCAACTGGCCGATGCAGTCGGAATCACCGATGTCACCTTGCACAAAAATGTGCCGCGAGTCGGCTGCCACGCTGGCGAGAGACTCAAGATTGCCGGCATAGGTCAGTTTGTCGAGGTTGATCACCGGCGACTGCTCGGCGGCAATCCACTGCCGGACAAACTCGCCACCGATGAATCCGGCCCCGCCCGTTACGAGGATTGGTTGCATGGTGTCCTTTCGTTGTGTGAATAAACGAGATTGACGGCGTGGAGATAGGCTGCGATTCCGGACCGCCAGGAGGGCAGTCGGCTGCCGGTGGTTGCTGCGAACTTCGTCGTATCGAGCACGCTATAGGTCGGCCGCCGAGCAGGCGTTGGATAGTCAGTCGTCGGGATGGGCTGAAGTGTCAGCTCGATGCCGGCCGCATCGAAAAGCTCACTGGCAAAGCCATGCCATGTCGTTGAACCACTATTGACCACATGAAACAGACCGGTCGCCTCGCAGGTAACAAGTTGCAGAATGCCGCTGGTGACATGGGGCACGAAGCTGGGCGTACAGTGCTGGTCGGCCACAATCCGGAGTTCGTCACGCTCCGCGGCAAGCGCGAGCATCGTGTCGGCAAAGTTACGTCCCCGGACGGGACCGCGAGGGCCGGCTGCGTAGAGGCCACAGGTGCGGATAATAAGATGCCTGGCGGCAGTCGCGGCGGCCTGCTCACCGGCGAGTTTGCTCGCACCGTACTCGTTGACGGGACCAGTGGCATCGGTCTCCTTGTATGGCGTTCGGCGGCTTGTATCACTGCCAAAGACATAGTCAGTGCTGACCTGCACCAGCACCGCATCAATGGCATTGCAGGTGGCTGCCAGCCGTTCAACCGCGGCCGTATTGACCAGGCGGCAGGCATCGGGCTCACGCTCCGCGGCATCGACCGCCGTCCAGGCAGCGCAGTTGATGACCACCTCAGGCCGCAGCGTCTCCAAGACGTCCCGAATCATGGCGGGCTGCGTCAGGTCGAGCTGTTGCCTAGGCAGCGGCACGGCGGCCGGCCCCAGCTGCCGGCAGATCTCCCGGCCGAGCTGACCCGTCGCGCCCGTGACGGCGATGGTGTTCAGATTCTGATTCATATGCGGTGTTGCTCGCAGCCACGGCTTCCGTGGCGATTTCGCTGATGTACCGACCATAGTCGCTCTTCATTGCAGCAGCCTGGCGCAGCAGCTGCTCTGGCGTGAGGTAGCCGAGTGAGAGCGCAATTTCTTCCAGGCAGGCAACCTTGAGCCCTTGTCGGTCCTGGATGGTCTGCACGAAGGATGAAGCCTGCAGCAGCGACTCAGGGGTGCCAGTATCGAGCCAGGCGAATCCTCGCCCGAGTTTCTCCACCCGGAGGTCACCGCGTTCGAGATAGATGCGGTTTAAGTCGGTGATTTCCAGCTCCCCGCGGGCACTCGGCTTTAGGCTGCAGGCAAGGTCAGTGACCTCGGCATCATAAAAATAGATGCCCGGCACCGCGAAGTGTGACTTGGGCTGGCTGGGTTTTTCCTCCAGCGACAGCGCTGTTCCCGTCTCGTCGAACTCGACCACTCCAAACCGCTCAGGATCGCGGACGGGATAGGCGAAGACGGTGGCACCCGTTTCACGGGTGGCAGCGGTCTGCAGCACCCCTTGGAACCCATGGCCGTAAAAAATATTGTCGCCGAGGACCAGTGCG
>CBFIHA010000132.1:0-8319 GCA_965662195.1 uncultured Pirellulales bacterium
ACCGGCTGCACCGACCACTGCGGATAGACCGGAATCAGGCCCACCGGCCAGACGATCGTCACCAGATAAAAGGCGATCGCCAGGCCCGCCACCGCCAGCCGCGACAGCGGTCCGCCAATCGGCAGCGGCTCGCCGGCAATCGCCCGCTCCTGCTGAAACCAAACCGTCACCAGCCCCATCCCCACGGCCAGCAGCAGCATCGGCAGCATCCGCAGCAAATCCTGCCGGCTAACCGTCTGCCGCTGCCACCAGGCATACAGCAGCGTCAGCAGCGGCAGGCCCACCATGGTCGGCTTGGCCAGCAGCGCCAGCAGAAACGCCAGCAACGACCCGGCATACCACCAGGTGCGGCTGGTTGGCTGCTGGCAGTCATCCTGCCGCACCCAGCACCAGCAGGCCAGCAGAAACAGGGGCAGCGACAGGGTGTTTTTGATTTCTGAAATCCAGGCCACGCTTTCGACGCAGACCGGATGCACCGTAAAGATCAACGCGGCCAGCCAGGCTCCGGGCAGCTTCAGTTGATTGAGCAGGCCCCACAGCAACAGCCCGCTGAGGGCATGCAGGCCGATGTTCACGAGGTGATAGCCCGTCGGGTCGTCCCCAAAGGCCAGCCACTGAAGCCACAGCGCGGTGTAAGTCAGCGGAAAATAGTCGGGCCCATCCGGCTCTACCCAGATGGCCGCCAGGCCGCCGAACGACCCCGACTGCACCATCCAGTTGTCGGTCACCAGCACACTGTCGTCCCACAAAAACTCTCCGTGGTAGACCGGCGCATAAATCGCCGCCGTGGCCAGCACCAGCACCGCCCCCCGTAGCAGGGCAGCTCGCAGCGACGTTGAGGAAGAAGCAAGCGACGGCACACGCACACCCTTGGAGCCCGCCGAGCCGGTCAGCGGCGGGCTGCTGATTTCAAGGAATCATTCTACCCTCGACTTGTGGGCAACGCGGTAGCTGGGCAGCCGTTTCATCACGGCGTCACAACGTTTTTTCCGGTCACCTCCCCGCATGAGATCAGCAGCCTCGTTCCTGTGCGGAAAAGCGTCCTGACACCGGGATGCGTTCCAAGCTCTTGACCACGACCGGGGGAGCCAGCAAACCGAATCTGCGTGTTCTTGCCGGTATTCCACGGGCTGCGTTAGAGATCGCCAACCTTGCAAGCCTGTTGGAAGGTTTCCAAGACCGACTAGTCGCTGCGTTCGTTGTCGTGACCGATACATATGCTCGCGTCCGTGGAGCCTGAACCCTGTGGAGCACTTGGGTCAGGCGAGGTGGCTGGCCGAACCGCTCATGCCGAGCGTTTTTCAAACAGCCGTGCCGCCGCCAATGGCACCTCAACCGGCACAAAACAGGTCGCAGGGAAGAGGTAGTCCTCATCCGATTCGTCAACCACACGCACGAGGCCATGTGCCTCGGCCTTTGCGTCGTCAAGCACGCGGTAAATCTTGCGCACCTCGAGCGACGCGGGTGCACCAGCATCGTTGACGCAGACGACAAATCGACCGGATTGCTTCATCACTGCAGTTCCACAATTCGTTTGATCTTGAAATCGACTCGCCCCACGCCGTGTGCCTCAAACCAATGTATCTCGGCAAGGGCTCTGACGGCATCGGGCAGTTCGACCAGGGCGAGGCCCTTCATTTTCCGCCAGCGGCTTCCACCGTATTTTCTCCGCAGGCGAACCGCGTTGCGAACTGACCGGCCGACCGCAATGCATTCTACCCCCGATATCTTTCCAAGGATTCTCAACGGCATGAAAAGGCTTTCGTCATCCCATCAAGTCGCTGGCTTTCAATCAACGGCTGTGACTCAGAGTGTATACGCATGTTCATGCTTTGAGTCAATCCCCCGTCCTCCTCGGGACGGCCTGCACATAGGCAAGCCAGGTTCTGTCGGTGGTTTGTTCTTCGCGAAAGGTGGCCGCGCCCCTTCACCGGCTGAAATCACCCGCCTCGGACCTGTGTAGAAAAAAGCCCTGACGCCTCTTTGCGACCCGGCGGTTCCAAGCAGGCCTAGTTGACGCGGTCCGACGACAACACCGGCAGCGGTACGCACAGCAGGTCGCCGCGGTCGCTTTCGATGATGCCGGTCAGGTCCAGCTGCCGCAGCATGGCCTCGAGTCCGGCGGCCCGGTCGTCATAGCCGGCCCGATTCACGTAGAGGGCCGCAAAGCCCCGCTGCTGCAGCATCGCCATCGCCTGGCGGACGTTGGCTTCATAGAGCACGGTGGGCTGCTGCTGGTCACCCCGCTGGGCCACACGCCCAGTGGCGATACACCTTAAATAGAGCCCCAGACTGCCCAAAGATTGGGGTCCACCTCAAGCCATACCTTGCGACCGCGCGGTGTTTGATAGGTCCACGGGCCTGACCGAGCCAACCGCCGGCAATGGCCCGGATGGCGGATCGATCAGTTTTTGCCGACGGCGTTCAAAAACTCCTCAACCGTCAGCCCAGCTTGCGCAATAATCCTCCGCAGCGTTCCTACTCGCAAAGTCTTATGATCCGGCACAACGATTCGGCATGGCGGCTCGGCTCCTGTGAGAACCATATGGCTACCATTTTGACGCTTGAAAGTCATGCCACGACGCTCCAAGGCTTTGCGAACGTCTTGGCCGGAAAGGTCGGTGGGCAGTTTAATGCGGTTGGCCACCCGTTATGCCGCCTCAATCTCGACAAATTCGCAACCGCTCTCTGTGGGAATACGCTCGCCTGACTCGCGACAATCCTCGATATAGACCGCGATCGCCTCCCGGACATTCTCGAGAGCTTCCGCTTTCGTGTCTCCCTGGCTCAAGCAGCCGGGGAGTGCCGGCACCGTGACGATATAGCCGCCATCTTCTTCCTGCTCGAGCACCACTGTGAATCGCACGACGCACCTCCGGCTGAGAATCGGACGCATGGCCTATGAGCCGCTATCGAACGACTCATACCTATGAAGTGTACAGCTGACCACACTCTTGTCAACCCGATGACGCGAGACAATTCGCTCTGAACGGCACTCAATACAGCCGCTGTCACTCAAGCGGCACGCACAGCAGGTCGCCGCGGTCGCTTTCGATGATGCCGGTCAGGCCCAGCTGCCTCAGCATGGCCTCGAGGCCGGCGGCCCGGTCGTCATAGCCGGCCCGATTCACATAGATCGCGGCAAAGCGCCGCTGCTGCAGCATCGCCATCGCCTGGCGGGCGTTGGCTTCATAGAACACCGTGGCCTGCTGCTGGTCACCCCGCTGGGCCACACACCCAGTGCCGCTACACCTTAAACAGGGCCCCAGACTGTCCAAAGATTGGGGTCCGCCTCTCCCGTCCCCGGGCTTTTCCAAGGCTAGGAAGACCGAAGCCAATTCTCGACGGTCAATCCGGAAACGCGGGCGAAGTGCCGGGTGTTGTTGGTCACGAGCGTCGCTCCCAAAGCGAGGGCGTGCGCCGCAATCAGCATGTCCATGGCGCCGATGGGAAGGCCGTCCGCCTGGAGTTGAACGCGGAGCCGCCCGTAGTGAGCCGGACAGTGAACAGCGTCGTAGTCGAACAGATCGAACGGCGTGAGTACCTTCCGAATGGCTTCCAGGCTTGTTTTGGGGTCGTCGCCAGCCATGGCCCCAAACTCGAGTTCAGACACCGTGACCGCCGAAAGGCCGACGGTGTGTCCGGTCGCCAGCATCTCGCGGCATCGGGCCGCAAGATGCCGGCCTTGTGCAGTCAGTTTACGATTCCGTCCGCTGCCGCGGAGCGCACGGATCATGAAGATGAGAACGTCCGTGTCAAGCACGAAGATCATGCGGGGCACTCAGCGCAGCGAGCGACGTTTCTCCAGCGGGGGCTGCCGCCGACCGCCTTCCATGAAGGATTCCGGGAGTTCCGCCACGCCTTCAAGAAACACGTCCCACGGGTCGCGTGTCATCACGATGAAGCCCTCGGGCACCCGTTTGAGATGGACCTCCCGCCCCTGCACTCGAAATTCCTTGGGGAGTCGAATCGCCTGGCTCCGCCCTGTTTCAAACACTTTGGCCGTGACCATGACGCTCTCCGAAAATGCGTTGCCTTCCAGGATACCCATGATATCTACCAAATGGTATCTATTCAATGGTAGCCTCGGGGACACGCTGTCCGGTGAGTGGACGTCGGTGGACACATTCGGCGCAGGCGATCCTTGCCGCTCCGCTCACGTCGAGCGTTTTGTGAAGATACGAGCAGCCGCCTTCGGCATCGCGTGCGTGCAATCGCTTGGCATCGTCGCCAGCAGCTCAGGCCAAAACCCGCCGCGTGTGCAGAATTTCGCTGCCGTCGAGCTTGCGAATGTCGTGTGCGCACAGCACAACCACCCCCGCACTGCTGATGTGACGCCCTCGCGGGGACGATTCGGGGCTACTTGCGTGCTGCTCGGCGCCGGGCTCGCTTCTTGGCCTTGGCGTCGGCCCGCGCCGTCCGTTCCTCGACACGGTACTGGCGAACCGCCTCGGGATGCGTCAGCTTCCAGACGTCGGGCCTGAGAGCCGCGTAGTCGGTCTCTCCCGCCAGCAGCCGATCGAGGACTTCCTTCACATAGACAAAGACATCGAGGTCGTTGCGTACAGCACTGCTGACGAGCGTGAGCAGGTCAGCCGCCCGATACCCGGGCCCAACGTCTCCAATGAAAAGCCAGTTTTTGCGACCAATCGCCACCTGTTTCATCAGCTGCTCGGTCTCGTTGTTGTCGATCGGCATGAGACCGTCATCGAGATAGACGAGCAGCGGCTCAAACTGGTTGCGGAGATACGTCAGTGCCTGCCCAAAGGAGTCTTTTGGCAGCACATCATGGACGGCCTGGCCGTTGATGTACTCGCGCATCTGTTCCCAGATCGGCTTGGCCTCGGCCTGTCGCAGACCCAGCCGCTCGGCAGCGGAGCATGTCTTCGCACGGTCTTCGATGTCATAGAGCCGCTGGAACATCGACAGCAGCATCGCGGCATGCGTGGGGTGGTTGGCCCGCGCATTGAACACCTTGCGTCTGGCATGCGCCACACAGGCGGCACGGACGATCCTGCCGTCGCTGGCTGTCTGCACGGCGTCATAGCCTGAGTAGCAGTCGGCCATCAGCTTGCCCGTGAACGTGTCCAAAAAGATCTCCGGACCGTCCCGATGGCGGCTGACGGTGAAGTCAAAGACGTTGATCGGCACCGTGATTCCCCGGTACGCCCACATTCGCGCAGTGATGCTCTTGCGTGCCTCAGCGTGCGCCGCGGCAATCACCTCGCGGGTACGGGCAGACTTCGGGTCGAGTGGGTCAAGCGGTGGCAGGTCTTTCGGGGTGAGGAGGGTGACGGTGGTGTCGTCGGTGCCGATGATCGGCCCGGCCCGCACCACCTCCCGGAGGTGCGTCACGAAGCCTGCGATACATTCCGCAGCGGCTCGGAGGATGTTCAGCAGTGTGCTGCGGGCGGGCGTCCAGCCGCAGGCCGCAAAAACGTCCTGCTGGCGGTAGATCGGCAGGTGGTAGCTGTACTTGTGCGTCACGATCTGGGCGGCGACGCTCGTGTCGTAGCGGTTGCCTTCAACCAGGCCGACGGGTCGCGGGGCTTCGACGACACCGCACTCGTCGTGCTTCTTGCAGGCGAGCTTGGGGATGCCCGTCCGCACGACGACGAGCTTGGGTGGCTCGATCTTGAGCGTCTCCTGCCAATCGTGGCCGATGATCTCCCGCTCGCCATGCTCAGGGCAGACCTTCTGATCTTCGGGCACGGGCAGGATCACCTCGATCCGCGGCAGGTGGGCCGGGAGTTGCTCGCTTCTGGCCGGCTCTCGCTGCTGCTGGCGACGGCGATAGCCGCCGATGTTCTCGAAAGCCGCGTCGGCGATCCCCTCAGCGGCATCCGCCACATCGAGCGAGTTCCCGAAGTCGATCGTGAGCTGATTCGGATCCGGCAGATACCGCTCGATCCGCTTCCTGAAGGCGGCCTGCAGGGCGGCGGCGAGGCGGAGTTGATACTCGGCGATCTTCTCCTTCTGCTCGGTCAGCTGCTGATTCTGCTGGGCGACGAGCGCATCCTTGGCGGCGAGTGCTGCGTCACGCTCAGCGATCGCAGCTTCGCGTTCGGCGATCACAGCTTCGCGTTCGGCGATCACAGCTTCGCGTTCGGTGATCACTGTTTCGCGTTCGTGGATCGCCGTGCGGCACTCGGTGATCACGACGCCCTGCTCGTTGATAGCGATGTTCTGCTCGCGGAGCAGTCGGTGGCAGGCCTCGATGTCGCTCGGAAATGCCGTTGTCTCTCGCATGCCCGCATCATGCAAAGCGCAACGCAGTTGACAAGAGCAGATTCATCGTCACATGAAAAATAATCACGTGCCAACCACTTCACGAATTCAATCAGCTCGCACGACTGAACCGCTTCCGTCGGCGTGCCGTCTCGAGTCGCACGCCCCCGAGGATCATCGCCAGCTGCGTCGCATCGATCCGGACACGCTTCTCATTGACGTTCGCCGGCGCGATCTCGAACGTGCCCTGTTCCAGCCGCTTGTACCAGAGCACGAAGCCGTCACCATCCCACCAGAGCGCCTTGATCCGGTCACGTCGCCTGTTCACGAACAAAAACAGGCTGCCGTCGGCGGGGTCATCGTTGAACACGCTGCGAACGAGGCCGCACAGGCCCGTGAAGCTCTTCCGCATGTCGGTGGCGTCGGTGTGAAAGAAGATTGCCGGAGCCGGAGCCACGCTCAGCATTCGCCCGCCTCCATCTCGCTGGTCAGGCGGTCGAGCGCCAGTCGCACCAGGTCGATCCGGTCATCCGGGATCTCCAGTGATGTCCCACCAGGGAATCGCACGAATACGGACCGACGGGGGATAATCTCGATCGGCGTAAAGGGAGACATCGTCTGCTGACACGAGGGCTGTGTCTTGGGTTCGCCCGCAGCTGCACGCCCGATCCGCCGACGCCAATAGCGGAAGACCGTCACCGACACTTGCTCCCGCTTGCAGAACTCAGCTGCCGTCAGGTGAGTCTGCTCATACCGCCTCAGCCGCTCTTGCCACTCTGCTAACTTCCGTCGATCCACGCCCCGGCCCATGATCTGCCTCCGTTGTCAGTAAGAAAGCTCTCCTGACCGAGGCTAGCAGGGGCTGCAAGGGTGGTTGTGGTGTGCGCACACCGAATGTCTGCCGCCTCGAGCGTGAGCACGCCCACCGTTCGGCCATCGCCGGTCATGAACTCCACTTCAAACTCCGCACCGTCGCCCCGCACATCCACGACGGTGCCGATATCGCCGGCTTGCAACCCGTGTTCTGGAAGGCTGTGGACGAGCACGACGATTTCATGTTCTTTCGTTGTCATGAATCGAGTTCCTTTCCTGGGTAGGCCGCGATGAGTCGCGGGACGGTGGCGTGGCGGGCTACCTGCGTTGGAGCAACGCGTCTCTATCGGAGGGCCGTGACCGTCCATCAAGGACAGCGACTACTTCGACGCCTGTTGTGCCCAAACGGTAGTAGATCAGAAAAGGGTGGCGACTTGCGATTTTGCGATGGTAGCCAAAATATGTCTCATGAATGCCCGCCGTCTGCCCGAGCGATTCAATGTCCTCAAAGATTCGTTGGTAAAAATAGTCGCCAGCGACGAAACCTTGCCGGTCGTAGAAGGCGACACCTTCGGCGATATCCAGCTGCGCCTCATGGCGAACTTCTACGTTCATCGACAATCCGTCTCACTGCGTTCCGCGCCTCGGCGACAGACATATTCGGCTTATCACTGGGATTCGCTACGCGGTAGGCAAGCAGTTCTCCGTGCCACGCGGGAGAATCCAATTTTGTTGAATCAGCGGCCAAACGCTGCCAAAGCAGATCAAAGGCGGCCTGTTGTTGTTCGGGGTTCAGGGTGTCAATAAACCTTTCGATTTCCATCGTTCGCCTCGATTTCGCAACATTTATCTTCAGCCCTTGAGGGTATACGGACGAACACTCATGTGTCAAGCTTATGGTTGTCCTCCCCCACACCAGCCAGTTTGTTCATCGGCATGAAGGCCAAACATCCGCTTGCCAAGGTGGCCCTGGTAGCAGGCTGAAGCCGGCGCCATCCACCCCGAGCACGTCATCAGCAAACAGCAGCGGGTATCGCAGCGGCTTTATGGCGTACGAGGCGCTGTCTGGAAAAGCTTCCCCCCCGGCGGTTCCAAACCCGCCGCGTTGATGCTGTCCGACGACAACACCGGCAGCGGCACGCACAGCAGGTCGCCGCGGTCGCTTTCGATGATGCCGGTCAGGCCCAGCTGGCGCAGCATGGCCTCGAGGCCGGCGGCCCGGTCGTCATAGCCGGACCGGTTCACGTAGAGGGCCGCAAAGCCCCGCTGCTGCAGCAT
>CBFIHA010000133.1:0-8036 GCA_965662195.1 uncultured Pirellulales bacterium
CGAACGTCATTCTGGTAATGGCAGATGACCTCGGCATTGGCGACCTTACGGCAACCAACCCGAACTGCAAGATCAAGACGCCACGGCTGCAGCGGATGGCCGACGAGGGCATCGTCTTTCTTGATGCCCACACCCCCAGCTCAGTCTGCACGCCAACCCGCTACGGCCTGCTGACCGGCCGCTACAACTGGCGGTCACGGCTGGCACGGGGCGTGCTGAGCGGCACCAGCGAGCATCTCATTCCAGCTGAGCGGCCGACCCTTGGGCACTTGATGAAAGCCGCCGGCTACCAGACCGCCATGATCGGCAAGTGGCACCTGGGCTGGGACTGGCAGAAAGACGGCAAGACAATCGACTTCACCAAGCTGGTAACCAACGGCCCCGACATCAATGGCTTCGACTCCTACTATGGCCACTGCGGCTCCCTTGATATGCCGCCTTATGTCTGGGTCGATACGGGCCGAGTGACGGCGGTCCCCGACCGCGAAGAGGGCGTCACCAAACAGCAGGATCGCTACGGCTGGTATCGCAAGGGACCGATCGGCCCCGACTTTGATATTCCCCAGGTACTGCCACACCTCTTTGACAAGTCGATTGCCTACGTGCAGGCAAAAGCCGCAGCAGCCCAAGCGGGCACGCCTTTCTTTCTGTATCTGCCGCTGCCCGCCCCGCACACCCCGATCGTGCCGGTCCCGCCTTTCAAGGACGCCAGTGGGCTCAACCCCTATGCCGACTTCGTGATGCAAGTCGATCACCTGATGGGGCGGCTGCTCGACGCCGTGCAGGCAGCGGGCCTCGATGAGAACACGCTGGTGATCTTTACCAGCGACAACGGTTGCTCACCCCAGGCCAACTTTTCGCTGCTGGCCGAACATGGCCACAACCCGAGCGGCCCGTTCCGCGGCCACAAGGCTGACATTTACGAAGGCGGCCACCGCGTGCCGCTGCTGGCCCGCTGGCCGGCCGCCATTCCACCTGGGCAAACCAGCGACACCCTCGCCTGCCTGACTGACATCTTTCCCACGCTGGCCGCAATCGCGGACCAACCGCAGGCTCACGCGGGTGGCGAAGATGGTTTCAGCCTCTTGCCAGTCCTCACGGGTACGGGCGAATCGGCCCGCGACACGCTGATCAGCCACTCAATCGATGGCTCGTTTGCCATCCGGCAGGGCGACTGGAAGCTCTGCCTCTGCCGCGGTAGCGGCGGCTGGAGCGTCCCGAAAGAGAAGGCGGCGAAACAGCAGGGACTCCCACCGCTCCAGTTGTTTCACCTGAAGGACGATCCTGCCGAAACCACCAACGTGGCCGCTCACCATCCAGCTGAAGTCAGCCGGCTGCTGCAGCTACTGAACAGGCAGGTGGCTGCCGGCCGCTGCACGCCGGGCGAACCATTGGCCAATGACCGCAAGGTGACATTCCTACCGACAGGCGTCAGCCTGCCGGCCGACTGAGTTGTAGAGGAACGGCAACGTCAGCGTGTGCGCCAGCCGCCGGGACACAAACGGCAACCATTCATGCTGAGAATGGTAATACTTCCCGGCCTCTTGAGGCCATAGGCTCATGGCATCCGGTGTCTGTTTCGACCCAGGAGTTCGCCATGCGTGTTTCTGCCTCCCTTGCCGTCTTGTCTCTCCTGCTTGTGAACACCAGCTTGGCAGTTGCTGATCCTGGCCCACCGCCTCCAAATATCGTGCTCATCAACGCCGATGACCTTGGCTACGGTGACCTCAGCTGTTACGGCGCGACGAAGATCAAAACACCGAACATCGATCGCCTTGCCACAGAGGGCCGCCGTTTTACTGACGCCCACTCGGCCTCCGCCGTTTGTTCCCCCTCCCGCTACGGTCTGCTGACCGGCCAGTATCCGCTGCGAAAAAATTTTTGGGGACCAACCAATCTTCACCAGGAACTCACAATCGGCACCGACCAGCCGACGCTTGCCAGCGTGCTGAAGTCCGCTGGCTATGCCACCGCCATCATCGGCAAGTGGCACCTCGGTTTTGGTCGAGGCCGCACAGATTGGAACAAGCCGCTGATGCCCGGGCCACTCGAGCTTGGCTTCGACTCTTACTTCGGCATGCCGACGGTCAACAGTGGCCCGCCGGCGGTCTATGTTGAAAACCATGGCGTGGTCGGTCTTGATTCGACAGATCCATTTGTGCCGGGGCAGGCATCGGTGACGCAGCGGTGGCCGGAGAAGGGGGGCTACACGAGCATTGGCGGTGCCCGGAATGCCTTCGAACGCTACCGGGAAGAAGAGGTTGGCACCACGTTTGCCGAAAAAGCGGTTGCCTGGATTGAAAAACAGCAGCAGCAGGCTGTCGACCAGCCTTTTTTCTTGTATCTCGCAACGACCAACATTCATCATCCCTTCACACCCGCCCCGAGGTTCGTCGGAACAAGCGGTTGCGGCCGCTACGGGGACTTCGTCCATGAACTCGATTGGATGGTTGGTGAGCTGCTGGCGGCTCTTGATCGCTGCGATCTCAATGAAAAGACCCTGGTCGTTTTCACCAGTGACAACGGTGGCATGCTCAACAAAACAGGCCAGCGGGCCTGGGAGTTGGGGCACCGGCTCAACGGCGAACTGCTTGGCTTCAAGTTCGGCGCCTGGGAGGGTGGGCACCGGGTGCCGTTCATCGTCCGCTGGCCTGGACAGGTGCCTGCCGGCACGACCTCGAACGCACTGGTCAGCCAGATTGATCTGATCACCACCTTCGCCGCAGCCGCCGGTGCGGTTGTTCCACCAGAGGCCGTGGTTGACGGGGTCAATCAGCTTGCGGAGTTCACCGGCACCGCCACCGGCCCGGCCCGGGAACAGCTCGTCATTTCCCCCAACAGCCCAGGCCATCTCACCCTCAGACAGGGTCGCTGGTTATTGATCCCCGCCCAGGACGAAGGCGGCTTCCAAGGCAAGCGGGTTGGCGGACATCGACAGATGCGACCGCCCAGCCGAGCCGATTCAGAGCCGGTGGCCCCGCGGCAGGTTTCATGGATTCGAGTGAGACTTTTGGGCAAGCGGCCGTTTTTGAAGTCATTTAGCTACCTGTTCCTGCAACACCTCGCGCACCATTTCGCAACCCGGTCGCAGGTAGTTTCTTTGGAGTCTGGACGATAGCGAATTGCTCCCGTGAGGAGCTGAATGCGATCAGTAAGAAGCTGGTTTACAGGCAGGCCTCATTGTGCATGCTTCAATTTTGGAGTTGCGGTGCTGCTCACCTTTGGACTGACCACCCAGCCTGCCGCTCTGGACGGCCAACCAATCGGGCAACGGAGGATCCTCGTCTGCGGAAAACAGACTGCGGTCGTTCTGTTCTCGCCGGAGCGTCCCGCCGGTGCCGTCGAGTGGACGTATCCGGTCAACTCCCGGGAGGGCTGGGTCTTGCCCAACGGCAACGTGCTGCTGGCTGTCAGCAGGGGAAGCAGGCTGCCCACCGACGAGATCGGCGCCGGCAGGGCGGCGATTGAGATTCACCGCGGCCCGGCGTGGCCGGATTCCATCGGCGATTGAATCGTCTGGCGGTATGACGGAACGCAGGCAGAGGCAAACAGCATCCGGAAAACCGCGGACGGAACAATCAACGAGGGGATCAACACGCAGGTGGCAGGCCAGCCGAAGTTCAACAGTTGGCCCGTCACCGCCATGGTGCTGGAAGAGCGTGGCCTCCGGGCCGGGCTGACGAATGGAAGCCGCGTGGTCGAGTTCAATGCCGACGGCGAGTTCCGCTGGCTGGTGACAGGAGCCTGAAAGGCGAATGCACCGTCCAGCGATCACTTTCAGCTCTTCGAGATCGATGGAATTCCGGTGCCGTTTCCCGCAATGCGTCAATCAATAAGGTTGGAGGTTGGCCAGCCGGCAAGAAGCGGGCTCCAAGTCCCGCGTTGACGGCTGTTGAGGTGGTACGTTGCTGCTAGTCCGCCCAAAGTCTCCCCCCAACTCAGTGAGCCGTCGGTGCCAGCGACGCCGACCGGGCCCGCATCTCGGGCCCAAGGCCCTTCGAGCCGCCAGCATCTTGAATCGCAGCCAGCACCTGCGCCTCGGTAACCAGATCACGCAGCACAATCGGAGCGGGGGCCGGTACGCCCGGCTCTTCCGCCGGGAAAAAGGCCAGCACCGGAATCGACTTGCTTTCCAGGCTCTCGAGCATCGCCTTGATCTCGGGCGACCCATCGGTCCAGTCAGCCAGCATCGGCACGATTTGGCTGTCGGACAGGGCCCGCTTCACCCGGGGTGTCTCGATCGCGAAGTTGAGGTTGTACTTGCAGGTCAGGCACCAATCGGCGGAAAAGTCGACCATCACCGTCGCCCCCCGCTGCCGCAATTCAGCCAGCCGGGCCCGTGAAAAAGGCTGCCATTCAATCACTGACTCACCCGGCCCCAGCACCAAGAAGGCCGCCGAGCCGATCGCCGCCGTGACGATCGCCCCCTGCAGCCAGCGGCCGAAACTGGCGGTGCCGGTCGTCTTCTGGCTGCGGCCGACCCACCAGCAGGCTGCCCAGATCCCGACCAGCAGCGCGAAGGTCGGCACAAAGTAGTCCTTGTCAAGGAAGGTGAACAGAAAGACCACCGTGCCGAGCATCACAAAGCCGAGCACTTCTTTGAGGGTCTCCATCCAGGCGCCGGGCTTCGGCACAAACTTCACCAGCCCCGGAAAGACGCCGACGAGCAGGTAGGGCAAGGCCATGCCAGTGGCAATCGAGGCGAACACGGCGTACGTCACTGGCGTCGGCTGGGTCAGCGTGAAGCCGAACACCGGGCCCAGAAACGGGCCACTGCAGGGTGTGGCCAACACGGTGCTGAGCACCCCCTTCAAAAACGAGCCGGCCGGCCCCTCCTGCGTCTGCACCTTGCCGGCCGTGCTGCCAATGAAGCCCGGAATGGGAAGCTCCCAGACCCCGAGAAACGACAACGCGAACGCAAAGACGATCGATGCCATCACAATGTTGAAGCCAGCCGAGGTGAACTGCTCGCCCCAGGCGAGGTTGCTGCCGGCCAGACCGAGGTTGGCCGCCACGCTGGCCGTCGCCAGCACGAAGAAAACGGCATAAAGCCCGCCGCAGTACCAGAGATTGAGTTGAAATATCTCCCGCCGGGCCCGACCCGACTGCTGGGCAAACGACATCAGCTTGAGCCCCAGAACCGGTAGCACGCAGGGCATCAGGTTAAGAATCAGCCCGCCGAGGAGCCCGGCGGCGAGGGCCAGCGGCAGTGACAAGGGGCTGCTCGCCACAACCTGGCTCCCGCCTATGCCCTCAGCACTGCTGACAGCCGTCGCCGGGCCGGCCGGTGGCTGACCGACCAGCTGCGGCGGAGCTTGGCTCAGCGTCGCCGGCTTCTGGGCCGCCTCAGCGTAGCGGCCATCGTCGAAGCTCACCCGGGGCCGTCCCGCCGCTCCCGCCGCCGGAACATCGACCAGCAACCGGCTGGCCCAGGGCGGGTCACAGGTCGTGTCACTACAGGTCTGAAAGCCGATCAGAAGCTCAAGCTTGCTTGCTCCGGCGTGCTGCTCGGGGCTGGCGGCCGAGGGGTCTGAACCGGCCGGCTCGCCCGGTACCTCAATCATCACGGTCAGCGAGATGGGTCCCTCAACTGCTCCTGCCTCCGCGAGTTCCGGCTTGGTCGCCAGCACCGGTCGCTGGGCCACGATGTCACAAACCCGCAGGCCCGCCCCCGGCACGAGTGAAAGAATCGTCGGCTTCCCCTGGCCGACCTCGGTCTTTGTGTCGGACCTTGGGGCGTAGAGGTGCCAGCCCTGCTCAGGCAGCAGATCAATCGTCAGGGGCCAGACGGTGCAGGCGTTCGCGCTGGTGGTGACGTCACCCACCGTCGCCTCGATTACCAGGTGCCCCCGCTCGGGAAGATGCCGCACCGGCTCAGGTGGCAACGGCGTGACCGCCCGAGGTCCCGCGTCGGCCTCTCCGACTGCTGCTGTGAATGCAATTGTTTGCGGCGGGGTACAGGCATTGTCCTCGCAGAGTTGCAGGCTGACGCTGCCGTGAACCGCCGCGGCCGTCCCGGCCGGGTTTGCCTTGAGCGGCGCCGTCCAGGTCACCTCACCGGCATGCTCCTCAACCACCAGGCCCTCCCAGCCGGGCACATCGGAAACGGTTTTCCTCGTGGGTGGCGGCGTTGCCTGAAACCGTCCTGCCAGCACCAGTGGCGAATCCTCGGCCACTGTGATTGAGGTGGCTTTGGGCCCGCCGGGCTTTTGATCGAGTGAGTAAAGGTGCCAGCCGCCACCGAGCTGCGCGACAACCACCAATTGACTGGCACCGCTCGGCAGCGGCTCGACGCGGGCGTTGATGCGCACCGGATCGTCCGCCACGGCGCCGACGCCGTCGAGCGGATCGAAGGATGAGCCGAACGCCGGCAGACTGGGGCTGTCATCTGCCGCCCGGCAATGCGGAGCCCCGTAAAGCCCAAACACCACCCCTGCCACCAGGAGCGCTGCCCGTCCACCAACGCGAACCCCAGCCACCACGGCTTTCCCTGCCGCTGCCGCCGTTACCGCCCATCCTGATGTTGCCATCGCTCTGAAGGACTCCTCGCTAGGACGCACCGTACCGAGTGACGCGGGGCCGGGTACGTTCCCTCGCCGGCCAGATCACCACTTCACAGAATTCTATCGGCGAGTCTATCGGTCGTAATTTTGTGGGGTCAATCGAGGCCGGCACAGCCGGCGGTCCACGACTCACACGCGGCGGAGGCGGGCAATGGCTGCCGGCAACGCCCGCAGCAGGGCCTCCAGCCGGGCCACCACCCGCGAATAATCGGCAAAATCTCGCTGTTCCCGAAAGAGCCAGTGCAGCCAGCGGTCAAGCCCGCAGATCACTGCGGTGTCGTGCAGCAGTTGCACAACCGCCGGGAAATCCCCGGCAGGCCGACAGCAGTCGGCATACCAGCGGAAAGCCTCGGGCCAGCGGTCGAGAAGGGGGAGGGCCTGGTCGGCCGACTCCAGCTGCCAGCTGCCGAGCAGCCGGGCCAGATCGATGGCCGGGCTGTCGATGCCGGCGGCGTCGAGATCGATGAGCCCGGTAACGCGACGATCCCCGGTAGCGGGAGCGAAAAGCAGGTGGGCCCACCAGCTGTCGCGAAGGACCGGCTGTAGCGGCGACGAAAAATGGTGGCCAGCCAGTCTGCCAGCCAACCGCTGCTGGTCCCCATCGGCAAGCTGGGCGGCGACCTCCCGCCGGACGGCGACCAGCCGCTGCCAGACGGCCTGGTCGGCAAACAGGTGGGGAGGCGGTTCTGCCGGTCGGGGCAGTCCGGTTGCCGACAACTGCGTCAGTTGACTCACCCGCGTCTGCCAGCCGGTCGGCCTGACCGTTGGCTGGGGCTTACCAAACCCGGCTGCCGCCCGGTGCACGGCTGCCAGGGTGCTAACGGCAGCAACCACTTCGGTCGCCGTCGGCCGTGGCACGGGCTGGCCCGGGCAAAACGTGAGGCACTGCCAGAGCTGGCCCTGCTCGTCGGCCACCAGGCCCCCGCAGCCGCCGGTCGGCGGTGCCGCCAGCGGTGCAATCGGTAGCGGGATCACGTTGAGCCCCCGGCCGTTGAGAAAACAGCCCAGCTGCTGTGTCCAGCCGAGCTGGCGGGCCGGTACCGCGGCGGGCAGCTGCTTGAGCACATACCGCGGAGATCCATCAGTTGGTGAAAGCAGCCAAACCGCCGCTCCGCTGAATCCAACCATCGACGGTTTTTGAATCACCAGTGTGGCCGCCTCGGCCGCCGGGAGAAAGCGGCTCACCAACTGCCGGACCTCCGCTAGCGATGCTGCTGCCTGCCCATTTCCCATGATCGACACCATGCCACCCTGCATTCGAACGTGATTGCTCACTTATTGCGTCCTGTCGGTCCGCCGCCTTCAGCCTGGCGGCTTCCAGCTCGGCACCCACCCACCATTAAAGACTTTCATGGTGCGGGGACGCGACTGCGAGCGAAAAACCCCATTCTTGGAATCCTGAATCGCACGTTTTGATGGTGCGCGTTAGCGTCTATCGGCAGAAAAAAAGTCGCATTCTGAGAAGTAGAGACG
>CBFIHA010000134.1:0-7748 GCA_965662195.1 uncultured Pirellulales bacterium
CACAAAGCCAAGGTTTGTGGCGTTCTGCTGGTGCTCATTGGCGGCATCCTGTCGCCGGGTGGGGCCGGGGCTGGGGCTGGCTTCACGGAAAGACCGGGCATCCTGCCCGGCTTTCCTGGGGCAGAACCGTTGGCACCGATCGGGCTCAGCCACCCTATGATAAATGAGGTCCGCCGCACGCCCGCACCTGCTCCACCCGGCCTCATGCGATTCACTACCTTCCTCTGGCTTTCGGTTGCGCTGGCAGTCGCCTTTGCCGCCATCAACTGGCTGGGGCTGGCCGGCTGGCTGGCTGCCATCGTGGTACTCGGCAGCATCGGTATGCATGTGGCCGGCAACGCGATCGGAACCCGGATGCAAGAGGCCACCGACCGCGACCTGGCCCGCCGGGGTGGACGGTTTCGATCAGCACCGGTGCCGGACCTTCCACCAACTCATCTGGAGCGACGCACCAAAGTTGGCTGGCTGCTGCCGGTTTCGGCGGGCATCGGCGGTGCGGTCGGGGGTGTGGCCGGCGGCACGGCCCTGGTAACACTCGCGTCAGCCTCGCTGCCAGGTGCCCTTCTGGGGGGCATTTCCTCGGCCGTGCTCGGCGGCCTATTCGGCTTTCTGATTGCCAGTTTCATCGATATTCTCCGAACTTCCGTTCGTGAGGCCCTCGAAGCCGAGCGGCAGGGTTCGAAGCGGCTGCCATAGGGCGGTTCAAGGCGGCGCAGGGGCCTGCCAGACGCCAAGTCTTTACCCCCGTGGCATGGTCGCTGCGGCCGTGGTATGGTGCTCGATTCCGGAAAGTTCATCCGGTCGATTCACCGCCAGGTCACCATCCGCCATGTCAAAGCCTCATCGCACCCTCAAAAAAGCCAATCACGGCTCCCGGCCAGCCAACAGCAAGGCTCGCAAAGCCAAGCGGAAGCACATCAAGACCTGATCGGTCTTCCGTCGCCATCATCACCGGGCCCCTCGGAGGAAGACCGTACCGTGCCTGCCCGCGACTTCATCATCTCCCCGAATGATTATGACCTGAACAGGGTCATTGCCGACATTGACGAGATCCGCCGCTACAACCAGCAGCGGTTCGAAATGGAGCAATTGACGGCAATCGTCCATGAGGACCTCGAGCGGGCCCTTTGCGTCGGCTACAAGGATGTGCGGAACGATGAGTTCTGGGTGCGGGGCCACTTCCCCACCGTGCCACTGATGCCCGGCGTGATGATGTGCGAAGCTGCGGCCCAACTCTCGAGCTATTTTTCAAAGAAGTATCAGCTGCTTGATGCCGAGATGATCGGCTTTGGTGGCCTTGAAGAGGTACGATTCCGTGAGCCTGTCCGGCCGGGTGACCGGCTGGTGATCGCCGTCGAACGCGTCCGCGTCAGGCCCAGGGCGATGATCGTCTGCCGCTTTCAGGGGCTGGTCAACGACAGTATCGTTGTCGAGGGCATGATCAAGGGCGTGCCGCTGCCGGTCGATTTTCTGGTGGCGGCTGAGCAGCCTGCTGCCGCCCGCCCTGCCCCGACCGCCTGACGGCCTACGATGCCCCGCCGTCCCCCGCGGAAACCTGCCGCCGATCTGGACCTGTCCCGGCACCTGCTGACGCTTGCCGGCCTGCCGACACCGCTGGATCCAACCAGTCTGTTCGATCAACCGCTACCGGTCGAACTTGAGGTCGGATCGGGCAAAGGGATGTTCCTGGCGGCTGCAACCGCATCCAATCCCGGGCAGAACTACCTCGGCATCGAGGTCAGCGGTGGCTATGCCCGGTTGGCCGCCGGCAAGCTCGCGGCGGCCGCCTGCCCCAACGGCCGGGTCATCCACGGCGACGCGATGCGGCTCGTCAGCAGCCTGCTGGCGGATCGGTGTCTCTCCGGCGTGCATGTCTACTTTCCCGATCCCTGGTGGAAGGCCCGCCACCGGAAGCGGCGGATTCTCAACCCGGTGTTCCTCGCGCACGCCGCCCGGCTGCTGCCTGCCGATGGGCAGCTGCACGTCTGGACCGACGTCGAGGAATATTTTCAGGAGGCGGTGACGGCGACCGGAGTGACCGGCCGGTTCGGTCCGCCGGCCGAGGAGCTGCCCGGAGGCCCCAACAGCGACTACCGCACCCATTTCGAGCGGCGGACGCGTCTGGCCGGAGCACCGGTCTGGCGGGCAGTCTTCCGGCGGAACGACCAGCCGGCCCCCCTGGCCCGCCTGGCCGGACCCACGCTCAAGCCGGACTTGCCAGCGGCCGAATGAGCAGCCGGTCGATCCGTCGGCCATCCATGTCGACCACCTCGATCGACAGGCCGTTCCACTCGAAGGCATCGCCCACCCGGGGAATCCGCTCCAGCTCGTCGAGTACGAGCCCTGAGACGGTCGAATAGTCACGGCCACCGCCGGGATCACGAATGGCCAGCCGCTCGAGCAGGTCGTCAAGCGGCAGGCCGCCATCGACCAGCCAGGAGCCGTCCTCACGGCTGACGAACTCACTGTCACCGTCGCCTTCGTGCTCGTCCCGAATCTCACCCACCAGTTCCTCCACGACATCCTCCAGAGTCACCAGACCCTCGGTGCCACCATATTCGTCGAGCACGATCGCCAGCTGGTTCCGCTCTTTTTGAAACAGTTCGAGCAGGCGGTCGAGCGGCATCGTCTCGGGGACGAACAGCGCCTTGTGCAGCATCTTCCGCAGTTCAATCGGCCAGCCCATCCAGTTCTGTCGCAGCACGTCGCGGATCGAGACGTAGCCCAGAATCTGGTCGAGTGATCCCTCGTAGACCGGCAGGCGCGAATAGCCCGCCATTGCGATCGCCCCCAGCACCTCGGCCGACGGTGTGTCGATGTCGATGGCGTCGAGATCGATACGGGGCCGCATGATGTCGCGAACCGTCCGCTCGCCGAGCCGCAGGGCCTCGGCTGCCACCGCCTGCTCAACCGCCTCCAGCACCCCCTCGGCCCGGCCGGCCTCCAGCAGGTGCTCGATGTCGTCCACGGACACACTCGGCCCATCTTGCTTGTGGGCCCCCAACAGAAACAGCACCGCCGAAGTCGACAGGCCCATCATCCAGACCAGCGGCCGGGTCACCGCCGCAAAAATCTGCATGACCGGAGCTGCGAGGCGGGCAAAGTCTTCAGCCCGCCGCAGGGCCAGCCGCTTCGGCACCAGCTCACCGAGCAACAGGGTGAAGAACGAGAGCACCGCGACAAAGACCGTCAGGGCAATTGGCCGCGCCGCAGCCTGGAGGGTAGGCGAACCGTTGGCGGTCAGCCAGGAGGCCAGCACGCTCACTACCCGATCACCGCCGTAGGCCGCCGCCAGCGTGCCCACCAGGGTGATCCCAATCTGGACCGTCGGCAGGAATTTGTCGGGGGTGAGGGCCAAATCGAGTGCCTTGGCAGCCGCCTGGTCCCCCTGCTCGGCCAGCTGCCGTAGCCGGCCCCGCCGGCTGGCGACAATGGCCATTTCCGCGCCCGAAAAAAACCCGTTGGCAAGGATCAGTGCCAGCACGATCAACAGCTGTTCAAGCATCGTGGGAATCAGCCCATGGTCTCTGGGAGCGGATCAGCCCGGTCGGACGTCTGGGAGCGGTCCCGCTGAATCACCGCGAGATCATCCCGGTGAATCACCGCATCACAGCCGCAGCGGCCAAGCTGCTGGAGCACCTGATCGGTCTGCAGACCCCGAATCTGCTCAAGGTCGGTGGCCGCATAGTTGACCAGACCCCGGGCAAAGACTCCGTCCTCCGGTGTTTCCAGCGTCACGATCTCACCGGGGCCAAAGCTGCCCGAGACGGCGAGCACGCCGGCGGCGAGCAGGCTGCTGCCGCCATCGACCACCGCCCGCCGGGCACCGGCATCGACCACGAGGGTGCCGCTGGCGGGGGCAGACCAGCCCAGCCAGCGTTTCCGGGCCGGCATGGTGCCCCGGCAAGCGGGAAACAGGGTTCCCACCTCGCCGCCGCTGCAGATCGCCCCGAGCACGTCATCCCGTTTCCCCGGACCGATGACACAGTGACAGCCTGAAGCGGTCACCATCCGGGCCGCCGCCAGTTTGCTGGCCATGCCGCCCTTCGACAGGCCGCTGGCACGATCCCTGACCAACCGCTCGGTCCCCGCATCAATTACCGGAACCAGGGGGATCACCGCTGCTCCCTCGGCCTCGGGAGCCCGATCGTAGAGCCCGGCGACATCTGACAGCAGAATCAGCAGATCGGCTGGCAGCAAGGTGGCTACCAGGGCCGCCAGCCGGTCGTTGTCGCCGAAGGAGGTCTGCAGTTCCTCGACGCTGACCGTGTCGTTTTCGTTGACGATCGGCACCGCCCCTTCATCGAGCAGGGCCCGCAGGGTGCCCCGGATGTTGAGGTATCGCCGGCGATCCTGCAGATCTTCGGCCACCAGCAGCACCTGGGCAACGTGTCGGCCGTGGGGCCGCAGCGACCGCTCGTACGCCTCGATCAGGCAGCTCTGGCCAACAGCGGCCGCCGCCTGGAGCCGGGAGAGGGTTCGCGGCCGGCGGGAAAGCCCCAGTCGCCCCATGCCTGCTGCAACCGCTCCCGAACTGACCACCACCAGCTGTTTCCCGGCTGCCAACAGCTGGTCGCATTGCCGGCCGATCACTGCAATCCGTGCGGTGTCGAGCAGCCCGTCGGGGGTCGTGAGCACGCGGCTGCCGATCTTGACAACGATCAGGCGGGCTGCGGCGATAAGATCCGGGCGGGACGGGCTACTCATGATCGGTGAACTGTCTCAGGTCGGCGCCGGGCGAGGCTGCCGCGGTCGGGAAGGCTGTCATCGTACCCTCACCCCGTTCGCGGGGGCCACCGCACCCGCGGCATGCATGTTCTACCGCCTCCGCCGACCGCCCGGTTGAGGCTGGGGCCCATGGCAGCATATAACCCGGGTTGGCTCGATTTTCCCGCCACGTCGAGGGCCCGGTGAGCGATCTCAAACACGAGTGCGGCCTCGCGGCCATCTACCATCTGCCCGGCGGTGAGGCGAGCGACCTCTGCCCCCCCTCAGGCCCCGAGGAGGTTTCACGGCTGATTCCCCGGATGCTGCTCGACATCCAGAATCGGGGGCAGCTCTCGGCCGGCATGACGGTCTGGAACCCCGACCGGAGCCAGTTGCTGGCAACCCACAAAGAGGTCGGCAGCGTCAGCGAGGTCTTTCGGATGAGTCACCGCGGCAAGTTCGAGAGCCTGATGGCCCAGCACTGCGGCCGGGCGGCGATCGGCCACGTCCGCTATGCCACCTGCGGAGCCGAGGACCGCGGCTATGCCCAACCGCTGGAGCGGCCCCACATCCAGAAACGGAAGTGGTTCTCCTTCGGCTTCAACGGCCAGCTGGCCAACTACCCGGAGCTCCGGGATGAAATCCTGGCCGATGACGACAACCACCTGGCCCGGGAGAACGACACCGAAGTCATCCTCCATGCAATCGGCCGGGAGCTTGCGGGAAACGCCGCCCCCCCCCCGGCCGAATTGCTCGCCACGCTGGCCAGCCGATTCGACGGGGCCTGGAACCTGGCGATTCTCGATGCCTGCGGCCGGATGATCCTGGCCCGCGATCCCCTTGGCATCCGGCCGCTGGAATACGCCCGACACGGACAGCTGGTGGCCGCCGCCAGTGAAAGTGTTGCGTTGCTCAACCTCGGTTTTCCGCCGGAGTCGATCCGTTCACTCGAACCGGGCACCGCTCTGGTGATCGATGAGGCAGGGCTGCGGATCGAACGCTTTGCCGCCGACCAGCGGCGGGCCCATTGCTTCTTTGAATGGATCTACTTTGCCAATGTTGCCAGCACGATGGACGATCGCAGCGTCTACCTGTCACGGAAGCGGCTGGGCGAGGAGCTGGCCCGGCTGGAGACCGTCCCCATCGACGGCGACACTGTGGTGGTGCCGGTTCCCGACACCAGCAAGGCCGCCGCCGACGCCATGGCCTACCGGCTCTCCATTCCGAGCGTCGAGGGCCTGATCCGGAATCGCTACACCGGCCGCACCTTCATCGACGGAGCGGCCAGTCGCCGGCAGAAGGCCGAAAGCAAGTACACCCCGCTCCGGGAAGTGCTCGAAGGCAAGCGGGTGATTCTGGTGGAAGACTCGATCGTCCGGAGCACCACCATGCGGGTGCTGCTAGGTCGGATGCGATCGCTCGGCCGGGCCCGGGAGATCCATGTCCGGATTGCCTGCCCGCCGATCGTCGCTCCCTGCTTCTACGGCATCGACATGTCGACAATCGATGAACTGTTCGCCCCACGGTTTCTTCGGGGCGACACGCTCAGCGAAGAGGCCCAGGCCGAGATGGCTGAGGTACTCGGAGCCGACTCGCTCCGCTATCTGCCGATTGAGTCGGTCGCCCGCTCCATCGACCTGCCCGAGACCCGGCTCTGCCAGGCCTGCATCACCGGCCGCTATCCGACGCCGGCCGGCGAAAGGCTCTATCAGCTGGCCGCCTTGCAGTCGCGGGCGATCGGACGAACCTACGAGACGGCATCGGTCGCACCGCCACAGTAGCGGTGTCGCGGCGGCAGCTTTGTCTTACCCCTCGAGCACGTCGTCGAGAATGAAGGGGCTAGGGAAGGGTTCGTCGAGCTGTTCGAGCACCTCCCGGTACCGGTCCACGATCTCCTGGAGGTCGTCCCGGGTGAGGGCATCCTCTCGGAGCACGTCTGAGTCGTCGAGCACTTCCCGCCAGGCGGCGAAGGCCTCTTCAAAGGCCTGCTTCGCCGGCCGCAGCCGAGCAGCCTCGAAGTCCTTCTCGGCCCGCCAGGTGGCTTCGCGGGCCCGCAGGGCAGGCTCGGTCACCTCCATCTCGCAGGTGGCCCGCCAGAAGTCGAAGTTCACAATGTCACGGTAGCGGTCGATGATCTCGGCGGTCTCACTCGCCTCGACATACTCCGCGGCCAGTTCCTTTGCCCGCTCCCGAACAGCAGCCGGCGCTTCGCGGGTCACCATCGGCCAGGTCACCTTCAGCGCCTGCTCGGCCTCCGAGACCAGCTGCTGTTGCTGCTCGGTCCGGTCCAGCGGGGGGGCCTCAAGTGCCTGTCGTTGGTCTTCGCTGAGGGCGGCCTTCCGCTGCTCTTCGAATTCCACAAACCGACCGGGCAGCAGGTCTTCGAGTTCACCGGCCAGCCGTTCGGCCCGGGCCAGTTCAGCCTCCCGCAGTCCCAGCCGGATCGGCACGTTCCAACTGGTGGGGATCTCCCGGACGGCGTACCGCCGCATCGCCTCTCCCGCCAGGGTCCAGCCGTCCCGTGCCTTATCGCCAAAAATGCCGTCCGCCGCCAGGCCGCGGGCATAGTTGATGGCCGTCATCATCGGCTCCGAGTGAAAGATCAGCGGTGTCGTCTTCAGCGGCGCTCCTGAATCGGCCAGTTGCTGGGCGGCGAGATACTTCTCCCGGCCCACCAGCCAGTTGTCCCGCTCAGCCAGGGTCCGGCCCGGTCGGTCCCGCTCATGGAAGTCGTCGTCTGCCTTGAACAGCCGACGGTACTGCACCTTTTCATCGGCACGACCAATTTTTTGAGCAATGAACCAGCCCATCCGCCCCAGCAGCCGCGGCTCACGGGTGTTGAAGAAGATTCCCTGCCGCAGGAATTCGATCCCTTTCATTACCCAGGCATAGCGGTCGTGATAGTCATCGAATTCGACCGAGATGTTGTACGAGAGGTTGTGGGCCTGGAAGTCCCAGACCGAATAGAAGTTGGGCTGGAGCTTGGTCAGCTGCTCCAGCACGGCCGAGAGATTGGTCCAGTCCTCGACCTTCTTGTAATA